>NZ_CP098805.1:5684489-5989234 GCF_023821985.2 Dyadobacter chenhuakuii | reverse complement strand
AAAATCGCATGACTTTATGTTCCTGATCCGCCGAAGGAACGGTTTGCCCCGACAACTGAAAAAGTAACTTCAAATTTGTAGCTTTGTTTGCAAGCAAAAATCGCTCACTTCCACCTTATCCGTCAAGAAATGGCTGTCCTTAACTTCCCAGAATTCAGCCCTTCCGATAAAAACGCCTGGGAACAACGGGCTGACAAAGAATTGAAAGGAAGGCTTAAAACACTATCTGATTGGACAATCGGGGCTGATCTGCATTTGGAACCTTATGTGACGCGATCGGAAATTGCTCCTGAAAAAATGGCGTCTATGCAGGCTTGTCAGAAAAAAACACCAGGCTGGCAAAACTTGCCTATGGTGAAATTCTCAGAACCGCGCGCAACCAATGCAGCCATGAAGCATGCCCTGGAAAACGGCGCAGATGCGATTATGCTGGACCTTGGAAATGCCAGCATAGCACATTGTGAATTCCCGAAATTGCTTCACGGAATCCGGTTAAGCGACACCGCTATTTATTTTCAAACACAGGAAAATGCTACGGACGTTTTCAAGGAAATATCCAAAAACGCCGGTTATTATCTTAAAGGCGGCATCGCATTCGACCCGGTCGCCCACCAGATGCGCACGGGAAAATCAATTGGTAACAGCATTGACGCTATTATTTCTGTTCTAAACCAAAGCCGCAACATGCGGGAATTTCGGGCCTATATGGTTGAGGGTCATTTATTTCACAACAATGGCGCGACACCAGTGCAGGAACTGGCCATGCTGATTTCGGCCACTGTCAATTACCTGGATCTGCTTACAGACAGAGGGATTTCACCGTTAACGGCCTTCAACCGCGCCCTTTTCTCCATTTCCATTGGCACCAACTTCCTTTCGGAAATCGCCAAATTAAGAGCATTCCGGTTTTTATTACGAAAAGTTTCAAACGCCTATCAACTGCCTGCTGAGCTTTGCACGCCATTTATACAAGCGCAAACATCAACATTTAATGATGCCGCATCCGAGCCTTACACCAACATGATCCGCTCTGCCTCCGAGGCCATGAGCGCAGTAATGGGTGGATGCAATGCATTGACAGTGAGGCCATACGATGAATCAGCCAACAAGCAAAGTGACTTTTCAGCACGGATCGCGCGCAATGTATCCTCCATTCTTGCCCACGAAAGTGCATTGACGTATGTTGCGGATCCGGCGGCGGGCTCATACATGCTCGAAAAAATGTCCCTGGATATGGCCGCCAGGGCTTGGGAGTTGTTTTTGGAAATGGAAGAATCGGGAGGTTCCGAAGCATCCGTGTTAACCGCATCAAAGCCATGAAACCGGATTTCAGGAACATTCAGACGACCCATCATAACGAATCCGCTCAGCCAGAGGAACGGGCTGGCAAATCTGTGTTTACCTCAGAAGGAATCAGATTAAAAAGCATTTATAACCAAAATGATCTCGAAGACGCCGAACATTTAGCATTCGAAGCCGGAATTCCACCGTTCGTACGTGGGCCTTATGCGAGCATGTATCTGGAACGACCGTGGACAATTCGTCAATATGCCGGCTTTTCGACTGCTTCCGATTCCAATGCATTTTATAAGCGCAACCTTGCCGCTGGCCAGAAAGGCCTTTCTGTTGCATTTGATCTGGCCACGCATCGAGGATATGATTCGGATCATCCGCGTGTCACCGGCGATGTGGGCAAAGCCGGTGTTGCGATTGATACGGTGGAGGATATGAAAATGCTTTTTGACCAAATTCCGCTGGATCAAATGTCGGTTTCCATGACCATGAATGGGGCTGTTATTCCGGTTATGGCCTTTTTTATTGTGGCTGCGGAAGAGCAGGGCATTAAGCCTGAGTTATTGTCAGGAACCATTCAGAATGACATTTTGAAGGAATTCATGGTCCGGAACACCTACATTTATCCCCCAGCGCCTTCCATGCGGATTGTGGGCGATATTTTTGCCTATACTTCCCGTTTCATGCCAAAGTTCAATTCCATCAGCATCAGCGGTTATCACATGCATGAAGCGGGCGCGCCCGCGCACATTGAGCTTGCCTATACGCTTGCAGACGGATTGGAATACATCAGGACCGGGCTGAACGCGGGCATCGCGATTGATGATTTTGCACCCAGGCTGTCATTTTTCTGGGGCATAGGGATGAATCATTTCATGGAAATCGCCAAGATGCGTGCGGGACGGCTGCTTTGGTCAAAGATTGTAAATCAGTTTAATCCCAAAAATGAAAAATCGCTGGCATTAAGGACACATTGCCAAACAAGCGGTTACAGCCTTACCGAACAGGATCCGTATAACAATGTTACCCGGACAACGATTGAGGCCATGGCCGCCGTCATGGGGCACACGCAATCGCTGCATACCAACTCGCTCGACGAAGCCATGGCGCTTCCCACCGACTTCTCTGCCCGCATTGCGCGCAATACACAGCTTTTTATTCAGCATGAAACGGATCTTTGCAAGGCCGTGGATCCATGGGGCGGCTCCTATTATGTCGAGGATCTGACAAAAGAGCTCGCAGAAAAGGCCTGGCAGCTGATTGAGGAAGTAGAAAAACTCGGCGGCATGACCAAAGCCATAGAAACCGGACTGCCGAAGATGCGGATCGAAGAAGCAGCGGCAAAAAAGCAGGCCCGCATTGATTCGGGCAAGGACATTATTGTGGGGGTTAATAAATTCAAAACAGAAAGCAAGGAGACATTTGACATTTTACAGATTGATAACCAGGCAGTTCGGCTGTCGCAGATCGCTTCTTTGAATAAAATAAAAGAGGAACGAGATTCGCAGGCAGTTGCATTGGCGCTGAATGCTATCACGGAAGCCTGCAAGCAAAAGGGCGGCAAGGACATGTCTGTAAATTTGTTGGCGCTGGCCATCGAGGCGGCGCGCAAAAGGGCTACATTGGGTGAAATTTCTGATGCGATGGAAAAGGAATTCGGACGTTATAAATCAACCATCCGGTCTGTTTCGGGTGTTTATCAGGCAGAAGCTTCGGATGATGAAAATTTCCGGGCAGCGCTGCAATTGTCTGATCAGTTTGCGGAAATGGATGGCCGGCGTGCACGGATATTGGTTGCAAAGATGGGCCAGGACGGCCATGACCGAGGGGCCAAAGTGATTGCAACGAGCTTCGCCGACCTCGGCTTTGACGTGGACATTGGCCCGCTCTTCCAGACGCCTCAGGAAGTCGCCAAACAAGCAGCAGAAAATGATGTCCATGTAATCGGCGCATCGAGTCTGGCAGCAGGTCACAAAACACTTATCCCGGAACTCATCGCCGAGCTTAAAAACATTGGCCGGGAAGACATTATGGTGATTGCCGGTGGCGTTATTCCGGCGCAGGATTATCAGTTTCTTTATGATGCGGGTGTTAAAGGCATTTTCGGCCCCGGAACCATCATCTCAATTGCCGCACAAAAGATCCTGAAAGAACTCATGCAATCCTAGGACGCTTAATTTACGCTTCCAAAAACAAGGGAAGTGCAATTTCCTCCGAAGCCAAACGAGTTGGAAAGCGCATAGGCCACTTTTTTATCCTGAATCAATGCAGCAACCGGTTGCGCCTTGTGTGAGCTCATGGCCGTTTCCACGTGTAAACTCGGGAAAATCTCATCGTGGACGATGCTTAATATGCTGAAAATGGCCTCCACCGCACCAGCCGCTCCTAATGTATGCCCCGTGTAAGATTTGGTAGAGTTAAAAGGCGGAATTTCTTCGAATAACCGCGACATTCCGGTTAGCTCAACTTCATCATTGTTGGGCGTCCCCGTTCCGTGGGCATTGATATAGTCGATGCGATTGAAGCCAATCCCCGCCGATTCGATGGCTTCACGCATGGAGAGCATGGCGCCTATGGCATCGTCGGACATGGCCGAAGGGTGATGCGCATCATTTGCATTGCCATATCCGGCGACTTCCGCATAAACGCGTTTATCACCAACGACGTCCTCCGCTTCCAGCACAAGATAAGCCGCCGCTTCTCCCAGATTAAGCCCATCCCGGTTTTCATCGAATGGCTTACACGCGGAAGCAGATAAGATTTTAAGCGAATTGAAACCATTAACCGTGTATTTGGCAAGACTATCCACGCCGCCGACGATAACCCTTTTTGCCCGTCCGGACCGGATCAGTCGCGCGCCCATTAAAATGGCATTGGCAGATGACGAACAGGCTGTGTTAATGGTGTCGGAAAAGCCTCTGATGTTATACTTTTCGAGTAATGTAATGGTGTGCGCTGCGCAATTGTATGATTCCAGATATTCCGATCCGCTCGTTTTCAGATTGGCATCTTCATAGAGCTGATCAGTGAGGCACATTCCGCCGACTGTTGTTGCGGAGATGAATGCTGTATCAAAAGATGAAAGCTGGTCTGCGGAAAGATTAGCGTCTTTAATTGCCTCGTCGAATGCCTTGGTAGCAAGCAGATCGGTGCGCGTGTAACCTACGCTATCCTGCAAACCGAGCATTTCCTTCAGCCGTTCGTTGCTGCACGCAATTTCACCGAAAGGAAGTAATGCGGCATAGCGGGAATCAAAATGTGCTGCGGCGGTAATGCCCGTTTTTCCCTGGCGCAAACTGGCGTGGTTCTCCGAAAGGTTTTCACCAATGGCTGATATAATGCCCATTCCGGTCACCAACACCTTTTTCATATTCAGGCCGTTTTTGTATTTGCTAAAATGTATTCAGCCATGTGGTTTACATCCACAAGGATTTTTCTTCCCTCGGCAGGATTGGTGATTTTGATCCCGTACTCTCTTTCAAGAAGCACCACCAGTTCCAGCGAATCAATTGAATCCAGGCCCAGGTCGCCTCCGAAAAGGGGTTCGTCATCCTTAATGTCCTGCGGATTAATGTCAAGTAAATTCAAATATTGTACAATCTGACCTTTAATGACGGGTTTTAAACTTTCTATGTCCATAATTTCTTTTCTGAATTCAAACTTAAATAATTCTTTCCATCCTAAGCTTAAAATAAGTGGCAAGTTGACAAAGCAGGATAAATATCCCTAAAAAGGCGAAGACATTTTTGAGCTCCTGCCAGCTTCCGCCTTTGAGGAAAAGAATGTAGAAACCTTCCAGGCACCAGTGCAGAGGTGAAAAGTTGCTGGCAAACTGCATAAAACCAGGCATAACGAATGTAGGCACCAGGATACCGCCTATTGCCCCGAAAATAATAATGGAAATCGCTCCGAAACCATTTGCCTGCTGCTCGGTCCGTGCATAGGCGCCGATCATCAATGCATAACTCACGGCGGCCATGCTGCTGATCAGGATCACGCAGGCGAATGCAAAAAGGTTAGTAGGAATGGTTAGTTTGGGAAGTCCGAGCTCGGGAAGTATCCATATTCCCATGGAAAATGTCAATGCTACCTGCACCACTGCTACCAGCACGTAAATGGCCATTTTACTAAACATCACCAGCATAAATGTCGTAGGCATGGTTTTCAGTCGCAGAAAACTGCCGTTAATGCGCTCTTTTACAATGTTACTGCCAAGCGAGACGACCATAAAAAACATGGCAAAAATCGTCCAGGCAGGCACATTATGCTGTGTAGAATTGGGAATAGCCGTCGAGTTATTGTTGCTGGCCACGATCTGATTGATCTTAACCCGGTTGGAGATCATTTTCCTTTTCAGTTCTTCCGACTGTCCACCCAGGTCCATGGTTGAGTACATCCGGTCGATCATCAGCGAATTTTCAATAACACTCATGTAGGATTGAATAATGCCCATGATCGAAAAGCTGTAATTTTCCTGCAAAACCGGGTCATTATAAAAAGATAGCGTCGGCATCGACACCTTCTCCGTGTTAACTGAATCACGTTCCAGCCCCAGATCGTCCATCAGAATGTTACTTACATCGGCTGCATTGCTTTCAAGCCCCGAGGAAAATGTTTTAGGAATGTATAACCCGATCAATTTTCCTCTTGATAATAATTCGGATTTCAACGACTTTTCAGCAACCGCATCCTGCGAATCGATCTTGAAAAGGCCGGATTTTTTGAGAAGGTCAACAAGCTTATCACCTTCCTTACCCGCGTCGTGATTGACCACGAGCAGCGGGATCTGGTTCTCATTCACCATTTTATACGCACTATCCTGGATAATGGTAATGATAAATACCAGCAGCAGCGGCATCAGGAACATCAGCGCCAGGCCAACCTTGTCGTTGATCAGCAGCAGATATTCTTTACGTAATGATGAAAAAACCTTGAACATATTAATCCCTGTACTCCTCCCCTGTCAGTTTGATAAATAATGATTGCAGATTAGGAGCGTGATGCGTTTTCCTCAGATCTGTAAGGTCGCCTTTAGCAATAACCCTACCATGGTCAATGAGCGCAATGTGCTTGCAGAATTCCTCTGCTTCGGACATGTGGTGGGAAGTGTAGATGATGGTCGTCCCGGCCTTATTTATTTCCTGCAAATAGCGGATGATCGCATTGCGGCTTTGCACATCGACCCCCACTGTGGGCTCGTCCAGAAAAAGGATATCGGGTTTGTGAATAATGCCGATCGCGAGGTTAACCCGGCGTTTCATCCCGCCTGAAAACGACCCGACTTTTTTATCCGCAAACCGGGCCAATCCCAAAATTTCCAGCAGATCTTCCCGACGCGCTTCAAGCTCTTCCCTGCCCAGGTTATACATGGCGCCGAAGTAATCCAGGTTTTGCCGCGGCGTAAGTTCCTGGTAGAAAGCATATTCCTGAGGAACAAACCCAATATGGCTTTTGCGTTCCTGTTCGGAAATAAATTGGTTTTGGTAGTAAAAGTTAACCGTTCCGGAAGATGGCGGGATTATGCCGCAAAGGATCGAGATCAATGTTGTCTTGCCGGCCCCATTAGGTCCCAGCAAGCCAAAAATATCAGACGTACCAATGTTCAGGGAGACGTCGGTAAGGCTGTTTTCCTGCGCAGTTTTATATTTTTTAGAAACGTTTTGTATTTCAATGCTAACCGGTTCGGTCATATCGTAATGCTCATTTACCAAGACTCATGCGCGATAGTTTCTGAAACGCTTCTTTCTCTACCAATCTGATATCAACCAGCATATCGGCTATTTCATCAAAATCTTTTTGTTCCGTCAACCGGCCTTTGTAAACGCCCGCCATTTTGATCGCACTCGCGCGCCACATGTCGCCTGCTTTGGTAAAGTCCTCAGAAACAGCCGACAAACGATCATCCTGCATGTAAGCGGACGCTTCTTCCAGAAATGCACCGTATAGGAACCGAAAACCGCCTCCGCCTGTGCCGATCTCTTCCTGCATCCGAACAATTTGACCCAGATAAAGGCTGGCTTTTTTCAGCCCAAGCTTATCGCGCCACTTGCGGATATGCCCCGCTGTGTGCCTGATGCCATCCACGCCGGCAAAGCTGCCCGGAATTTTGAGCATATCACGCACATTCCGACGGATTCCTTTTACAATCCCTTTACGGATCATGTCATCGGTCACCGGTTTCACCCGTTCAGGATAATAAATGTGTCCTTTCGGAGCCAGCGGGCCTTGTGCAAAACGAACGCGGCTGAGATCCGACTTGGATAAAGTGGTCACATCCTCCATGACCGGATCACTGATAAGATAATTATTGTCTTCCTGCCCGAAAACGATCAGGTTATGGGCATTGAAATGGAACCGGTATTCTTTTGGAAAATAAGTAAGGTGAAAAACGCCGACCTGGCAGGCCACCGGGACGCCTTCCTGGACTTTTTTGTCCAGGAACGCTTCCGCTGAGGCTACATTTGAGAATTTTTTCCGCGTCACATCTACATTAAGTGAATTGCAAGTCCGCTTGAAAATAGCACCCGGCATGGTCCTGAAAGAAATCGCAGGGCCGTTATTAACAGTAAGGAAAGGAATCTGAATGTAAAAAAGCCCCGAACCCATTCCAAAAGCCAGCGGCTCGGTCATGAAATCCAGACCGTGATAACGCAACAATGCCGTGGTAACCCCATTCTCACAATGTGCGGTCTGAACGTGGCGGAACTCATCCGTATGGCTATCAATATTCACTGGATCAACCTTTAAAATTTTTCAATTCCTGCAATGTAACATCGAATGCGCTGGCATATTTTTCCAGCTTCCGGTCGCTTAATCCTTTAAAAACAGATGGTTTTAAATGTCTTTTGATAAAAAAAGGAAAAAAACCTGTGTAACCCGACAGAACCGACAGATCCATCAACCGGAGTTCCATATAGTAGTAGATCGGACTTTTCTCACCGTTTGCTACGGCTTTTCTGGCGTCCGCTATCCGTTCATTCACATCGTCCCATGCGCTATCCAGCGCCTGTTTTTTAACCTCCCAACCTCTGCTCAACGCGGTTTCGTATTTTCCGTCCTGATTTTTGACGTAACATACTTCCCTGGTAAATTTATCCAGTGCGCCCGGGTCTTGTGGAAGGTCTTCCTTTTTCATGGATCAGCAATTAGATCAGCAAACGGTCAACATACAGAACATATAAGAGAAGCGGGAGCTTTCGGGAACTGCTAAAAGTATCTTCTCACCCTTTTTCAGTGCCCCGCTGTAAAAAACTTCTTCAAGCATCATATAAATCGAAGCCGAACCTACATTGCCCTTGGTAACCAGGTTGGTATACCACTTTTCCTTTGAAATCGGCATGCCGTTCTCGTTACAGAAGTCTTCGATTTTGTTTTCAAAAAAGTAGCTGGACAAGTGCGGCAGGAAATAGCTCACTTCATCCATGCTGATCCCCCGTTTGTCGAGGATATCTTTTAATTTGGCAAAACCCAATTTAACAATTTTTTCTCCTAAAAGCTTCACATCCTGCTTGATACTGAACACAGACTGTTCCAGGACCTGCTCACTTTTAAAATCTTTATAGCTTTTAAGCGTACCGTCCTCCTGCTTGTCAGCGCCCATATACATGCATGCCTCCTCCTCGTTGGCATAGGAGCAGCCTTCTATCCAATCAATTTTCAATGATATCCCGGACTTGTTGGGCTCGGATTCGACAAGGAAAGCGCCGGCGCCATCCGACAACATCCAGCGTAGAAAGTCTTTTTCGAAAGCCAGATAAGGATTTTTTTCAAGCCTTAAAAGCTGCTGCACTTCATCCTCAAACTGATCCGCGCGCAAAACAGGAGAAAGCCTTTCGGAAGCACAGGCCACCGCTTTTTGCTTTTCGCCCAGTTTTACAGACATGTAGGCATATTTGAAAGCGTGCATCCCCGCGCAGCAAACGCCCGAAGGCGACACAACCTCAACAGGGCCGGTGTCTTTCAAGTAGCCGTGCACCATTGAACCGTGTGAGGGCATCAGTTGGTCCGGGCTCGACGTAGCACAACTGATCAGGTCCACGTCCTTTATTTCCGATGTATTTTTTTCAAAAAGTTTTGTTACCGCCAGCGCCGCCATTTCTGCATTGGTATGCGTCGTTGTGCCGTCTTTCAGCAGCGCATAATATCTGTTTTTTATGCCGTTATTACGTAAAACAAGTGCTTTTGATTTGGAAGGCTTTCCATTTATATATCCTAAATATGCTTCCATTTCATCATTGGAAACGGGCTCATTCGGCAAAAACTTGGCAATTCTGGTAATATATGCGTCTGACATTATTATTTGGTTTCTACACCACAAAAGTATTGTTTTTTCTTCTTAATCGCATTTCCGGTAAAAGGCACGATCAGCAAATTATATACGAAAAGGATCACGGGAGCGACCATAAACAAGGCGATCAGCAGATAATATTTGAAAAAACCAACCAGTCTTTTCCGCTTAGCAGGAGTCGTTCCTTTTGTTTTGATCAGCTTTGCCCAGATCCTGAAAAGTTTTTTGGCACGTTGTTCAATAAACAGAATGTCTGTCGGGATCGCGATCAAACCTGTTGCCAGAATCTCGTTCTGCAGATTGCCGTAATCTGATTTTGCTGCTGCGTTGTTCACAATATCGCCAAATTGCGATGCGCTTCGGATATCCTGGTCACTAACGCCGGGAAGTGGAAAAATATTCCATTTTCGGTCTTTTCGTCCGGTTAGCATCCAATGTAAAATAGTAAATGCGCTGATCAGATTCGACGTCCGGTCCATCAGCGGAATGTTGCCTACCAGCTTACCGCCTGCATTCTTAATTAACTTTTTAACACTCTCCTGCGAATTGAGCCACATATTTCTTCCTCCTATGACGGTCACAACGGGCGTGCCGCGCAGGATGGACTGGAAAGTAGGGTCTTTAAGCAGGGATGTAACGGGTGGCGAAGGGGACAAAAACCAGGGCTGATAACCCAATACGATCAAGTCGTAACGCTCAGCTGTGTAGGGAATTGATTTTAGTGGAATGGTGTCCTCCTCAACACATTCCGGCATCTTATCGAAGAATTCCTCCGTAGTCCAGGGAAAAACGTAAGGTGTAACCGGGAAAATCTGGTGCTTCTCTATGCTGTTTGGATCGAATGGAGCTAAAAACTGGTCGATGATTTCATTCAACTGTCCGGTTTGCGAGTAGTTTACGACTAGTATTTTTGCCATTGATCAACAATTCCTGTTTACCTGAATTCTCACTTTAAATCACTCGCTTTCAACACCTTGGAATCCTTGGCATAATTGGAAACAATCGCTTTCAAATCATTGTCCAGCTTGCCAAAACCCGCTATCACTGCCTGCTTGTCTTCGTCAAGCTGCTTATTATATTTCAAAACCTTAGGTGCATGTTCCTGAATGGTTAGTCTCAGAAACCGGTATTCTGTATTGGCCGGATTACTTTTAATCTCATCTTCAAGCATATAAGCACCTTTTTTGAAAGTTTTGACTTTCACTTTTACACTTTTCTGAAACCCCGCCTTCTTCATTGTCAATGCGCCTTTGCAGGCGTTGATCCGGGAAGACGGTTTTTCCTTTTCAAGATTTGCAAGCGCCTGATCGATAGTGGATTCTTCCCCGCTCGACAATGCCTTATAAAAATCTTTTTTTTCCGACTGAACAAACCCAAACGTAGTCAGGGATGCCAGGCAAACGAGTATGATAATAATCAGGGATCTTTTCATGTAACTAATCGTAGACTATTGCTTAAACAAATGATCAGAACCAGATGTTCCTAAGCCCGTTTTTTGCATTCCAAAATAGTATGATAGCTATCGCCGATCAACGGATAGGTTTCCACGATTTCGAACCCAGCCTGACGGGCCAGATCCTTCATTACTTCCACACGATACATTTTGCTGTTTCCATTCGCCATAATTGTGAAATAGAGCGATGTAGCCACCAGGCTATGATGAGCAGCCGGGAAATTCTGGTTGTCGAAAAAGGGTTCCAGGATGTAGAGCGTCGTGTTTTCGGAAGCTGCATAGCACGCATTTTCGAGGATCTGAATGATCTGCTCTTTTGAAAAGCAATCCAGAAACTGACTCATCCAGATCACATCAGCGCCCTTCGGGATTTCCTGCGAACGATCCAGGAGGTCAATCGGGTGGAAACTAATGCGGTCCAGTAAATTCCGCTCCGTTGCATTGGCCTGTGCCACTTTCAGCTGAACTGGAAGGTCAAGTATTTTTAACCTGACATTAGGATCGTGCTTGCAGCATGCAAATGACCATTTACCTGTGTTTCCGCCTACGTCAAAAATTAATTTTGGATTGTTCCTGAACACAATTTTTAATGCTTCGGGAAATGCGTTGTCCGAATAATAATGGTCAAATTCGAACCAGGAAGTTTTCGCTGGCTCCGGTAATACAGAAAGTCCCTCGTAAATGGTCGGCCAGTTGCCCAGCACTTTCAGCCCCTCAGGTTTGCCATTTTTGAAGCTTTCGGTCATATTTTTTGCACCGAGATAGCAAACATCATTCATGAAGTTGATATTGACCCGCGTCATTTCGTCTTTCAGGAGGAAAAAACCGATCTTGGAAATTTTAATAATGTCGTCTTCCACTTCCACAACCCCAAGAACCTCAGCGGCTTCCAGCAACAAAGTAACACTATACTCCGACACACCGGTTTTTTCAATAATCGTCTCAATGCTGACACCTTTCCGATTGTTGCTGATAAACTGCAAAATGCCCAATTCCCGAAGCGCAACGACCGCTTGAAAATACATGGGACCAAATGCTATTTTTTGTGCTTCATACTTGGCGTCAATTGCCGACAATTCTTTTTTCATTATACGCTTTTAAGGTTCATTTTTGGCCGAAGAGGCGGGTATCATTCTATCTTTAAACTTCCTTCTGTGCTTTTTCTTTTTGAGGTCTTCCTCATGCCAGACAATGTATCTGCCCATGGTGCCCCTGAAACGCTGGAAAAAATTTTCCCTTTCCGACAGCTTCACAAATCCTTCCCGCACGGCCAGCGTGTTGTCTACTTTGGGCTCGTAAAGGTTCATCCCCTTTAACGTATCGATGACAGTCGGCAGAAGCCCGATCGGCAGGTCGAAACGCTTAATGAATTTGCGCATGTAGCTCGTCTGGATCGGGTCGGTAGCGAGTGCAAGTTTCGTAAAACCCAGGTCTTTTCCAAGGCGATAAGAATAGTATACGTTTTCCGTGCTGTGCTCGGCTTTTTCTTCGGTAAAAATATTTTCACGGGGTACGCCTAATGCGTGTGCATAATTGGCCATCACCTTACTTTCTACATAAGGCGTAGCAACGGCAGAGCCTGAAAAGATAATGTTTTTGGTGTATCCCTTTGAATAAAGGTAATGTGCCCAGTGGATGCGCATTTGCAGGATCATATCCCATTTCTCACCATTGTGCGGAAAGCCGGGAACGATGACGGCATCATAGGGCGACTCTTTGATTCCTTTGTTGAATGCTTTTGCAGCCGACCGATATAGCATTTTTCCGCATCCTGACAATGATAATGTAATGAGCGCCAGGAAAATGAGAGGTAAAATCCGCACGTTTATGGGTTATCAGTTAAACAGTAAGCTGTGAAGCGCTCCCCCAATCTGGCGAACAAATCACAGCTTACAAAATATGCTATGGTATCGGTAATGGACTTTAAAAATAGGCAATTCTGTTTACTTTTTAAACCTTATAGGGTTTTGTAAAGCCAGTATGCATGAGAACGAATGCAGGAAGTCACAGCTTTTCATAACATAAGGATGTTAAAATTGTGACTCTGGATTGTTATTAAAGCTTTTTATCCAAAAATGCAGCAAGAGATTTTCCTGCTTTCGCATAAGATTCCGCGATCCTGACGCCGGTGTCAAAATCGAAGCCGCCAAACTGGCCGCCGGGAACATTGCGCATATTCAGCTGAGCAACTTTTGCAGATTTATTCGCTGATTCAACCAGATCCACTTCGTAATCCACGTAGGCATTTTTACGCATCACCCCTACATTAAAGCCAGGCTCAACGAATTTCGTGCGAACGATCAATGTGTAAGTTGCATCCGGACGGGACTGAACGGCTTGCAGGCCTTTGTCAGCCATTCCCTTATTGAAAAGCTCTTCGAATTTGGGTTCGAAACGGTTTTTGCGGTCATCAACCCAGGCTTTTTTCCAGGCGTCACCTTTGCCTGCTTCCTTTGCATTGTATTCAGCAGATTTCTTGTCCAGATATTCTTTTTCAGTTGCAAATTTGCCAACCCCGAACTCTGAATAATCGTATTCAACGTTTACTGTTTTCTGGCCTGATAATACGGCAATGTCTCCGCTTTTCAGCTCGACTCTCTGAGCAAATGTATCTGTTGCTCCGATCGCAACAATGGCAAAAACTGCTGCGTAAATGGTCTTTTTCATGTTCGTAATTTTATTTTTATATGGTAATAGAGGCGTCAAATATAGATCAATTTTTCAGGTTTGCGTTTTTCCTGTTTGTATATTCTGAGGTTGAGTTCGTGAGCGGTTGTGAACGCAAATGACGGCGTCACGCGAAGCCTGGATTTGAATAGTGAATGCAGTTTTTCCCGAAAAAAGGCAGTGTCCAGATGATCCGGTAACTGGATCGAAATGTCATCATTCCCAAACTCGTTTTTGGCAACGACAACCTGATAAAGGTCAATTTCGGGCATCATATCAAGGACATCGAAAATAGCAGGCGGGAAAATGGTCGTTCCCTTAAATTTAATCATTTGCTGCTTTCTGCCCACAACAGGACCCACGCGCGGGCTCGTGCGGCCGCAAGCACATTTTTCGTAATGCACATGGCATAAATCGCCCGTCCGGTAACGCAGCAGCGGCATTCCTTCCACGCCTAATGTTGAGATGACAATCTCTCCAAGCCCACCCTCTTTAACCACAATATCCTGCTCATCAACCACTTCCAGGATCAGCAGATCTTCATTCAGATGTCCGCCTTTACCCTCGCTGCATTCCGTGAAAGCCGCACCCATTTCTGTTGACGCATAAGTGGAGTAAAGTTTCACATCCCACTGTGAAGTGATCCGCTTACCGAGTTCATTATAAGTAAAATCCGGATTCCGGATCGGTTCACCGATGCATATGACCGATTTGATGCTGGAAGAGGCGAAATCGATGTTATTAGCCATGGCGTAATCAATGAGCCGCGGAATGAACGAGGGGATGGCGATGATAACGGTAGGCGAAAAACGCTGGATCGATTCCCATTGCAAAAACGGTGCGCCCGGCCCTACCCGGATCATTCCGGCTCCTAGTTTCCGGGCGCCCATCCAGTATGCGAGCCCGGCCATAAACCGCTTGTCAATGGTGGTCATGAGCTGGTAAATGTCATGCTCGCTCCCATCGGCGCAGCGAAATGATTCGGATTCATTCTCGGCAAGCCTTTCAATGTCGGAGTCTGTTAGATAAAATGCCACCGGATCGCTTAATGTGCCCGAAGTCGTTACATAATCCGCGATCCTGCCTTTTGGAACACACAAAAAATCATCATTGGCCGCAGCCAGATCGTCCTTCGTAGTGAAAGGCAGCTTTGCCATATCTGCAATTGAAACAATGCTGTCCACATCCACGCCGTGCTTCCGAAAAACCTTCTGGTAATAAGGAGAATGTGCCGAAACGTAAGCCAGCAAGTGCTTCAATTTTTGCTCCTGCGTTTCGCGGATCATATTAATGGTCATTGGAATCAGGTTTATAACTAAAAATCAGAAAGGAGACTTTTTGGCTTTCGGCGATTTTGTCTTTGATCACATTCCTTTCCTTGAGAGACGCTACATCGTGATTTAAGGCTTCCCTGTAATAGCTGATCGCTTTCTTTGAATTTTTTCTCTTTTTGAAATAATCACCTAAAAACAGATAGGTAAGATAACTTTCCGGGTTATTGGCTACAAAAGCAACCTCTTCTTCGCGCGAGAGCTCGAAAGGAACGCCCAGCATCACATATTTACTGATCTTTTGCTTGGTAACCTTGAACGCTTCAAACTTCTTGTAATCATTGGAAGCCAGGAAAGGGTCTGAACGGATTTTGAGTGAATCCACGGGTTGGAATGTTCCGTTCCGCGAGAATACATCATTTAAATTGTAATAAATAAATTCCCCCAACTGGTAAGGCGGCGTTGAAATCCACATTTCTCTTTTTTCCGGCTTGAAAAGAATCCCGTGATGCGCAATGAGCTGGTTCAGTGTTTTTGAATTGCCATAACCCACGAATTTGTCATTAACGCCCTTTTGATCGCGTAAAATAGCGGCAGCCTTGTCCACATCGAGCGGGTAAGACCGGTTCATCAGCTCATTCATGCGATCAAAACGAGATTTGGAATCTGTATCCTTGATGTTGTTAATGTTCACAGAATCAGTAACAAACGATTTTCCCTGGTAATGGTTGGCGCAAACCAGATAATCCTTTCCCGATTCAAAAACATCCATTTTCTGTGGCGATTTTTCAATAATAGCCGCATTATCATCGGCCGCGGAACCGATCAGTAAGGATTCGGAAACGAATGTTTCGCTATGCTGCGCGATTTTCCTGGCTTCTTCAATGGTGCCTGCATACTGCAAAATTTCCCTGGCCAAAATAGAAATCGGCTCTTTCGCCGCAAACGGAATGTCTGATTTTGAAGCATTTAATGTAACGGTTATGCCTTTTTCATTCATTCCCGAAACCACACCGGTAAGCCCCGCCCAGGCGTATGAAGCGAATTTGTAGCCCTTATCCGGGTTCATGAACACGATCAGCTTGTCTTCGGCGAAAGCATCGCCCATATAGAAATCGAAGTTCCTGGCAATCAGCAGCGTGGAGTCCTTTGTCAATGCATTATTGACTGCAAAAGACGTGCAGCCAACCATATTCAGATCGGTAAGCGCGTGGCCGATGTCGTGCGCGGCGTGGTAATTGAGAATGCGGTAATATTTAGGGCCAATGTAGTTGAACTGCTCAGAAAAAGATTGGGACACGCCGTAAATTTCCTGCTGGTTTTCTTGGGGAATATATTTGTAAATGTCCCGGTTAAACCAGCCGACAAATCCCTTCAGCACCTGCAAAAACACGCTGCTGGGAATCATTTCCTTGATCTGGTTAACAAAATGGACTTCCTGCTTTTCCATTAATTCCTTTGCAAGGATCCCGTAAATGAGCCCGCGCTCGTAAGGCTTCCCTTCCAGATACATTTCCCAGATCCCCTGCTTATTCTTTTTAAGCCAGCAATTTCCGACCGTATAATGATCTTCGGCCACCTTCATGCGCTTGTAACTCCCGGTTGTTTTATTACTTTCAAGCTTGGGAGCCGGCACGCGGATGCGCCAGAGGAAAAGGCCAAAGAGAATACCCGCAATGAGCAGGAATATGCCAAAGGTTTTCAGGACGTTCCTCGTAATTCTATTTTTGGGCCACATAATGAGCAGAGACGGGCAAATGCAGTTATTATGCCCGGTTTGAATATCAAAATTAACAATAAATGGCCATCTGTTACATAAAAAGCATCTCGGATGATTCAACGCTGGGCTTATGGCATATGTCGGAAAGTTGGCAGGAGCTGAAAGAAATGGTTAACCTCCACGACCTGGAATTGCTGGCACTGGAAGATAAAAAAACCGACCGTAGAAAGCAGGAATGGCTGGCCTGCCGCATTTTATTGCAGGGAATGAGTCAAATGCAACCTATCATTGTTTATGATGAAAATCGCAAGCCACATATAAAAGCTAGCACAAAGCAACTCTCCATGTCGCATTCGGGTGCCTATGCCTGCGTGTATGTGCATGATAGTAAGCCGGTTGGAGTGGATTTACAGCAAATGAAACCATCTATTTCCAAAGGCGCCGATTATTTCCTGAACGATGCCGAAATGCAGTGGACGGATCTGAACGACAACGTTTTGCTGCATTTGATATGGTGTGCCAAGGAGGCTGTATTTAAATATGCAGGCGATGCGGATCTGGACTTGAAAAAACATATTATTACAAATCCTTTTCAGAGCAACCAAAATGGAACAATTGAGGTTTGTATTCAAAAGGAAAATGTAAACAGGTCTGTCAAAGTGCATTATGACGCATTTGAAGACTACTTACTGGCCTGGACCATTTGATTTTGCAAAAGTTTAAAACCTAATCCCCATATGCAGCGAGTTCTTACCATCCTCTTTTTATTAATTGCTTTCCAAATTTCCGCACAGGTTCCTTCGCAGTCATCGAGTGAAATTTTTCAGAACATTAAGAAACTGAACGTCTTAGGCTCGGTGCTTTACATTGCGGCGCATCCGGATGATGAAAACACGCTGATGCTTTCCTATTTGTCCAAAGATCAGCTTGTGAGGACGGGATATTTATCATTAACGAGAGGCGACGGCGGGCAAAATCTGATCGGTGCGGAACAGGGTTATAACATTGGCGTTATCAGGACGCAGGAGCTGCTCGCTGCACGGCGCATTGATGGCGCACAGCAATTTTTTTCAAGGGCTTATGATTTTGGTTTTTCCAAAACACGCGAAGAAACATTGAATTTTTGGGATAAGGACAAAGTGCTGGGCGATGTGATCTGGATGATCCGCAAGTTCCAGCCCGACGTCATCATTACCCGTTTCCCACCCGATCCACGCGCTGGACACGGCCACCACCAAACTTCCGCATTCCTGGCCGAACAAGGTTTCAGCATGGCCGCCGATCCGAAATCCTACCCCGATCAACTAAAATTTGTAAAACCATGGCAAGCGAAAAGACTCGTTTGGAACACGTACACGCCTGGTTTTACGAACAAGCAGCCCACAGAAGAGAAAAACCCTTTCATATCCGTTGAAATTGGCGGTTACAATCCAATTTTAGGCAAATCTTACACAGAAATTGCAGCAGAGAGCCGCAGCCAGCATAGAAGCCAGGGATTTGGAAGCGCACCTCAGCGTGGGGCCAGGATCGATTATTTCCTGCATAAAGTGGGCGAACCTGCACAAAAAACCCTGTTTGACGGCATTGACGTTTCTTGGAAACGCGTGAAAGGAAGCGAGAAAGTGCAAGCTATGGTTTTAGCCGCGATCAAGAACTTCTCCGTAAACAAGCCTTCCGCATCTGTTCCCGAGCTCTTGAAAATCAATGCCGAACTGAACAAGCTGGATTCGGCGAACATTTATATCAAGGCAAAAAAGGAAGAAGTTAAAGAGCTAATATTACAATGTGCCGGACTTTGGTTTGAAACCAATCCGGATGATTTCTCCCAGGTTGCAGGCGATACGGCTTCTGTTAAGGTGTCTGTTGTGAAAAGATCTGATTATCCAGTGAAACTCCTTTCCCTGCAATGGACGGGAAACAAAAAAGACAGCACATTAAACATGTCCCTGGAAGATAATGAGCTGAATTCCATAGCATTGAGTCCCGTTTTACCAACAAGTCTGAAAATTACGCAACCTTACTGGCTGGAAAAGCCGATTGACAAAGGTTTGTTCCAAATTGATAATCAGCAGGACATTGGATTCCCTGAAAACCGCCCGGAAACCGTTACCAAATTTACCTTTGAAATCGGCGGCCAGCAATTCAGCTTTTCACGCCCCTGGATTTACAAGAGCACAGATCCGGCACAAGGTGAGATTTACCGTCCATTTGAAATCCGCCCTGCTGTAACGACTACCATTACAGAGCCCGTTTTCATATTCTCATCAATGGAGCCCAAAACGGTTACCATCGTCGTAGAAGCACAACGGAAAAATGTGAAAGGATCGGTTAAGCCCGAAATTCCCGCAGGCTGGAAATCTGTTCCCGAGTCTGCAAGTTTTGATTTGAAAGGAAAATATCAGCAGCAATATTTCTCGTTCATTGTTACGCCCCCGGCTGATAATCAGGAAGTGAAGTTAAAAGCAATCGCAACGGTCGACGGCCGGATGCTTGATAAATCGGTTAAAACCATCGCTTACCAGCACATTCCAAGTCAGACGATCTTCCCTACATCGGAAGCGAAACTGGCCAAAATCGATGTAAAGACAACGGTCAAGAACATTGGTTACATTGCTGGTGCCGGTGATGATGTGCCAACAGCTTTGCGGCAAATGGATTGCCAGGTTACCATGTTGAATGAAGGTGGTCTGGCGAAGGATCTGGCAATTTACGATGCCATTGTTGTGGGCGTCAGGGCTTATAATACGGAGAATTATTTGGCCAATTACCAATCCAAATTGATGGATTATGTTAAGAACGGCGGCACGATGGTTGTGCAATACACCATTCCGGGTGGACAAAAAGTAAAGCAAATCGGACCTTACGACATGGAACTGGGAAGAGACCGCGTTGCCGAAGAGGACGCAGAAATGCGCTTTCTATTGCCTGAGCATCCACTACTGAACTATCCCAACAAGATAACAGAGAAAGATTTCAATGGCTGGATCCAGGAACGCGGGCTTTATTTCGCACAAACCTGGGACAAAAAGAATTACCAGGCCTTGTTTTCAGCCAATGACAAAGATGAAACTTTAAAAGAAGGAAGCGTGCTTTATGCTCAATATGGCAAGGGACACTACATTTATACAGGTTTGTCCTTTTTCCGGGAGCTTCCTGCGGGCGTTACGGGAGCATACAGACTTTTTGCCAACATGATTTCTGCTGGCAAAAAGTAAGCATTACTTAACGTTTTTTCTGCGGTTACGCTGGAAGTCTTCCAGCACAAATCCGCCCAGGCCTTGCAGGTTGCTGTAATAGGCACGCCCATTATTCACCTGGGTGAAATTCTGTACAAATTGTTTCAGGTAGGGATCCGTGGCGATCATGAATGTCGTCACGGGAATGTCCAGCCTTCTGCATTGTGCTGCCAGGGTGAGGGTTTTGCTAATGATCTTGCGATCGAGGCCGAAGCTATTTTTGTAGTAACGGATTCCTTCTTTCAGACAGGTTGGCTTACCATCCGTGATCATGAAAATCTGCTTGTTACGCGTTTTTTTCCGGCGCAGAATGTCCATAGCAAGCTCCAAACCCGCCACTGTGTTTGTATGGTAAGGGCCTACTTCCAGGTAAGGCAGATCTTTGATCTGGATCTGCCACGCATCGTTACCAAAAACGATAATGTCAAGCGAGTCCTTCGGATATTTACTTCTGATGAGCTCGGCGAGTGCCAATGCTACTTTTTTTGCAGGCGTGATACGGTCTTCTCCGTACAAGATCATGGAATGACTGATATCAATCATTACAACGGTTGCAGTGGTTGTTTTTTGCTCACGTTCCACCACTTCCAGGTCATTTTCCATCAGCATAAAATCACCGATGCCATGGTTAACCTGCGCATTTTTGATGGATTCCGTCATCGCGATCTGGTCCAGCGTGTCGCCAAACTGAAATTGGCGAATGTCGCTGCTCAGCTCATCGCCTACGCCCATATGCGGCGTGTGATGGTTTCCGCCTGTTTTCGAGCGTTTCAACTTACCAAAAATCTCGTCCAAAGCACTTTTACGGATGCTCTTTTCAGCTTTTGGCGTCATAATGATCTTACTCTCACCCTCCTGCTTCTCTTCCGTGATATATCCTTTCTTTTTCAGGTCATCGAAGAAATCGCCGATGCCATAGGAATCATTGGTCAGATTATATTGGCGGTCGAGTTCACTAAGCCATGACATTGCCTCACTCACATCGCCGGAAGTCATTAACAATAACTGCTGAAAAATGTCGAACAATTGCTCAAACTTGCTGTTTGGGCCTTGTTCGGCTGGAATAAATTTTGAAAAACGATGTCCGCGCATATAAAATCAGGCTTAAAAAGATCTCGAAAAAAAGACGGCTACTTTCAAATTTAATCGAAAGTAGCCGCATATTCATTCATATTTTAAAAGACTACGCCTCTTCTGCGCAGAACTCTTCAAATGCCATTTGCAAATGTTGTGCAATCATCTCAGCCGAACGGCCTTCAATGTGATGACGCTCAACAAAGTGAATCAATTCACCATCTTTGAAAAGCGCTACTGCCGGTGAAGACGGAGGATATGGCAATGTATATTCGCGCATTTTAGCGACTGCTTCCAGATCAGCCCCTGCAAAAACGGTTGCCAGATGATCAGGCTTAATTTCGCTGCGTGACAAAGCTGCTGTTACACCGGGACGGGCAGCCCCAGCCGCACATCCGCAAACTGAATTGATCACAACCAAAGCTGTTCCTTTTGTAGTTTGCATAAAGTTGTCAACTTCCTCAGCCGTTGTCAAATCCTGAAAACCTACATTAACCAGTTCAGCTTTCATCGGAGCCACTAATTGTGGTGGATACATATTTCTAAAAATTAAAGTTTATGATAAAAATTATATTCTTCTCAGCCGGAAACTACATGAACCCAAGTTCAAGCTTTGCTTCTTCCGACATCATTTCTGTTGTATAAGGGGGATCAAATGTCAGTTCAAGACTTACATCATTCACCCCTTCCACTTCACGGATCTTCTGTTCTACTTCCCCTGGCAATGTTCCCGCAGACGGGCATGAAGGCGACGTCAAAGTCATGGAAACAAATACATTATTGACAGGGAAGATTTTCAAATCGTAAATCAGCCCTAGCTCATACACATCCACCGGAATCTCCGGATCGTACACAGTCTTGATGGCCTTAACAACTTCTTCCCTTAATTCTGACTCTGACATTTTTTATAAATTTACTGATCTGAATTAATTGGCTGTATTAAAGGAACTTGCCTGAAAAGCCACACCATAAGCCTTCATTTGTTTCAACATTGACGCCAGGCCATTCGACCGGGTTTGCGCAAGATGCTGGTGTAATCCAATGCGTTCCATGAAATAAAGGTCCGCACTGGCAATTTCCTTCGGCGTATGTCCTGACAAAACTTTCACAAGCATGCTAACCAGCCCGCGAACAATAATCGCATCGCTATCCGCTTCAAATTTCAGCAAATCGCCATCCATGTAAGCATTCAGCCACACGCGGGATTGGCAGCCCTTGATAATGTTATCCTCAGTCTTATATTGCTCTTCCAATGGCGGGAACTGCTTTCCGAGATCTATAATATACTCGTACTTACTCTCCCAATCATCAAACAATTCAAAATCCGAAATTAGTTCGTCCTGTATCTCGTTTATGGTCATTTGTATTTTTAAAATTACGCAGCAGCAGTTCTGATTTCAACCCAATTTATCAACGATTCCGCTAGCTTTAAGCCGGCTGCCGAAATATCCGCAGATTGATTTCCATCATAGCCCATTGATAGATGCAAGGTCTCATAGGCTGCATGCAAGGATGTTAATGCCTTCTTATCCATCTTTCCAACCTCCTGCAAATACCACTCAATACTCTTTCTTCCTCTCCCTTTGGCTCCGAGCAATCCGTCAAACGCGACTAACACGCCCGTATAAGCCGCGTGCCCCGCTAACTTCACATACTTTTTATCCTGATAAAACCCATCCTCTTTCTTCGCTTTCTCTCTTAAAATCTCCTTAGCATTATCCAGATAACGCTTTGCTTCTTGTACTGTATTTGGCATAGGTGTATATAGGTTTGGTTTAATATTCGGAGGTTAATTTAATAATATTATCCGAGCATTCTTTTCACTTTGTGCAAGCCCTGTATCAAAAGATCGATTTCTTCTATCGTGTTATAAACAGCAAATGAGGCGCGGGTGGTTCCGGTAATATTGAAGCGGCGCATGAGTGGCTGGGTGCAATGGTGCCCTGTGCGAACTGCTATGCCCTGCTGGTCCAGCAACACGCCCATATCCTGGTGATGAATGCCATCAATTACGAACGAAAGCACACTCACTTTCTCCTTTGCCCGACCGATAATCCTCAGTCCTTGAATGTCCTTTACAGCCTCCGTTGCGTATTCCAGCAGCTTATGTTCGTGCGCTGCAATGTTGGATTTGCCCAATGTGTCCACATAATCCAATGCATACTTCGCGGCCACAACGTCTGCTATGTTAGGCGTTCCTGCTTCGAACTTGTACGGCAGCTCATTATATGTTGTTTTCTCAAAAGTCACTTCCTTAATCATTTCCCCACCACCGCGATAAGGAGGAATGGCATCCAGCAACTCTTTTTTGCCATACAAAATCCCCATTCCTGTCGGGCCGTAGATTTTGTGCAGGGATAATGAATAGAAGTCGCAATCCAGGTCCTGAACATCCAAATGCAAATGCGAGCTCGCCTGCGCGCCGTCCAGCAGCACTTTCGCGCCAACAGCATGCGCCTTGGCTATGATCTCCTTGACAGGATTAATAGTCCCCAGCGAATTAGAAACATGCACGACAGACACAAATTTCGTCCGCTCCGTCAGCAATTTCTCATATTCATCCATCAACAATTCACCCTCATCATTAATCGGGATGACCTTTAATATGCAGCCTTTTTCTTCACATAGCATTTGCCACGGAACAATGTTGGAATGGTGTTCCATGGTTGAAATGATCACTTCATCACCGGCTTTTAGGAACGTGCGGCCGTAACTCGATGCCACGAGATTGATCCCGTCTGTGGTTCCGTAAGTAAAGATAATTTCCTCGGGAAGCGGTGCGTTCAGAAATGTCTGCAAGCGGCGGCGCGACAACTCAAATGCAGACGTTGCCTTCTCGGCTAAATGATGGATCCCCCTGTGAATGTTGGCATTATAATGCTCATAGTAACCCGACAGCGCATCCAAAACCAGACGCGGTTTCTGCGTTGTTGCCGCATTATCAAAGTAAACCAGCTGCTTTCCGTTCACGATTTCATTCAGGATCGGAAAGTCACTTCTGATGGATGCTATATCAAGATTGTTGCTCATTATGACAGGTATTTAAGAAAAATACCCAACCCAATAATGACAGGTTGGGTAGCAATAAGATGAAGCCTGAGTAATGTCAGACGATTATTTTGAAGCTAGTTTCTGAGCAATTACGTTTTCAAGATATTCACGGACCGAGTCAATTTTGATCTGCGAAACCACGTCAGCGCAGAAAGCAAACATTAACAACGCCATCGCTTCTGGTCTGGAAATGCCGCGTGAACGCATGTAAAATAATGCTTCCTCATCAATCTGCCCGGTTGTGGTTCCGTGCGAACATTTTACGTCGTCGGCAAAAATTTCAAGCTGCGGTTTCGTATTCATTGTCGCTTCTGTCGACAGGACAATGTTTTTACAGGATTGAAAAGCATTGGTCTTTTGTGCATCCTCACGAACAATTATCTTTCCGTTGAAAACACCTTTTGACTTATCCCTCAAAATCCCTTTATACAATTCATTGCTTTCAGAATTGGGCTTGCGGTGATCTGCAACTGTATGGTTATCAACGTGCTGCGTCCCGTCCGGAAAATATAGACCGTACATATGCGCATCGCAACGCTCCCCATCCAGGATAATGTTCAGGTTGTTACGGGTAAAACGCCCGTTGAGCGTAACCGTTCCCGCGTAAAAGTGCGAGCGGTCAAGCATCCGAACCTGCGTTGTGCCGATATGATAAGCATTATCGCTTTCGTTCTGAACTTTATAATATTCAACATTCGCGTCCTCTGCAACGTAGATTTCTGTAACTGCATTTGTGAAAGAGCGCTGCGTTCCCAAAGTCCGGAACGCTTCGGCAAGCTTCACTTGTGCATTGCGGCCAACAGATATAATGTTCCTCGGCTGGCTACCCACATGTTCGGTTCTCGCGTCACTCAGGAAGCGCAGGATTACCGGGTGCTCCACTACTTTATTATCAGCAATGTGGATAAAAATGCCGTCCTGCGCAAAAGCCGTGTTCAGCGCAGTAAAAGCATCATCCTGGTCTTTTACCAACTCATTAAAGTAAGAATTGACCAAAGCAGGATTGCTTTTATAAGCTTCCGAAAGTGAACTGATCATGATCTGATCCTGCGATGAAATGATGCGGGACAGCTCGGCGTTATAATGTCCGTTTACAAAATAGATAATGTTCGCATCTTGTGCCGGAATCTTCAAATCTTCCAGATCAGCCAGTTCAAGCGAGCTGCCAGCATTAAAATTATAAGAAACGCTGATCAGATCCTTTACATTGGAATACTTCCACTCCTCGTTTCTTGTTGTCGGGAAACCCAACCTATCAAATTCAGCCAGTGCTGCTCGTTTTTTCTGGTGAAAAGCCGATGAAGCCTCCCCATTCATTACGGACTCGCGGGCATGAAAATCCGCGACCAGCCTGGTTTTTAAATCTATTGTTTCGGTACTCATTGATGTATCAGTTGTCACTTTAAATGTTAAGAGGGCTCAGGTATAATCCCTAATGTATTCTTAACCAACGGCTTCTACTTCCGCTTTAATCCAGTCGTAACCTTTTTCTTCCAATTCCAGCGCCAGCTCCTTAGGACCGGATTTCACAATCCTGCCTCTGTAAAGCACGTGTACATAATCAGGAACAATGTAGTCCAGAAGACGCTGATAGTGCGTAACCACAATGGTTGCACGCTCAGGAGAACGCAATGAATTAACTCCTTCTGAAACAATGCGCAATGCATCAATGTCCAAACCAGAATCGGTTTCGTCGAGGATAGCCAGTTTTGGTTCAAGCACGGCCATTTGGAAGATTTCGTTGCGTTTTTTCTCACCACCCGAAAATCCTTCGTTCAAAGCACGTTTCAGTAACGAATCGTTCATGCTTACCAATTTCGCCTTTTCACGCACCATTTTAAGGAATTGTGCAGCGTCCAGCGGGCTTTCACCTCTATATTTACGGATTTCGTTTACAGCAGTTTTCAGGAAATTGATGGTGGTAACACCAGGAATTTCAACTGGATATTGGAATGCAAGAAAAATACCTTCTGCAGCTCTGTGCTCAGGCGCCATTTCAAGGATATCTTTTCCGTCAAAAACTACCGAACCGCCAGTAACTTCATATTCATCTCTTCCAGCCAGAACAGATGCCAAAGTGCTTTTACCAGACCCATTAGGCCCCATAATCGCATGCACTTCACCTGGCTTAACTTCCAGGTTGATGCCTTTTAATATTTCCTTACCTTCAATTGAGGCACGCAAGTCATTAATAGAGAGCATAACTTATTTATACTTAAAATACAGTTCGTGGTAAATTTACCGCAAAAGTAACACGCTTTGGGCGTAAAAGAAAATAGCGGTAATTGGGTGCAGTTATATCCTGCATATAATGTACAACCTTTTTAAAGACCGCCTTGTTCCCCGGATTTGCATATTTCTAATGTTAAAACCCTGCCTGTAAGCACATACGCTGTAAGCCGGTTTTTAATTGGAAAAGAAACATTTACTTTGCGAACAACACACGTCAATAAATCATTTATGCATACAGAAATCATCGCCGGCACGGCCATCAACGTGGCTTCCGAAACCGGGACATTAAAACGCCTCCTGATCCACAGCCCCGACCGCGGCCTTGGCAAAGTGGTGCCCAGCAAAGCGCAGGACTGGCTTTTTGAAGATATTGTCCACCTGGACACCATGCGGCGGGGCGAATATGACTACTATGTAAAACTGCTGCTTTACTTCCTCGACCCGGAAAAAATCAAGGGCAGGCTGGCCGACATTGACAGTGACCCTACCCGCTCCTTTTTCATCCCCGGTTCCGAAAAATACTTCAATTCCGACTGTGTGGTTGACATTCAAAAACTGCTGGGGGAAATTCTGGAAAATGGTGAAGTTCGAGTCAAACTTACAGCGGCGATTTGTGGCATTGAACGTTGTTCCTACCATACGCAGGAAGAACTCAACCAATATGACCCCCACGAGCTGTCCAAAATTTTCATTTCCGGCTCCTATTCCGATAAACGAATGCTTTTTGCCCCACTGCCCAACCTCATCTTCATGCGGGACATCGGCATTGTGATCAATGATCATATTTTGTTGAACAAACCTGCTAAAAATGCGAGGACAAGGGAATCGATACTGGCGCAGTTTGTTTTCTTTTACCACCCGATGTTTGCCGACATCAAAAGCCGCATCATTGAAATACCCGAAAACGAACGCCATTTTTTGCTGCCGGATGATGAAAAAGCGAGCGATTACCACCGCTGCACGCTCGAAGGCGGCGATGTAATGATGGTGGCGCCTAACCATTTGGTGATCGGTTGCAGTGAACGGACTTCGCTTTATGCCGCGCAACAGGTAATGAAATTGTTGTTCGAAAAGGAAGTTGTCACGAAAATAACCATTGTCAAAATCCCTAAAAAAAGGGACTACATGCACATTGACACGATTTTTACGCAAGTCAAAAAGAATGTCTGGGTGCTTCTTGGTTCGTTGGCGCGCCTGGGAGACGAGGCTAAGAAGCAGGATGTGCTTCATTTTTTTGCCCCGCAGGATACAAATAAGGAATTCAGGATTTTGCAATTTGTAAAAGGCCAGGAACACAGTCCGACTGAAATAGAAAATCTGGAAGATCTGCTTACATCAATCAGCGTCAATGATCTGGGTGTTACGGAACCTGTCAGATTCATTTATTCGGGCGATAACGAGTTCCCTTACGGCGAGCGAGAGCAATGGACGGATTCCTGCAATCTGTTAGCATTAAAAGACGGCGTTGTTGTGGGTTACGACAGAAATGACAAAACACTGGATGCATTCCGGAAGCACGGTTATCAGGTGATCACTGCTAAGGATTTGATACAAAAGCTGGAAGACGATGAGCTGTCGGTGGACACCTTGACAGATACTTTCATCACGCTTCCATCCGCTGAACTTTCACGTGCACGGGGCGGCTCGCATTGCATGAGTATGCCCATTTTGCGTAGCGCGGCCCGGTAAATTTTATATTGTAATCGCGGCGTTTCGGTTGTAAATTGCAGTAGACATTCATTCCCAACACTCCTATGCGCGTAATCACTTCATCCGCCCAGATCCAGCCTCAATCGACCTCCCGGATCATGATGATCAGGCCGGTTCAATTTGGCTTTAATGCAGAAACTGCGGAAAGCAACGAGTTTCAGCAAAAAGCATTTGCGCAAAACACACAGGAAACCGCCGGCGACCTGGCAAAGGAAGAATTCGACCTGATGATCGATCAGCTTAAAAAAGCGGGCATCGATCTCCATATTTTTGATGATAATGAGGACATTCTGAGGCCAGACGCTGTTTTTTCCAACAACTGGGTGTCTTTTCACCAAAGCGGAAAAGTGGTCCTGTATCCAATGATGGCCGAAAACCGCCGGGCGGAACGCAGACTGGACATTATCGAGCGATTGAGGGAAGATTTTAAAATTGAAGAAATCGTAGACCTTTCCTATTTCGAAGAGCAGGGAAAATTTCTCGAAGGGACTGGCAGCATGGTGCTGGACCGCCGTTATAAAATTGCTTATGCCTGTCTGTCGCCTCGCACGCATCCAGAGGTTTTGGAGGCCTTTGCGGATGCATTAGGATACGAAATTGTTGCATTTTCGGCTTCGGATGAAAATGATAAGCCTGTGTATCACACCAATGTGATCATGTGCGTAGGTGATGTGTTTGCGGTGGTTTGCCTGGAAGCCATCAAAAATCCGGACGAGAGGCAGATGGTACGGGCTGCGCTTGAAGAAACAAAAAAATACATCATCGAAATATCATTTGACCAGGTGCGTCATTTTGCAGGGAACATGCTTATGGTGCGCAATACCAAGCAAGACAAGTTTTTGATTATGTCCACGCAAGCCTACGATTCGCTTACCAGCCACCAGCGGCAGGCATTGAGTGACTATGCACGTATTTTGCATACTGACCTTGGTGTAATTGAGGGCAACGGCGGAGGTTCTGCGCGCTGTATGATGACGGAAATCCATCTTCCCAGAAAATGAATTCCCTATAAACAAAAATGCTCCTCACCGGGAGCATTTTTGTAATTCGTAACCCTCATAAAAACAATTAATCCCTAATATCGGCTTTCGCTTTTGCGATTTTTTCTTTTGTTTCTGCTTTAAATGCATCCCATTTGTCAGCAGTTTCGTTCTGAGCATCTTTCCAGGAAGCTTGCAAATCCTCTTTTTCTTCGTTTAGTTCTTTCTTGCGGTCTCTCCACTTCGCTTTTTCCTTGTCAGTGGCTTTTTCCATTTTAGCGTCCGCGTCTTCTATCTTCTTGTCTAATTTCGCAACAGCCTCATCTATATCTGCTTTCAACGATTCTTTATCCTCTTTCACTTTCGCCTCGAAATCATCGCCTGCTTCTTTGATATCCGATTTTGCTTCAGCTACATTATCATCCATATCTTCTTTTGCCTCTTCAACGGTCTCGTTAGCAGAGTCTTTTGTTTTTTCGGAACAGCTGGTTAGGCTCAGCATGCCCATGGTCATCATTGCAGCAACCATTAAGGTGATCTTTTTCATAATTGGGTGTTTTAAATTATTTGAAAAAAGAATGATCGTCCATTCCAAAAATTACATATCAAAAATCTTACCAGACCACTATACGCGATTGAGCCTATGGGTTGTAGAATTTTATGCTCACAGTCCTAACCGTTTGGCAAGAACCTTGTGTTTCTTCAAAAGGTTAAGGTTGGTATAACGCTTGCTAGTATTCCTTTTAATAATCAGATTTGTATTTTATTGATAGCCTTTCAACTCAACATGCGCCAATTTTATATTCCCAGCCTTTTATTTTCGACTCTTATTTTTACTAATCCGGGAAAGTCCGTTGCGCAAAGCGATTCGCTGAACGCGCGGCAGCTGGAAGAAGTGACCGTCAATGCATTTGAATCCAAAACAAATCCGTTAACGACCACCGCAACTGTGGGGATGATCACATCCCGGTCGCTGGAAAGATTCTCGACTTATACGTGGGCAAATGCGGTTAACACGGTTCCCGGTGTCAAAATGGAGGAACGCTCACCCGGAAGTTACCGTTTTTCGGTTCGCGGGAGCCTGATCCGGTCGCCATTTGGGGTGCGTAATGTGAAATTTTATTGGAACGGAATCCCTTTCACAGATGCTAGCGGGAATACACCGCTTAACTCGCTGGATTATGGTGCTGTACAGAATATGGAGATCATTAAAGGACCAGGAAGCAGCATTTACGGGGCCGGGACGGGCGGCGTAGTGTTGTTGCAAAGTCAGACAGACAATGATTTCACCAACCGCATTGAGCAAAGCGTAAGTTTTGGTAAATATGGTTTTCAAAGCAGAAATTCAACCATTCAGGTGGGCGACATTTCAGTACAATATGGTCATAGCGAGCAAGATGGATATCGCAACCACAGCAATATGGTGCGGGATGCGCTCCGTTTTACTTCTTCTTCACGATTAGGCGAACGCAGCACATTATCGATCCTCGGAATGTTTTCCGACCTGAAATATGAAACCCCGGGCGGCATTAATCTTGCACAATACCAGAGTAACCCGAAACTGGCCAGACAATCTACCCCGACGGTGCCGGGGAGCGAGGCGCAGCAGGCTGCTATTTACACGAAGCTCGCCTTGATCGGCGGAAACTATGCATTACAGCTTTCCGACAGCTGGACACAATCCAATGCATTATATCTGACGTTCACAGACTTTGCCAATCCATTTATTTCAAATTATGAAAAACGCGATGAGAATGGAATCGGCGGAAGGAATATCTGGCAAAACCGCTCTCAGATCGGCAATGTAAAAACGAGCTGGACCTCAGGATTTGAATGGCAGTATGGCAAATCTGCACAGCGCAATTATGACAACATTGGCGGCAGACCGGACAAGCAGCAAACAGTGGAGGACATCAGGACAAGCAGCCTTTCTGTTTTCAGCCAGCTGGAAGCGGTGCTCTTTACCGACCTTACATTAAGCGCCGGCGCGAGTTACAACACATTTAAATACAAATACGAAAGGTTTTTCGCCCTTCCATACAGCAAGGAGGGACGTAAGTTTGACGGCATTTTCGTCCCGAGATTTGCGGCAAACAAAGTGATAGCCAAAAACTGGGCGGTTGTGGCATCGTATAGCGGTGGTTACTCGCCACCCACATTGCAGGAAGTGCGCCCATCGGCAGGTGGCTTCCGCCGGGATCTGGAGGCTGAGAAAGGGATGAACACCGAATTTGGGATCAGGAAAACCGGGAAAGTGATCACCGGGGAAATCAGTCTGTATCATTTCGGATTACGTGAAACCATTGTTCGCAGGACCAATGAAGCGGGCGCTGAATTCTTTATCAATGCAGGAAAAACCCGTCAGAAGGGAGTAGAATGGACTGTCGCTTATGACATCCTATCTGACCCAAAACTGCCGGTAATGCTTAAATTATGGAACACCGGCACGGCAACAAAATACACATTTGAAGATTTCCAGCAAGCTGATGTGGATCTGACAGGCAAGAGAATCCCGGGAATTCCAAAATTCTCACAAACATCTGGTCTGGATGCCCTTTTCAGATATGGCTTTGCCGCATTTGTAACTTATCAGCACGGAAGTTCGTTTTACCTGAACGATGCCAACACGGTTGAAAACACACCTTACAATCAATGGATTGCGCGCGTAAGCTGGAAGAAAAGCTGGGGTCAGCATTTTTACAGCGAGCTCTCAGCCTCCGCAGAAAAAGTGAATGCAGGCATTTACAGCCTCGGTTATGACCTGAATGCATTTGGCAACCGCTATTATAACAGTGCGCCAAAAGACAATTTATGGGCTGGTGTGAAGATCGGCTGGGAGTGGCAGAAAAATTCCAAATAATGCATTTATACCTTCATATTCCTTTTTGCAGACAAGCTTGCCATTACTGTGACTTCCATTTCAGCACCAACACCGCCAACAAACGGGCTGTGGTGGAAGCCATAGCAAATGAAATCATTCTTAGAAAAGATTATCTGCCCAAAGCGGATATTGAAACCATTTATTTCGGCGGAGGAACGCCTTCGATGCTGGACGAGGCGGAGCTGCATTTGTTGCTCAACACAATCAATCAGCATTTTACGGTTTCTCCCCGTGCTGAGATAACATTAGAAGCCAATCCGGACGATTTGCAGCGGGAGAAGTTGCAGCAATTTTACAATGCGGGAATCAATAGGCTAAGCATTGGCATACAATCTTTCCACGAGCCCCATCTTCAATTCCTGAACAGGATACATTCTGCTAATGAAGGTGAAATATGCGTCAGAACTGCGCAGGAAATTGGCATTACGAACATTTCCATCGATCTGATCTATGCAATTCCCTCACCGGATCACAGCATTCTGATGCAGGATATGCAAAAAGCATTTGCAATGGACATTGCCCATATTTCAGCTTATTGCCTTACTATCGAGCCGCAGACAGCATTTGGAAGCTGGCTTAAAAAGAAGAAAATCAAGCCCATAGACGAAGAATATGCAGCGCAGCAATTTGAACTTCTTGTAAAAAACCTGGCAGAAAACAGATATGAGCAGTACGAGATCTCGAATTTTGCCCGGAACGGACATTATAGCATGCATAACAGCTCCTATTGGAAGCAAAGGCCGTATTTAGGCGTTGGCCCGAGTGCGCATTCCTATAATGGTGCAAGCCGTGAGTATAATGTTTCAAATAACGCGCGCTATGTCGAGGCCATTCAAAAACAGATCATTCCCACAACGGTGGAAACGTTATCGCCGGCAGATCAGACGAATGAATATTTGCTTACAGGCCTGCGAACGAAGTGGGGCGTAAATAAGGAAAAATTGGAGTTGTTATCGGGCAGCACTTTCGCATCGATCCATTCAGCCGATTTGCAACAGATGACGAAGAAAAACTGGATCAGGGAAGATGCAGACAACTGGTATCTGACGGATTCGGGGAAGCTTTTTGCGGACCGGATTGCAAGCGATCTTTTTATCGAGTGGAATGGGTAATGAGTTACCGGGCGCTCATTGCGTATGGCCCGATAACTCAAAAACGCGTCTTTTGCTTATGAAAGCAATTCTGCGTTCAATGTAATTTCTGCATTCAGCAACTGTGAAATCGGGCATTCTTTTTTCGCTTTATCCGCAATTTGCGCAAACTCATCTGCGGAAACGCTCGGCACTTTCGCCTTCAATTCGATTGCGCTTTTTGTAACCTGTCCTTTCGCCGGATCCAATGTTACAGTTGCAGTGGCATTCAGCTCATCGGCTGTAAAACCTGCTGCATTAAGCTCAAAGCTAAGTTTCATGGCAAAACAGCTCGCGTGAGCAGCTGCGATCAACTCCTCAGGATTCGTTCCTTTACCCTCAGCAAAACGGGTGTTGAATGAATATTGCGTGTTTTCCAATACAGTGCTTTGTGTACTTACGGTTCCGGTTCCTTCTTTTCCAGTTCCTTTCCAAACGGCTGTTGCTTTACGGTTGATCATCTTGAATGTGTTTAAAAGTTTAAATTAAAATCCCTTGTTGCAGGATCGTTTCATCGAAAAGTAACAAGCATCGGCGATTTACGCAAATTATTAAATTTATATCCTGTGCAATAAATGGGCACTTTTGCCTGTTCCAGACTATGCGCATTCCCGGCCGGAGGCTACTGTTTTAGTTAAGGAATGTTAATGGCGAATCGGGCATTAAACTTTATTATTGCGCAGCAATCTAAAACCAAATTACAAACCATAATTCAACTTAATCTATTCAATCATGAAAAAGATAATAATGCCTCTCCTACTGATTGTAGCTGTTCTGTTTCAAAGCTGCGAAGGTCCGGAAGGCCCACAAGGACCTCCGGGGCCGGATGTGGAAGCACTCGGAAAAACATTTGACCTTACAGATGTGAATTTTGTAGCCGCAGAAGATTATCAGTTTGGCCTCACTTTCGCAGCCGCAAAACTGGGCTTTGAGGTGCTGGAATCAGACGCAGTATTGGTGTACATCAACTGGGGAAGTGAAAATGTGAACGGCCAGCCACTCACAGCATACAGACCATTGCCACAGACCGCATTCCTGGACCAAGGCATCCTTACTTACAACTTTGACCGCACTGTGCAGGATTTTTCCATTTTCCTGGACGGAACCGCTAACCTTGCCACAGTGCCTGCCAGGTATACAAGAGATCAGGAATTCCGGGTGATTATCATTCCAGCCGATTTTGTCCAACGCAGAAATGCCGCAGTGGATTTCAATGACTACAATGCTGTTGTGAAAGCATTTAACATTGATGATTCAAAAGTTCGGAAGATCTCAGCGAAATAGGCACAGTATTTTAGTTGTGTAGGCATTCTGGATATTTTTTTATAAAATCCGGTAATTTTTTACCGGATTTACTTTTACTAAGTATGAAAAGCGTTTTAAACACACTCGGGTTACTGCTGATTACAGTTTCGCTGGCAACTGCCCAGGATTTCAAGAAGGAGACTGACAAGTTCAGAAAGAAGTATAAAGACGAATTTCTGAGTTCGGCAAACTCTCCCCTCAAAGAAGCTGATCTACCGTTTTTGCAATTTTACGAACCCGATTCGTCGTATAGGGTTATCGCAAAATTCGAAAAGAGCCGTGGGCAATCTTTCGAAATGCCTACTTACAGCGGAGTCAATAAAACGTACGTAAAATATGGAAAGGTGAAATTTCGGATTAACGGCAGAAAGCAGACATTAACAGTTTACAGAAGCCTGAGCTTGCAGCAGCTCGCGAAATACAAAGACTATCTTTTCATACCTTTTAAAGACAAAACAAATGGCGACGAATCCTATGGCGGCGGCCGCTATCTCGATCTTAAAACCACAGACATAAAAGACGGCCAACTGGTGCTGGACTTTAATAAGGCATACAATCCCTATTGCGCGTACAGTGACGGCTACAACTGCCCGATTCCGCCCGCGCCTAATCATTTGCCGATTGCGATCACGGCCGGAGAAAAGAAGTTCGGAAAAGACCATCAGCAAGCGCAATTGAAATAGCATAAAAAAATCCCGATCTGTTCAGACCGGGATTTTTTTATGCTCCAATTATTATGCTCCAATTATTATGCTTTCAAAAATTCTTTCTGCTTCATAATTCGCTCGAAAACTTTAATGTCGTGCTCAGAAGTAAAAATGCTGAAAGGAAGATATACAAACTGTCCTTTTGAAATCACCAGCACGTAGGCTTCCTTATCCTTATAAGCGTCCATAATCTGCTCCCATTTCATAACACTTCCCTCCTTCTGGTTTAACTTCATCAGTATCTGACGATTATCAATCTCGTAGGAGAATTTTTCGAACATGGGTTTGTATTGCGCAAGCTGCGTAATGCCTGTAAACTGCACCAGCCAGAAAAGCACGTAAAGAAGTGCCCCCACAAACACGGTAATGTAAATCCACAAGTTAGGATACACCCCGGTAAGGTTTAAAATGGCGTTGATCAGGATAAGCGCGAGTGGTATTAATCCCCATTTCAGCTGCGTTTTGAAAAAATGACGCATGGCAAGGGCAATGTATTTCTTCGTTGGTAAAGCGTATCTTTTTGTACGGACCGCCGCAGGGTTCGTCGGCATTTGATACACAGGTTGGTGTTTATTCACCGAAACTTTGGCCATAATTCAGTTTAAATTAACATATTCTTGGATTCCCGGCATGTCGCCATGCTATCGGAAAATGAAGTGCAAAGTTAGAAAAAAAGGAGTCGACATATCAGAATGCCATTGAAATAAAAAACTGTTATGAGATTTTAGTGTAATTTGTCTTTCTTAACTGCGTTGAACATGAAACACGAAAATATTCATAACTAAATGGGTTTCCTTTTTCCATCATTTTTGTGGGGTCTTCTGGCTGTTTCGGTTCCAATTGCGATTCATATTTTCAATTTCCGTCGTACAAAAAAGGTCTATTTTACCAATGTCGCCTTTTTAAAGGCAGTAGATACAAAAACGCGTTCGGTAAGACAGGTGAAGCATTGGCTGGTGCTTGCGGCGCGGATTTTGGCGATCATATGCCTTGCGCTGGCATTTGCCCAGCCGTTTCTGCCTGCTCAAAACAATCTTTCGGTAGACCGCAAAGGCATTACCAGTCTCTATCTCGACAATTCGCTAAGCATGGAAAGCGAGCTTAATAACAAACGCTATCTGGACATTGCCACCGCGCGGTTAAGCGAGTTACTGGGGCTTTTCAGGAACGCGACTTCTCTCCAATTGGTTACCAACGATTTTTCAGCCCAGGAACAAGGCTTATACGCGTCCGAAAAATTACGCGACAGGCTGACAACCATCGGGTTATCCAATACACCACGCACATTTGAGCAGGTTTATAAGCGCCAGGAAAACCTCATGTCCCGGCATCAGCAGGCGGGCAAAAATCAGCTTTTCTGGTTTTCTGACTTTCAAAAAAGCACTTCCGGAAATCTTTCAGGATTGAAAGCCGATACGACAAATCAGCTGTTTCTGGTGCCTGTTCAGGCTGCGGCGGAGAAGAATGTTTTCGTAGATTCTGCCTGGCTTAACACGCCTTTTATCCGCGAGTTGCAGAACAACATTCTCTTCGTTAAGGTCAGCAATTCCGGATCAGAAGCGGCCCGCAATGTTGTTTTGAAGCTGAGTCTGGATAATATGCAGGCTTCTACGGCGTCCGTAAATGTTCCTGCCAACGGCAGCGCAACCGCCAAATTCAATTTTAACCTAAAAGGAAAAGGCTATAAAAAAGGGCAGATCACATTTGACGATTTCCCGGTTACATTTGATAACAACTATTATTTCGTGCTCAATGCTTCGCCGTTGATCCGCGTCCTGCACATTTACGGGCAGAAGTCTGCTGGTAACTACATTGAAAACGTCTACGCCAACGACAGCCTCTTTTCTTTGCAGAGTTACAGCGCCAGTAATGTTGATCCGGGATTAATCAAAAATACAGATCTTGTTGTTTTAGAAGGTGTTACCTCATTATCCGGTTCCCTACCCCAGGATCTGCAGGAGCTCATCCGAAATGGCGGAAGTGTTACAATAATCCCTCCCGCCGCACCTAATACTGAAAGTTACAGCGGCTTTTTGTCGCGGATCGGCATTAATGGTTTGTCCGGCCCCCAGAATGCGCAACCTGCACCGGTTGCCCTGGCAGCGCCCGATCGTAACAATCCGTTTTTCAGCGATGTTTTTGAAGAATCCGTCCGGCAGGAACTGAACCTTAATCTACCCTCCGCTTCGCCTGTGTGGAGCTGGGCCAATGCAGGGCAAATGGTGCTGGCATTGCGCAACGGACAGACGTATCTGAACCAGGTTACTTCCGGTACGGGCAAGGCTTACCTCTTTGCTGCACCCTTAAATCCGGAATACGGCAACATTGCGCAGCACGCCATTTTTGTGCCTATCATGTATAAAATCGCTGCATCAAGCGTCCGCGCACAGCGTACATCTTTCAAGTTTGATGAGAATCCGATAACATTAAATGTTGAGAAAGCGCAGCCAAATACGGTTTATAAATTGAGAAGAAACCAGAAAGAAGTCATTCCTGTGCAGCGGATCGCAGGAAATCAGCTTTTACTTGAAATCCCCCAGGGCGATCAGCTTGGAGAGGGATTGGATGCGGGATATTTTGAATTAGTAAAAGACAACAAAGTAGAACAGATCATCGCATTGAACCACAACAATGCAGAGTCAAAACTGCAATACTATTCTCCCGATGAGCTCAGAACAATTTTCGCCGGACAAAAAAACGTCCAGATTTTCGACCGCATCGACGACGACGCATTCTCCACAGCCTTCCAGCAACAAAACATGGGAACCAACCTCTGGAAATATTTCCTCTACGGAGCCCTTTTCTTCCTCTTAGTAGAGGTAGCCTTGATCCGGTTATTGAAATGATTGCTTAAACCAAAGCATAATTCTTGTCAAAAGATTTCGGTTCAGTTTTATGTTAGCGGTTTTTACACCAATTTTGTGTGACACTACCGGAACATTAAATGCTTTCATCGCGAATAGGAATTCTTGGCGGCGGCCAACTAGGACTTATGCTTTTACAAGCCGCTGTGGACTGGAATCTGGACATTCACGTCCTCGATCCCGACGCAGAGGCCCCATGCAAACAAATTGCCCCTCACTTTCAGCAAGGCTCGTTACAGGATTATGACACGGTTTATAACTTCGGCAAAGACCTGGATGTAATTACAATAGAAATTGAAAAGGTGAATGTCCAGGCTTTGGAAGCACTGGAAAAGGAAGGCAAGAAAATCTTCCCGCAACCCTCTGTTATCCGACAAATCCAGGATAAACGTGTCCAAAAGCAGTTTTACAAAGATCATAACCTCCCAACTGCCGATTTTATATTAACAGAAAACCGGGAGGATGTTTATAAAAACGCATCCTTTTTACCCGCATTTCATAAGCTGGGAAAAGATGGTTACGATGGCCGCGGGGTGCAGCGGCTTACTTCCGAAGCAGACATTGAAAAGGCTTTCGAACAGCCCGGACTTCTGGAAAAGGCAGTGCCCTTTGAGAAGGAACTGGCCGTCATCGTGGCGCGGAATGTACAAGGAGAAATCACAACATTCCCGACCGTGGAAATGGTTTTTCATCCGGAACTAAACCTCGTTGAATATCTTTTTGCACCAGCAGAAATTGAAAAATCCATAGACGAAAAAGCGCAGGAAATTGCCAGAAAAACGGCAGAAGCTTTCCAGATTGTTGGGCTGCTTGCTGTGGAGCTTTTTATGACTGCCGATGGCGAGATCCTGATCAATGAAGTGGCGCCAAGGCCGCATAACAGTGGCCACCACACCATCCGCGCCAATGCGACTTCACAATACGAGCAGCACTGGCGGGCCATTCTGGACTTACCGCTGGGCAGCACGCAAGCTTATGGGCCATCCGCAATGGTAAACTTGCTGGGTGAAGAAGGCTACGAAGGTCCGGCGATTTATGAAGGAATGGAGAAATTGTTGGCTACTGAACAGGTTTTCCCGTTCCTTTACTGGAAGGCCATTACAAAATCATTTAGAAAAATGGGCCATATTACCATTATGGATGCCGATATCGCGTCTTTAAAGAGAAAGGTTGATTTTGTTAAAAAAAATATCAGAGTAATTAGTAAGTAATCTTTCGTTTAGTAATGGTTGGAATCATAATGGGAAGCTTATCAGACCGGAAAATCATGCAGCAGGCAGCTGATGCACTTTCCGAGCTTGGGATCGCTTTCGAAATGGAGATCGTCTCGGCACACCGTACGCCCGAACGCATGCTGGAATACGCGTCATCGGCCAGAAGTCGCGGGTTACAGGTTATTATCGCTGGTGCAGGCGGCGCGGCGCACTTGCCGGGCATGGTTGCCTCACTCACTTCACTGCCTGTTATCGGCGTCCCGGTTTTGTCCAGCAATTCGATAGACGGATGGGATTCAGTGCTTTCCATCTTACAAATGCCTTCGGGTGTGCCGGTGGCAACAGTGGCACTGGATGGGGCGAGAAACGCTGGAATTCTGGCGGCTCAAATCATCGGAGCGAGCGATCCGGAGGTCGGAAAAAGGCTTGATGCATTCAAGGAAGGCCTAAAAGAAAAAGTCGCGGTCATGAATGAGGAATTGAGAAATCACCTTGGAAGTTAGAAGGTCTTTAGTATTTTCGTAAAATTAATTAGCACCACAAAAAACCTCGATTACCGGCTATGGAAGACGAATTCCCGAAGAAAAGAAATGTCCGTCCGACCGAAAAGTCCAACCTTCCTATTGTTACCCTGTTTGTGTTGGTTCTTTTGGTATTAGCAATGTTGTACGTGGGGTATGAATACATTTCCGACAGTTCCTCGAATTCCGAAGAGCTTACTTCGGTCGTTGTGGACTCAACGCTTGAAGAACCCAGTGTAGGCGAGCCGATAACCGACGAGCCCGCCGAAGCATTAGAAACACCGGCCTCGGAAAAGCCGTCGGCAGCGAAAGACCAACCGAAAGAGACTCCAAAAGAAACGACGCCTGCGATTTCGGCGTCCTCAGTTGGTGGAGAGCAAATTACGCATACAGTGAAAGGCGGTGAAACTTTTTCAAGCATTGCATCGCGCTACAATTTGAAAACGGAAACATTAAAGGGACTGAATGCTTCCACTCCCGAGTTGAAGTCGGACGTTACCAAGCTCAAAATTCAAGTTCAGGCCGTGCATACTGTGGGCCCGGGCGATGTTTTGAGGGTAGTCGCAGGCAAATATGGCGTAACCAAGGAAGCAATCATGAAAGCGAATGGTAGAACCAGAGATTTCTCCGAAAGAGGTGAAAAACTCATCATTCCTTTTCCGTCCAGAAAATAGATTCTGAAAATAAAGACATATAAAAGCGCCCGGGACGACTCTTCGTTCCGGGCGCTTTTTTGGCATTGATATTTGATTTAAGCACTTTCCAGCTCAAAAACCACCTCTTCCTCCTCTTCCACCACCAGGCATATCACCGCTTTCAAAATCTCTGCGGCGGTTGTTTTGCGGAGCCGGCGCTTTTCCGAAGTTTCTCAGCGTGTAAGTGAAAGTCAGCATTGCATATTGGGTCAAAACGCGATTGGTAACATCCTGCACGTAGGTTTCCGTTACGTTCCGGGTAATGCTGTTGTTTTGTTTCAAGATGTCAAAAACCGTTAGTTTCAGTTCGCCGGCATTGTTTTTCAGGAATTTCTTCCCAATGCTGGCATTCCACAATGTGAAGTTTCGGTTATAACCTTCTCCCAAACCCCGGTACGACTGGTTGCTCACATCACTTTGCACGACAAACCCTTTTCCAAAAATCCAGTTCACACGTCCGGTAATGCCCTGCGTATAATAATTATTGTTCAAGTTCGGCTGGATCGTATTGCGGACCATATTGTAGTTTCCTGAATAAGAAACTGTGAAATCGAGGTTCTCGCTGACATTGCTGCTGACAACTAAACCCTGCGAAACCGCGTAGGTGTTGGAGTAATTGGAAATGTTGTTGATCAAGCCAGGGGAACGCACATAGTTGAAGCCGGTAGTCAGGTTTACATTCAGTTTTAATGGCGCAATTGGCTTTCCATAAGCGAGAAAAGTTCGTGCATTCCAGCTTCCGTCCACATTCACAGGCTTTGTAAATTTCGCTCCGCGTTCCAGAATAATTCCGTCGACGATTTTGGTTGGCTCCTGCGCAATCAATGTTGAGTTTACAATTGCGTTATTGGTTTGGGTTACAAAAACCATTGCATTCAGGTTGTACGGACGCTCTGCGCCGGCCAGCGAATAGCGAATATTAAAACTGTTGCGATATTCCTGTTTCAGATCCGGGTTTCCAGCGGTTAAGGCGAGCGGGTTACTATTATCGATCACATTCTGCAACTGGGAAATCGATGGCTGGTTTGTTGAACTTCTGAAAAATGTACGGAACTGCGTGCCGGTTTTCGATCTGTAACTCAACATGAAATTGGGCAGCAGATTGGTAAATGACTGATCCACTTTGGCATTAACAGGCGCCAATTGCTGACTGTACAAGCCGGTATTTTGGAAATCCAGCCCAAAGTTCGCTGACCAGCTGTTTTTGCGATAACGATAGCCGATTCCTGCCCGGTTGGTCACGTAACGATTGTCAAATGTATTGGAAAGCAGCGAATCAAGATCCGAATAAGTGTTTTCATCGAAACTCATGTTGTAAGTTTCTTTTTTCGAATCGCTGTTGCTCACCGTCAGACCGTAGTTAAACTGTAACTGGCTGTTTTTCCCGATAGGCTCGGTGTAGATCAGGTTTCCGCCTAATGTCAGGCCGTTGGAATAGGTATAACTTTCCTGATCCAGTGTATCCCCTCTTGCCGCCAGGCCCAGACTGTCGAAAAACATGGTTTTGGAATACAGATTACCGAGTCCGTTGCGATCATTCAGCTGCGTGTTCAGATTCACAGAAAGAGTCCGGCCCTTCTTTTCAAATGAATGGCGAAACAAAACGTCATTATTGAAGTTGTACGCATTGGTTGCATTACGCTGGCTGTTATCCAGGCTGTTGATCCGCAGGCCGTTCAGTGTGTTAAGTCCGGCCTTTGTGCTAGCTGAATTGTTGTCCTGAAAGCTCAATCGCGGTGTAACGATCAGCGAGTTGTTCTTATTAATGTTGTATTCAATTCTAAAATTAAGTCTATGGTTTGCGTTGGTGTTGTTCGTACGGCTGTTTTCATTGTAAATCTGATCCGTAGAATCCGTATCACCAGGCAAAATGAAGCGTTGCTGCATGCTCTGCAAATTGCTGTTACCCGTGCGGTTGAAAAAATAGCTTCCGGTAACATCCACTTTTTTCCCAAACTTGTTGGCATAGTTCAATCCGAAAGAATTTGTTCCGGTAATCCCGCTTTGGTTACCAACCAGGAAATTACCCGCAGAGCCGCCTCCCGAACCGCCTCTTCCCCCGCCCCCTCCACCGGAAACACCGATCAGATCCTGGCTTGAAAAGTTTTGCATATTAATGTTATTGCTCAGCCCAATCACCGATATACGCTGATCGCCTTTGAAAAAACTCACATTTCCGCCCGCCTGATAACGGTTATCGAGCCCATACCCAGCGAAAACCTTACCAAACTGGCCCATTTTGCGATCGGCTTTGGTGACGATGTTGATGGTTTTTTGGCCGTTACCATCGTCGAATCCTGTGAATTGCGCCTGATCGCTCAGTTTGTCGAAAACTTCGATCTTATCGACGATCTCGGCAGGAAGCGATTTCAATGTTAGTGCAGCATCTTCCCCAAAAAATGGCTTACCATCCACCAAAACCCTGTTAACTGTCTCACCATTAGCCGTTACCGTTCCGTTAGCTACCGTTATTCCGGGCATTTTCTGGATGAGGTCTTCGGAAGTTGCGTCAGGGTTTGTTTTATAGGCAGCAGCATTGAACTGGGTCGTGTCGCCTTTTTGCTGCACCGCAGTAACTTGCCCTACGACCTTGATTTCCTTCAAATTGGCAACGGCTTCGCTTAACTGAAATGTGCCGACATCCTGCGTATCATCCTGCACTGTGACTGTGCGGGAAGCATCTTTATAACTCAGATAGGAAACCTTCACCAGGTAAGCAGCTTGCTTGGCGAGACCACTGAATGAAAACTTACCGTCTATATCGGTCGTTACATACTCGGGTTTCGCATCGGGCAGGTTCCTGCTTACTGCAACATATGCGCCCACAACCGGCTCGTTGGTAACACTGTCTTTCACCACGCCGGTGATCCGGCCGGTTGGGTCTTGTGCAAATGCTGAGAGGGAAAATAGTATCAGCAGCGAGAGTAGGGATGCGAATTTTTTCATGGTTTCTGTAAAGGTTAATTGCATTTTAGAGCCTCCTTTTTGATTATAGTTTAATCAGACTCAGCAATAAACCCCTACAATCGATAAAACCACCACACTTATAGATCAACGCCGGGATTTACCCGACGAGAAAATTCACTTTAACCAGTCCTTTAAAAGCCCTTCATACGCATCCAGGAATTTTTGATACGCTTTTTCCAGCTTTGGAAGCGCCTCGCCGAGGGTGCTCGTATCATCCGATTTCAACCGCCATTCCGCGTCTCGCGCTATCTCAGCAACCTGTGCCACGCCCACAGTTCCGCCGCTTCCTTTTAATGTATGCAAATTACTTTTCACCGTTTTAATGTCCCCACTGGCATATGCCTCCAAAGCACCCGCAACCAGCTCGTTGGATTCTGTAACAAAATCTTCAAACACAGACCATACGAGATCCGGGCCGCCAATGCCGTTCAGCTGATCGATGATTTCTTTGTCCAAGACCGGCAACACCACTTCCTGGGCAATTTCGCGCTGTTTTGATTCCAGTTTGCGGCTCTCCACATTACTCAGCAAATCTTTCACTTTGAGGATCAATGTTTGCGCGCGAATGGGTTTAGCAATGTAATCGTCCATGCCCTGGCTCATAAACCGGTCACGGTCCTCCTTCATGGAATAGGCTGTCATGGCCACAATCGGCGGCATAGTGTCCGGGAAACGCTTTTTCAACTCCTGGGAAGTCTCCACGCCATCCATATCGGGCATTTGGATATCCATGAATATAATGTCGTAACTCACATCCGAAACTTTCCTTTTCGCTTCCACCATTTCAATCGCCTTAAACCCGCTCTCTGCCAGATCCACGTAGCAACCCGATTTTTTCAGGATTTCGTTCGCTACTTTCCGGTTTACCGCATTGTCGTCCACCAGCAGAATGGTCGGATGATAGTCTGTGAAAACATTCTCAATCGGCGTTTCCTCCATCTGCACAATGGTGCTGGCCTGCGCGATGGAAGTTTCTTTTGTTTCAAATGTAAACCAGAATGTGCTCCCCTCTCCTACGGTCGATTCCACACCAATTTCCCCATGCATTAACTCGCACAGCTGCTTGGAAATGGCCAATCCGAGACCCGTTCCGCCAAAAGATTTACGGGAAGAGTTATCGAGCTGTGTAAATGAGGTGAACAGGATCTGCCGGTCCATCGGACTGATCCCTATGCCCGAATCCTGAACCTCAACTTTTATTTTATGAAACAATCCGTCCTTCTTAACCAATGTCAGGAACACAGTAACTGCCCCGTGTTCGGTGAACTTCAATGCATTGGAAGTCAGGTTCGACAAGATCTGCAATAATCTGGTTTGATCCGCAATGATGAACTTCGGAATGTCGGGGGCAATGTGATAGGTGAGCGTATTTCCTTTACTCTTAGCAGTTTGTCCGAAAAGCGAAACCAATTTCAGCAACAACTCTTCCGTCGCGATCGGCGCCTCGTGCAATTCCATCTTTCCGGCCTCGATTTTGGAAAGATCCAGAATGTCATTCAGAATGTTCAGTAATGTTTCCGATGAGCGCTTGATTGTCAGCACGTAATCCTTTTGCTCCACATTCAGCGGAGTCTCGCCCAGTAAATCGATCATTCCGATCACACCATTCATCGGCGTCCGGATTTCGTGGCTCATATTGGCCAAAAACCCTTCTTTCACCTTTAATGACCGCTCTGCATGTTCTTTCGCTTTCAGTAATTCCTGCTCGTTACGCTTCAATTCGGTAATGTCACGCGCCAGCACAGCAATTTCGGTTGGCTTGCCTTTGTCGTTGGTAAACATCAGCATGTTAATCATGAACTGCCTTTCGGTGCCGTCTTTGCGGTAAAGCGAGATCTCGAAGTTGCGAAGGCTCTTGCTCCGCCTCAACCGGATCAATGCTGAATGTATCCGTTTTTTATCTGGAAAAAATTCAAGGATCTTGTGTCCGATCACTTCACCCGGCAAGTAACCGAGCCTTTTCAACACAGATTGGCTGATCATGGTAATTTCACCCAGGCGGTTAATCCGACAATAAATGTCTTGCAGATTTTCAAAAATCCCCCGAAAAAGCTCTTCACTATGCCGCAGTGAGAGCTCAGCCTCTTTACGCCGTGTAATGTCGCGTGCGATGCCCGAAACCTCCTCAATTACGCCATCCGCATAATGAATGGGGTTAAGGTAAAATTCGAGCCACATTTCGCCATCGCCTTTCCGGTCTATTTTAAATTCAAAATATTGCGGCTCGCCTTTTAAAGCCTGCCTGTATTTTGTTTCCAGCGTCCTGCGATTGCTGTTACCCACCATTCGCCAGCCGAACTTCTCCGCACTGGACTGCAATGAAGGCCTTATACCAAGCTGATTCTGAATAAGATCTGCGTAATTCCTGTTGAATGAAGTTAGCTGCAAAGATTTGTTAACCGACCAGATCAGGTGAGAACTGCTGTCAAAAATCGCGTTCAGGCGTGCCAGATATTTACTCAGTTCTTCTTCATTCTGTTTCCGCGCAATTGCCATCGCAACCTGCCCTGAAATAAATTCCAGTAACTCCAAATCCCTCGCATCGAACATGTTAGGATCATCATAGGATTTTACACCAATGATCCCCGTTACGCGGTCGCCTACGCGCAAGGGCACGCACAGGAGCAATTTTGGCGTTACGCCGTATAGGTGCAAACTGTTTGTTTTAGCCAGTTCTTCGACTTTTTCACCAGACAGAAACAGCGGCTTGTTAGACGCAATCGCATATTCCGTCAAACCATTACCCAGCTTTCTTTTTGTAAATTTTACATTCCCTTTAAAATATTGATCGATATAATAGGGGAAATAAATGTAGCTCTTGCTTGGATCGTAAAGTGCGATGAAAAAGTTTTTTACGTCAATGATCTTACCAAGTTCTTCATGAATGCTGTGGTAAAAATCGTCCAGATTCTGTGTGTTAACAGTCCAGTTGGCGATGCTATAATACAGGTTCTGCGCCTTTTCAGCCCTTATTTTTTCAGTATAATCATTTAAAATGCAGCGGAAAGCAGTTGGTTTACCATTATCAAAACGGCAATTGACACTTCCTGCCACAAAGACCTTTTTGCCCTCCCTACTGAGGAAAACCGTTTCAAAATTTGGATTGGAATAGCCTTGCTCGATCAGTTTCAGCTGCGCCAGTGCCTGCTCTTTATGCTGCGGATGCAGAATGTCTTCCATCCGCATGGACGCAATTTCGTCGAGCCCATAACCCAGCACTTCGCGCCAGGCTTTGTTTACAAATATAAATTTCCCGTCGATCGCAACCAGCTGGATCAGATCGCTGGTGTTATCCACCAAATCCTGCAACTGCGAGTTGGATTTGGCAATGGATGATTCCATTCTACGCCGGCGGGTGATGTCATCACCAACCAATGTCACACATTCCACCTCGTCGTGCTCGCTGTGCATGAGCACGCTGTTGATCGAAAACGTCCTTAATGTTCCTTTCTGAGCTAAAAATGGCACTTCTCTCTGTTCCAATTTTCGCTTTCCCTGAATGCCTTCTTCCAGCATCTGCCGGATTTCATGTTCTTCTTCCTTGGGAATGAGTCTGTCAAAAATGCTGTGTCCCACCAGGTCCGACTCCTGCCAGCCTGTTTTCATCAAAGCATGCGCACTGATATTACGGATGATAAAGTCCGGAGAAAAGGTAATTCCTATCAGGTTGAGATGCTGAAGTGTAGCGTGTATAGTCTGCCAATCGGTCTGGGACAAGATCAATTCCATAGTAAGTTGATAATCGCACTTTTAAGATTCCTTCCTATTCTTTATTCGATAAATCTACGAATTAAGCCGTAATTTTGGTTCGTGAAAACAAATTATAAAAAGCGCGACGATTCCAAAGTAAGGGCCAAAAAGCATTTGGGCCAGCACTTTCTGAAAGACTTAAATATTGCTCAGCGGATCGTTGACGGACTGTCCGGACATAACGGTTACAGCACGGTTTTAGAGATTGGCCCCGGGATGGGCGTCCTCACCCAGTTTCTGATCACAAAAGATGCATTCAGCACACACGTGATTGAAATCGACACCGAATCTGTTGCCTATTTGAAGAAATATTACGAAGACCTCACGCCCAGGATCATCGAAGGCGACTTTCTGAAATTCAATCCGGCCGATTACTTTTCAGAGCCTTTCGCCATCATTGGCAACTTTCCCTACAACATTTCCTCTCAGATTTTTTTCCGTGCATTACAAATCCGCGATCAGATCCCCGAGATCGTTTGTATGCTGCAAAAAGAAGTGGCTATGCGCATTGCATCGCCTCCGGGAAATAAGGATTATGGTATATTAAGCGTTCTATTGCAGGCATTTTATAATATAGATTACCTGGTTTCAGTGCCTCCTGGTGCATTTGATCCGCCTCCCAAAGTGCAGTCCGGCGTGATCCGTTTGCGTAGGAATGCGGTCGCAGCATTGGATTGTGATGAAAAAATGTTTTTCAGAGTTGTGAAAACGGCTTTTAATCAAAGAAGAAAAACACTTCGCAATGCATTGAAACCCATCGGTGAATTTCCTGAAAATCCACTGCTGACCAAACGGGCGGAGCAGCTGAGCGTGGCGCAGTTCGTGGAGCTGACCAGACTTGCCCAGGATTTGCAGCCGCAAATCTGAAAATGCCTTTTGATAGTATATAATGTAGCTAGGAGCCATTCTGCTAATTGCTAAAAGCTAAGTGACCAATGACGTTTGAATTAACCAAAGATTACGTAGAGCACATTCTGGAACTGATTGAAAAACAGGATTCTGCTTCCATCAGAAGGGAAACGGAGAGCCTTTTTCCGGCAGATATCACCGGTCTTTTGTCAGAGCTGGAAACAGAGAGTGCCAAATTCCTGATCACGCAGCTGAATGTGGAACGCGGGGCGGAAATCCTGGCGGATATGGATCCGAATGAACGTCGTGAGTTTTTGAAAGCATTCACGTCAGAGGAAATCTCTCATTTTGTCAATCTTTTCGATTCTGATGATGCGGTGGATTTGCTGAACGAGCAGCCTATCCGTGTTCGCGAAGAAGTGATTGCCTTGCTGGAAGACCGCGAACAAGCGCGTTTTATCCTCGATCTGCTGCACTATGACGAAGATGTGGCCGGTGGTTTGATGCAGAAAGAGTTGGTAAAAGCCAATGTCAATTGGAATGTAAACCAATGTATTGAAGAGCTCCGTAAGCAAGCAGAGGATGTTGGGAAAGTGTATGCGGTTTACGTTGTGGATGATTTTGGCAAACTGCTAGGCCTTCTTTCACTGAAAAAAATCGTTCTGGCACATAAAAATACGCGCATTGAAAGTCTGTATGACAAAGATGTGATTTTCGTGGAAACTTACCGCCCGGCCGAAGAAGTAGCGGAGCTCATGCAGCGTTACGACCTTGACGCACTGCCTGTTGTGAATGTGCAGGGAAAACTTTTGGGCCGGATCACCATTGATGACGTGATCGACGTGATCACAGAGCAAGCCAGCTCGGACACATTGGCGATGGCGGGTATTACGGGCGATGTGGAAGAGGACGATACGATCTGGCAGCAGACCAAAGCACGTTTACCGTGGCTCTTGGTGGGCATGATGGGCGGGATCCTGGCCGCAAAGTTTATCAGTTTTTTTGAAGGAGATTTGAAAATTATCCCTGCTATGGCCGCATTCATTCCTATTATCGGATCCACCGGCGGGAATGTGGGCATTCAAACCTCTTCTATTATTCTTCAAAGTCTGGCTGATAAAACCGGCTTGGACACAACGGTTGGGCAGCGACTGATCAGAATGTTTGCCGTTGCATTTATCAATGGCATTATCATCAGCACCATTGTTTTCGGCTTTAATCTTTTGATTGGCAACGATATACAATTAGCATTGGTCGTTTCGGCAGCATTAATGTCCGTCGTTTTCCTCGCCTCGTTTATGGGAACCATGACGCCGATTTTACTTGAAAAAATAGGCATTAACCCCGCAGTAGCATCCGGTCCCTTCATCACCACAGCCAACGACCTCATCGGCTATGGCGTATATTTCGGGCTGGCACATTTGCTGCTGAATCTTTAACATTCACTCAAACTAATCGGGATATTCACCGCTAACCCGCCTTCCGAAGTCTCTTTATAGCGATTATTCATATCCAGTGCCGTTTCCCACATGGTATGCACCACATTGTCCAGCGAAACTTTTGCATTGTCCGGGTTACTTTGCAATGCCAGCTGACAAGCCGTAATCGCCTTAATCGCTCCCATTGTATTCCGCTCGATGCAGGGAATCTGCACCAAACCGCCCACAGGATCGCAAGTAAGGCCCAGATGATGCTCCATCGCAATTTCAGCAGCCATCAAACATTGTTCAACCGTGCCACCGGAAACCTGCGCCAATCCAGCAGCAGCCATAGCCGAAGAAACGCCAATTTCAGCCTGACAACCGCCCATAGCTGCCGAAAGTGTGGCTCCTTTTTTAAAAATACTCCCAATCTCACCGGCTGTCAGTAAAAACCGAAACACATCTTCCTCCGTCCCTCCGCAAAAAGTAAGATGATACTGAATCACCGCCGGAATCACTCCTGCCGACCCGTTTGTTGGCGCAGTAACAACCCTGCTATATGATGCATTTTCTTCATTAACTGCTAAGGCAAAGCAACTTACCCAATCCAATGTATAGCTAAACCCCGCACCGCTCCGGCGGATCGCGTCCATCCAGTCGTCACAGCCAGCGCAGACAAAGTCTTTCAATAGCTTCTCGTTTAATGCTGCCGCCCGCCGCTGCACATTCAAACCACCCGGCAAAACACCGTTCGTCTGGCAACCATGAAAAATGCTTTGCTGCATCACGTGCCAGATATTCATTAAATCGTTTCTGACCAGCTTTTCGTCTTTCCAAACTTTTTCATTTTCTAAAACAATCTCCCAAATCGGCTTTTGTGAAGCATGATGCCATTTCAGTAAGTCCGCAGCCTGGTCGATTGGGTAAGGAAGATCCACGCATGGCTTCACCTCGTCCCCGGCCTTGCCCTCCTGAATCACGAAACCGCCACCTACCGAGTAGTATGATTCTTCAATCAAGCCTTTGGTTCCGCAGTTTGCAATGAATGTGAGGCCATTGGGATGAAATGGAAGTGTCTCGTTCTTATGGAAGATGATGTTCTTTTTAGGAGAGAAAACCACCTGTAAGTCACCGGGGAGCACTATGCATTCCTTTGAGGCAATTTCAGCCAGGATCTCATCAATATGTTCCGTCTTCACCGTAACCGGATCATAACCGCTCAGACCCAGGATCACCGCAATATCCGTCCCATGCCCCTTACCCGTTTTCGCCAGTGAACCATAAAGATGAATGTTAACCGCCCGCACCTCGTCCAAGGCATCCTTCGCCTGAACAGCCTGCAAAAATTGCTGAGCCGCCCGCCAGGGCCCAATCGTATGCGAACTGGAAGGCCCAATCCCAATCTTAAAAATATCAAAAACGGATATGCGTTCCTCTTTCATTTTGGAAGTATGGCTCTCTATCTCAAAAGAGATCATTTGGAAGGAGAATTCAAAAGCTTGCCTTTTCGCACTGGAAGGCTGGTCTTAGATAATGTGGCTTTTGCAATTGCGGTTTTGGCAGGAAACAGATCTTTATCTTCCAACCTATCGAGACTGGCATCATAGGAACCTTCCGTATTGCTTTCAGAGACCGATCTGACTTTCATAGTTGATTTCATCTTGGGTAAAGTTATAACAATTTCAAAATGAGGAATGATTCATAATTTACATTTTTCAGAAATGGCAGCCATTGCTCTTGCCGGAAGCCATATATTTCAAAATGTAAAGCTAAGTGGTCATAGTGGCTGCTGATTATGATTTGATATAATCTTGTTCTTGATGGTGTACTGCCTGTCAGGAAAATTCGCACTTCCGGATTTCTCTTCAAAAAGTGCTCCATAACTGCAATAACGGTTGCCAGGACTTTTTCCATATCCCCGTTATCTGTAACAACCTGATCATCTAATGTATCGAACTCCTCAGAATAATCTCCGAAACCCAGGTTATAAACGTTGTCGTCAATAAGCCTGAATTGGACAACTTTCTTAATTCGGCCACGCTTTCCAAGGCTAATAAATGAAAATGTATTCTTCTTACCTCCGTATTTAAATACGTAATGCTGATGATTAATGTATCGTGATAATGTGTGTTTCCTTTCAACAAAACCGAACAAATAAAACGAGTTCGTGCTGCAATGTACAATCGTTCGTTCAAGTGCGCTAACTTTGCTGCATTCTTAAATACTTAATACAAATGATCGCAGTAGTCCAGCGCGTAAGCAGCGCTTCTGTTACAATTGAAGGGAAAGTTGAAGGGGAAATACAAAAGGGCTTTCTGGTTTTATTGGGCATTACACATCTTGATAGTCAGGAAGATATTGAGTGGTTGGGCAGGAAAATTGTTGGTCTGCGCGTGTTTGGAGATAGTGATGATAAGATGAACCTTGACCTCAAAGCTGTGGACGGGGACATTCTGCTGATCAGCCAGTTCACGCTGCATGCGAGCACAAAAAAGGGAAACCGGCCCTCCTTCATCGAAGCAGCCAAGCCCGAAATAGCAACCCCACTTTACGAAGGAATGATCACCTTCCTGGAAAAAGAATTAGAAAAACCCATCCAACGCGGAATCTTCGGTGCCGATATGAAAGTTGCATTGCTCAATGACGGGCCAGTAACCATCATCATAGATTCAAAAAACAGGATTTGAGATAAAAGGCAATCTCCCATCACATCGTCAGAATCAAATATCATATCACTCAAACATTCACTCATTCAAAATTCACTCATTAACCCCATGACCATCCAAGAAGCCCAAGCCCAAGTTGACAACTGGATCAAAACCTATGGCGTCCGTTATTTTTCTGAATTGACTAATATGGCGATCCTGACGGAAGAAGTAGGAGAACTTGCCCGCATTATGGCCAGGACATATGGAGATCAGTCCTTCAAGAAATCGGATTTGGGCAAAGACCTGGGCGATGAAATGGCGGATGTAATGTGGGTGCTGATATGCCTTGCTAATCAAACAGGCATTAACCTGACCGAGGCTTTTGAAAAAAACATGGCGAAGAAAACGGAACGGGATAAGGACCGGCATAAGAATAATGAGAAGTTAATTAACTAAATATGCTTGTAATGTTGATTCTCAATTTCTTCTGAAAACAAAAAGAGAGCCCAGTTGCCCAGGCTCTCTTCGTCATTTATAATGCAATGCTTGAATTACATATCCAGTAATAATCTCATTGGATCTTCCAGAAGCTGCTTCACGCGAACCAGGAAGCTTACAGAATCTTTACCGTCAATGGTGCGGTGGTCATAAGAAAGTGCCACGTACATAATAGGACGGATAACGATCTGACCGTCCACCACAACTGCGCGTTCAACAATGTTGTGCATTCCCAGAATCGCTGATTGCGGTGCATTGATGATCGGTGTTGAAAGCATCGAACCGAATGTTCCTCCGTTGGTGATCGTGAATGTTCCACCGGACATTTCATCCAGTCCAAGTTTTCCATCCCGGGCGCGAACGGCCAAGCGAACGATTTCTTTTTCAACTGCTGCGAATGACAATGTTTCAGCATTGCGGATCACAGGCACAACCAAGCCGCGAGGCGTAGAAACTGCCACCGAAATGTCTGCATAATCATTGTAAACCAGCTCATCGCCGTCCATATAGGCATTAATAACCGGGAAGTCTTTCAACGCAACGGTTACTGCTTTCACAAAGAATGACATAAAGCCTAAACCAACTTCATGCTTCTCTTTGAATTTATCTTTGAATTTCGAACGTACGTCCATAACCGGCTTCATATCCACCTCGTTGAACGTGGTAAGCATGGCCGTTTCATTTTTCACAGCAACCAATCTGCGTGCGATCGTCTTACGCAGTGAAGACATTTTCTCACGACGCTGACCTCTTGCTCCGGCTGGCGCTGCAGCAGGTGCGGCAGGTTTCGGAGCAGCTGATTGTGACGGTGCAGGAGTTTCAGCGGGTTTGCTGCCTGCTTTTAATGCATCGTCTTTCATAATGCGTCCGCCTGATCCTGAACCATTCACGTCTTTCGGATCGATTCCTCTTTCAGCTAAAATTTTCGCAGCAACAGGTGATGCGTGTTTTTCGCTATATGCTTTATCTGATCCGCCTGTCTCCGCGGCTGGTGCAGCGGCTTGTTGAGAAGATCCTGCGGATGCCTGTGCTCCGCCGGCTCCCGGCTCGATGGTGCAGATGATCGCACCAATGGACAATGTTTCACCTTCTTTTCCAACAATCCGCAACGTTCCTGCTGCTTCTGCCGGTAATTCAAATGTTGCTTTATCCGATTCCAGTTCGCATAGGATCTCGTCAACTTCTACGTGATCACCGTCTTTTTTGCTCCATGAAGCAATGGTAACCTCCGTAATAGACTCTCCTACTGCCGGAACTTTCATTTCATATGTTTTACCACCTCCGGCAGGAGCGGCAGCAGCTTGTGCTGGCGCAACAGCGGCGGGTTCACCTGCTTTGTCTTCAATTTTATCGGCAGCCGGTTGCTCAGCAGCGGACGCAGCTGGTGCAGCGGCATTGGCAGCAGGGGCAGCTTCCTGTTTCGGAGCAGTATCTTTCGATGCACCGTTCGCGGCTGAATCGATGGTTGCAATCAGGTCGCCAATGTTCAGCGTATCGCCTTCCTGCGCTTTAATGTGCAGGGTGCCTTCTGCTTCTGCTGTCAGTTCAAATGTCGCTTTATCCGAATCAAGTCCACAAATGACCTCATCCATTTTCACAAAATCGCCATCATTTTTGAACCAATTCCCTATTGTAACCTCTGTAATGGACTCGCCAACGGGCGGTACTTTTATCTCAATTTCAGCCATTTTATGTGCAATCTTGTTATCGAACTAAGTGTCTAAATTTTATAGGAATATCATTCAAAAGCTCTGCTAATAATCTCTGCCTGCTCTTTCGCGTGTATTTTCGAGAAACCGGTCGAAGGAGAAGCGCTTGATTCGCGGGCGATTACCTGCAATGGATTTGCGCCTTTGTACATTCTCAGCATGAATGTCCAGCCACCCATATTGAAAGGTTCTTCCTGCACCCAATATACTTTTGCATTGGTATATTGTGCCAAATGTGCATCAATCTGCGTCTGCGGGAACGGATGCATTTGTTCAAGACGGATAATAGCAACATCGTCGCGCTTGTCTGTCTGCTGTTTTTCGTAAAGCTCATAATAAAGCTTTCCTGTGCACAGCAACACTTTTTTCACCTTTTTCGGATCTGCAAAAGTGTCTCCTATCGTTTCCTGGAACGAGCCGTTGACCAGGCTTTCGATCGGCGAAACGCACAGTGGATGTCTCAGCATCGATTTTGGCGACATTACTACCAAAGGCTTGCGGAACGGGAATTTCAACTGCCTGCGCATCAGGTGGAAGAAGTTTGCAGGCGTTGTTACGTTTGCTACAATCAGGTTGTAATTAGCAGAAAGCTGCAAATAACGCTCCGGCCTTGCATTGGAGTGCTCCGGTCCCTGGCCTTCATATCCATGAGGCAGCAGCATTACCAACCCTGTCCAGCGATCCCATTTCGTTTCACTTGAAGTAACAAACTGGTCGATGATCACCTGCGTACCATTTGCAAAGTCACCAAACTGTGCTTCCCAGATCACCAATGCATTAGGGTTTGCCATGGAATAACCAAATTCAAAACCTAAAACGCCGTATTCTGATAGCAGCGAGTTATAGATCATGAACGGCCCCTGACCTTCCTGAATATGCTGTAAACTATTGTAAGCTGCATTCGTTTCCACGTCCCTAAGCACCGCATGACGGTGAGAGAATGTTCCGCGCTGCACATCCTGGCCGCTTAATCTGACAATGTTCCCTTCAGTAAGAATCGAACCGTAAGCAAGCAATTCGGCTGTTGCCCAGTTTACTTCTTTTTTATCAAAAATCATTTGCTCACGATCTTTGAGCAACTTATCGATCTGTTTCAGACGGCTGAAATTCTCAGGCGTGCTGATTAATGCTTTCCCGATTTTTTCCAATGTTTCCAATGGAACACCGGTTTCAGGCGATTTTTCAAAATCCTCCGGCCTCGATTTGCGCAATGTGTGCCATTCCTGTTCCAGTTTCGGCATGATATATGGCAATGCTTTTTGCTTTACCATATCCAAACGCTCCTGCAAAAGCTGCTTGAACTCTTTGTCCATGTTAGCTGCCAGCTGCGCGTCTATATCGCCGCGATCTGAGAGCGTTTTTTGATAAATCTCCCGTGGATTCTGGTGATTCTCAATGGATTTATAAAGAACCGGCTGCGTAAATTTCGGTTCGTCCGCCTCGTTGTGACCATGACGACGATAGCAAACCATATCAATGAAAATGTCCTTATTAAAGGTCTGACGATACTCCACAGCCAGTCGCATACAAAATACAACTGCCTCAGGATCATCCCCATTTACGTGTAAAACAGGCGCATCCACAATCTTTGCAATGTCTGTACAGTAAATGCTGGACCTTGCGTCAATGAAGTCTGTTGTAAAACCAACCTGGTTATTGATCACAAAGTGAATGGTCCCACCTGTGTAGTAGCCATTTAAGGCAGACATTTGGGTCACTTCATAGACAATCCCCTGACCGGCAACCGCTGCATCACCATGAATCAGAACCGGCAGAACGCGGTCGTAATCACTGTCGTACATGCCGTCGGCACGTGCCCGGATATAACCTTCAACAACCGGGTTAACCGCTTCAAGGTGAGAAGGGTTAGGCGCCAGTTTCAAGTGTACTTTTTCACCATTCTTGGTTGTGATCTGGCTTGCAAAACCCATGTGGTATTTCACGTCGCCGTCTCCCCAGACCTGGTCCGGCAAGTTACCTTCAAACTCGTTGAAGATCTGCCCGTAAGTTTTCTGCATCACGTTGGCAAGCACGTTCAGACGGCCACGGTGTGCCATCCCAATCATCACTTCTACAACGCCCATTTCAGCAGCCTTGTTGATCATCGCGTCCAATGCAGGGATGGTAGTTTCGCCACCTTCCAGAGAAAAACGCTTTTGACCTAAATATTTTGTGTGAAGGAAATTCTCAAAAACAACCGCCTCGTTCAGCTTTGAAAGAATATGTTTTTTCTCATCAATCGAGAAACTCATATTCAATGCTTCCTTCTCAATTTTCTTGCGCAACCAGCTTTTTTGCTCGCGGTCACGGATGTATAAATATTCGAAACCAATGTTTCTTGTATAAATCGTTTTAAGCGAATCGACGATTTCACGCAGTGATGCCGGACGACCGAAAAGCTCAACGCCTGCTTCAAAAACCGTGTCCAAATCTTCATTCCCAAGATTAAAATCAGCGATATCTAACTGAGGCTGACGATCCTTGCGTTTTTGAATGGGGTTGGTAGTTGCCAGTAAGTGGCCTCTTGACCGGAATCCACGGATTAGGTGAACAACTTCCATTTCCTTGCGGATACGGGAGGGATCGGTTTTCGAAATTGTGGCTGCTTCCTTGCCATTAGCAGCGCCGTTCGCATGGCCGTTGCCGTTGACAGGATACTTTTGTGAGAAGTCAAAGCCTTCAAAAAATTTCTGCCAGCCTTCGTCTACTGAAGCTGGATTCTGCTTATAGGAATTGTACAATTCCTCTATGTAAGCGCCGTCGGAATTTGCTATATATGTGTATTTATCCATCACAAAAGTGAGTATTTCATTTACCGCACAAAGGTACGAGACTTATTAAAACATTACGAATAAATTATCCTTTTAACTTAGGCCAAAAACGATCTCTGACCGTCCAGCCGCACTAGTTTTTCTGAAACCCGTTCGGACTCGGTACAAATTTCAGCATAAGTTCATGTATGCCTTTCGGGCCGGAATAGTTGGCGTAAAGTTGCTCAACCTGGCGCGTGCTGTAAAAATATCCCAATCTGATATTCTTTCCTGCCTGCACTTCTGCCGAGATCTGCAAATAATCCACTTTCTGCGAAAATGACTGATATCCGCCCCCAATCCGGTATGACGCCCCTATGCCGACTTTTTCATTAAACCAAAACCTGCTACCCAGGTCGAAACGCAATGCATGGTCCTTCTCCTGGACAAACAGAACGTGCGGCAATATCATCAGATCATCATTTAAATAGTAACTGCCACCAGCCATTATATATAAGGGACGACGATAAACGCTGGTTATTGCCTGATTGCCGAAATTCTGTGTCAACAGTTCCGGTTTTGATATCCCGAAATACAGACGATCCGAACGCAGCCATGCCCCGATTCCGAAACTTCCAAGCACCGTATTATTCCTGGGAGAGCTCAAATCCACAACCGGAAGCACATTAATTCCCCCCTGCGCACCAAGCCCGAGCTTCCAATTATCCGAAATACCGAGATGATAGGCGAACGAGCCGGAAAAGCCCGTGGTAGTGAAAAAACTCGTCTGGTCATTCAATGCCATAAAGCCTATTCCAAACTTGCCATTGGCAACGGTCCCGTCTGCGGTGAATGTCTGACTGGATGGCGAGTTTTGAATGTTAAACCATTTTCTGCGGAACATTGCCGTCATATTGAAAGTCTCCCGCACACCTGTAAAGCCGGGGTTAATGGTCATCGGGCTTTGCACATATTGTTCGTAAAGGACTTCTCTTTGCGCCAAAAGAGGCTGGAAACTTGCGGCTGCCAACAGCAAAAGGCAAACATTTAATCTGATCCGAAAAAGTTGTGTGTTCATGAGATTCATTTAAATCAATTACTAACTAAAAATGGCAAGAGAAGTTATCCCTTGCCACCAATAAGAACCGTGAATTTAAAATTTATACTGATTCTTTAATTAAAAATCATAGCCTAATGTCACGTAAGGAACGGCCTTATTTGTATAACCGTTGTCGACACCCCAGGCGTAATCAAACTTAGCATAGAAGCCGAATAACGTCGTTCTGGCGCCTACTCCATAACCCATTAAATACGGATTTTTGAAGTTGGTAACCGTTGCACGGAAAGGATCTTCCTCGCTTCCAATGATTTGCGTATTCAAACTGTTGTTTTCGCTGAATGGCCCCTTACCCGTCCATGCAGTTCCGATATCGCCAAAACCGACGATCTGGAAGTTGCGGAGGAAGCTGGAAGTGATCGCACCGCGATAAAGATATTTCACCAATGGTATTCTCAATTCGGCATTCAACAACATATAGCTTGTTCCGGATAATCGGTTCAGCTTAAAGCCTCGCAAATTGGTGGCGAAATCTGCGAAGAAAATGTCGCGGTTGTCTTTTTGGAAATCGAGCGGGTTGTCACCGGTGCGTACTTCCTTCTTGTTTCCGATCCAGTTTTCCATCCCACCCAGAATGTTCTGTTTTGGGGCCTTACCACCCGAATGACTCGCCGAAGCACGAACCGCCAGGATCAGGTCGCGGTGGATTTTTTGGTAATGACGAAAATCGAGGCTTACGCGATTGAAACTTTCATTGCCATTCGACAAGCCTTGTTGCAGGTCATAACGGATCTTGAAGCGCGTTCCTTCCATCATATTCATACCGTTTACACGCGTGTTATCAAACACATATTCACTCCGCAAACCACCATAGTTCGATGCCAGATCAGGATTTGGCAGCAAATACACATCGATCATACGTGTAGAGCTGAACATCGGGGAAAGCGAGAAGCGGCTTGTCGTCGAAAATGGATAGGATGCCGTAAACATCAGCTGGTTAAACCGGTATTTCTGCGGCGCTCCCTCAGAATCAACGTAAAGGCTCTTTCTATCTATACGCAGCCCAAAATCAATGCGGTAAGTATTGTTATTATATTCTGCAAAAAGATCGCTGTTGCGGAAATTCGAGGAAATGAAAAGTCCTGCTTTAATGACATGGTTTTCAAGCAGATCATTCATCGAAATGGACTGAGCGTAACCAAATCCCCTGATCGGGTCGATGCGCCAGTCGGAATTGGCGTCATTAGTAATGAATAATCCTTTGTAAGGATATGGCCCTTTGATAGCAATGTTCTCCCTTGTCGCTTTCGACCTCGACAATGTGCTTGGCGATGTCGGGAATGTTCCCCGGCGCTGTTTTGATTCGAAAGCTTTCAGAACGTCCTCGTCAAATTCGTAATTATCCGTATCCACTTCGCCTTCTTTCAGAGCGATTTTAGGCGTTCCCGCAGGTTTTGCCTGCTGTGCCGAATCTGCTTTCTGGGCCGTTGTTGTACCAGCAGCTGATGTTCCAGCCGGGGCAGCAGCCGCAGCACCATTGGTCAATGCCGGTGTGTTTACCGTTGCATTGATATCAAAACCATTTTTGAAAGCCGCTGTGTAATAACCGTCGTTCAAATAAGTGTAAGCCAATCCTCCACCCGACTTGGTTGTCAAATCCGCATTTCTGATGCCTTGAATGTAGTTGGTGAGCTGGGAATTTGTATTGCTTGCACGGTTAAATTTAAAAAGGTTGCTTACGCCTTTCTCATTCGAAATGTATACAATGTCATTTTCGTCCGCGTAAACCGGCAATATCTTGGTTTTTCCGTCCGCCTGAACGAGTTTCAGCAGATTGTCCGACTTGGGCGTTCCATCATGCTCGAAAATCGTAAACGAGCCCGAAATTGATTTGTAATTTCCCTTATCGCCGGTTCCCAGCGAATCCACCGACCGGTTGGAAGAGAAAACCACCCTACGCGACGATCCTTGCACGAAACGTGGGGAAAGATCATCGTAAAGATCACTTGTTAATGGCAATGCAGAAGCCCGCGCAACGCTGATCAGATAAAGGTCATTTTGTCCGCCCTTATCCGCACTTACGGCAAGCATTGTTCCGTCATGCGAAACATCCATATCCACAATCTGATCCAGACCACGAATATTGCGTTTCAGCTTCACCTTGACCTTTTTCGTGCCCAGGTTTTCATACTGATAAAAATTCTTGCGGTCATTTTCAGTAGCCAGGATCGATAACACGTTATTCCGGGACCAGCCTAAAAGCGGTGGCTGCGTTTTCACCCTTCCGCCTATGAAATCAAGCTTGCCCTGACGAACGATTTTCTTGCTACCGGTCTCACTATCAAACAAATAAACCCTGTAACGACCATTCTTGATCTCACTAACGGCCGTAAATTTCTTATCCGGAGACACCTTAATTACGGCGCTTGCATCGGAAACGCCGAATTCATTCAGCTTATATTTCCAGGTTGGAGCCGGATCAGCGTAAAACTGCTCGGCGTTTTTGTTTTGGTTTAAATAATATGCTTTCCAATCACGTAGAAAACGGTTGTAAGACTGGATCCCCAAAGTGCTGGTAATGCTGGTTTGCTCGGTTCTGATAATGCGGGTAAGGTTCAGGATATCTGAAATCTTGTCTTTTCCGTAGCGTTCAGCAATGTAATTCCAGATGGAGTGACCGATCAGTGTAGCGTCATTGCCAGTCATTAATGTCGGCTTACGCACATTGCGGTTTTTGAAAAAATCACGCATGTAATCATTCAATTCCGGCGACCAGCCCTCTGCAATGTATGCCGCAGTTCCTGACATGAACCATTCTGGCAGCGTCAGCAGTAATGAACTTTGCAGCGCTTCCTTCATATTTCCGCCATAAAGCATGTCGTAAACAAACAATAGGCTAATGTCTTTTACCAGTTTCTGGCGAAATGTAACCTGGTTTCCAGTGTATGCAACTTCCACCCGTGACTGGGAAAGATCCAGTTTCTGCTCATTAAGGTTATCCAATGTAGACAGCCCCATGTTGCTCTGTTCCAACTCGGCAGGAGAATTGTAAAGAAAGATTTTTACACGGCTGTAAGGAGTCCAGCCCAGGATATCGGTGATCTTATCAAATTCACTTTCAGCATATTGCGCAGTCAGCTTGGCAAGCGCAGTTCCGCCCTGGTAATGATAGATTTCGAAATTGGTTGTTCTGAATATTTTCCAGTTAAAGGTCTTGTACTGAACCCTGTTCTTTCCAAATGTTTCCTGGGAGGGGTAGCGTTGCGCTACTGATTCGGTAAATAATCCTAAAACCGCTAAAAGACCGACCGAAAAGGTTAACTTGTATATAGATTTTATGCTCATAGTGCTAAGGCTGACTTCAACGGAAATATAACGAAAAATACCGCTGAATATTAACTAGCGGATTCAATTCTTTACCGTTTTCCAAATGTTGGGCGAGCTCATTTGCAAAAAATGGCGCCAGCGTAACACCCTTCGTGCCTAATCCATTGAAAATAGCAACATTATGGTATGCAGGATGCACGCCGATCAACGGCCTGCGATCCCTTACAGACGGTCTGATGCCCGCCACTTCCGAGCGAATTTGATACGGTATTTTCAGCAGCGCAGTTAGCTTTTCTTTCAGTTCAGCAGTGGCTTCTTCTGTGGGCTCCCAATCCAGCGGATCCCAGGAATAAGTGGCTCCTACCCGGCTCACTTTGTCAGCCACCGGAAACATGAAAATTCCCTGGTTCACAATGTAATCTTGCAAGGGAACTTCCGTTTCAATTTCCAGGATTTGCCCTTTTACCGGCGTAAAAGGAAGCCAGTTGAAAAAGTCGTTTTCCAAAGCCTTGAATCCCTGACATAAAACCAGCTTTCCAAATGTCTTGTCTTTCCAAACAATCCCATCCGTTGAAACAGACAACGCATTGATATCGAACGCTTCATCAACAAGCATTCCGTATTCCAGAAAATAATTTTTGCTTTGGTCCAATAACACAGGCAGGTCGATCCAGCCAGACCGGATCACTTCTAAACCACCATAACCGGCATGGATGTAATCGGATAAATCGGCGGAATCTCCGTCCTGCTTTATATAGGAAGCGATTTTCGGATCGGCTGTCTGGGCGAGATAAGTGTTTTGTTCGGCTATAGAGCGGAATGGTCGATAAATAGGTGCGGGATGCACAAATTTCTCACCAAATATTGCTTCAAGATAACCGTAGAAGCCCTTCGCATAGGGAAAGAGGTCGTCCGCGAGCCAGGTTTTTACCAGCTTTTTACCGGTTAAAGGATTAAATATCCCCGCCGCTACTTTTGAGGAAGAAGGTGCTTGCGAATCGTTTACTATTAAGATCTTTTTACCAAGATCCAACAAATGCATGGCCAGCGAAGTACCCGCAATGCCTTGTCCAACAATCAGATAGTCATAATCGTGCTCTTCCATATCAGGCCCGGCTCGCTCTCCGGCGAAGTGACAGCCCGATCTGCTCATCGGCCAGCCTGACAACCATTTCAACCTGCTCGTCCAGCGTCATCAGGGAATTATCAATGTAAACAGCATCTGCTGCTTGCCTCAGCGGACTTTCTGCACGGGTAGTATCAATGTGATCGCGCATTCTCAAATTTTCGGCAATTTCCGGCAGTCCTATCAGCTCTCCTTTTTCTAGTAATTCAAGTTGCCTTCTTTGCGCGCGGATCAGCGGATCAGCGGTCATGAAAATCTTTAATTCCGCTTGCGGAAAAACAACGGTCCCGATGTCCCGGCCATCCATAACAATACCTTTGGTTTTGCCCATGCGCTGTTGCTGCGCCACCAAAGCATGCCTTACTTCCGCGATCGCACTCACATCGCTTACCTTTTCGGAAACATACATTTTGCGGATTTCATCTTCGACATTGAGCCCGTTCAGGTAAGTGTCGTTACGCCCCAGTTCGGCATGCCTGCGGAAGGAAATGTGAATGTTGCTCAGCGCTGTTTCAGTTTCTTTGGGATTGGTAAGGCTGACGTGATTTTGTATAAAATACAGTGTAACAGCCCGATACATAGCACCGGTGTCGATATAGGGATAGTTCAGCTGCTTTGCAACCAGTTTCGCAGTTGTGCTTTTGCCACAACTGGAATAGCCATCAATCGCAACAATTATTTTGGGCATATGGATGAATCTTGTATTTGCAAAAATAGAAGAAAGAATGGGCGGGAAGCCGTTTTTACGCAATTTTTTCCTCCGGTTGCTACATTATCCACTGCATATCAGGCTTCTTCCAGCAGAAAGATAACCAAACTTCTCGCGCCATGTGCACCTATGACGAGCGATTGCTCAATGTCAGCCGTTTTGGAAGGTCCGGAAATAAAACAACCCCAACCCGTGGTCTCGGTCAGGCGCTCATATGCGTCGTGCATGTTGTTCACAATCGCTTTTCGTGGAATAACAAAGGCCAGATTTTGCGTGATAAAAGGCAAAGCACGATGCGGCAAATGCGCGTCCGAAATCCAGATCGCACCGTTTTCAGCCACACCAAATTCCGCTTGCAGGATTGCAATTTCAATCAACTCCAATGCGTGCGGGTCCGGGTTATTGAGACTAAAATCGGCCCAGTTGCTCAATGCTGGAATGGTGGTTGCACGGTTCGCAACGGAAGCGTAAAGCTCGTCGGCCTTCCGTGCAAGCTCCGCTAAATCCTTCACCACGATTACTTCGGTGTAAATTGCGGTGAGCGTTTCTATAAACTTCTCTTCTGTATTTTCATATAAACTGTCAAAACGCGTGGTTTCCGGAAACGGCGTTTCGGCTGGCTTATTCAGTTTTATTTGCTGCAATATTTTTTCCCGTGAGGTCATTGTATTATTCTTTTCGATTTCGGATATACCAGTCGCGGAAACTTTCCTTAGGCGGCTCGGGCATTTCGCGTTGTTTGAACCAGGGATTCATTCCATTATTCACTACAAAAGGGATTGTACGCATCAGGGAGCGCCCTAATCTGCCCGACCATTGATAAAACCTCGGCTGAGACAAAACCACAGACATGGCCTTAATGCCCAGTTCCTTCGCTTGCGGCACATGCCCGCCTTTTACCAAAACCTGCCGCCATTTATAGAGCTGATCATGAATGTCAATTTTAACAGGGCAAACATTGGAACAGCTGCCGCATAATGTGCTTGCAAAAGGCAGATCCGCATTCTTGGTCATATCCAGATTTGGCGCGAGGATCGATCCGATCGGGCCTGCAACGGCATTGTGGTAACTGTGCCCGCCGCTTCTGCGGTAAACCGGACAAGTGTTCATACACGCGCCGCAGCGAATGCATTTGAGTGAATTTCTGAAATCGGCGCGTCCTAATTGAGTCGTGCGGCCATTATCGACAATGATAATGTGCATTTCCTGACCTTCTCGTGGTTTTTTGAAATGGCTGCTGTAAGTGGTGATGGGCTGGCCGGTTGCACTTCTTGCCAAAAGCCTCAGAAAAACGGCGAGGTCTTTTTGTTTCGGGATTATTTTTTCAAAACCCATGCTGGCGATATGAATGTCGGCCAGATGTGCGCCCATATCTGCATTTCCTTCATTGGTGGAAACCACAAAACCGCCGGTTTCGGCGATGGCGAAGTTTACGCCCGTTAATGCTGCTCTTCTGGTCAAAAACTTGTCGCGCAAATGTTGCCGGGCAGCTTCTGTTAGATATTGCGGATCCGTGGCGCCGGCTTCTGTTCCTAAATGCTCGTGGAAAAGGTCGCCGATGTCTTTCTTTTTCAAATGTATTGCGGGAAGCACAATGTGGCTCGGCGGCTCATTCCTTAGCTGCACAATCCGCTCGCCCAGGTCCGTGTCGATGACCTCAATCCCGCTCTTAGACAAAAACTCGTTCATATGACATTCCTCGGTCAGCATGGACTTGCTTTTTACCATCTTGTCGATATTATTTTGCTTCAAAAGATTGAGGACGATCTCGTTATGCTCCGCAGCGTCAGCGGCCCAGTGAATGTGGATGCCGTTTTCTTTCGCCTTTTGTTCAAAAGCAATGAGCAGCTCATCCATATGCGACAGGACATAATTCTTAATGCCCGACGCCGTTTCCCGCAATTGCTCCCATTCCGGCAATAATTTCGAGGATTTATCCCTTTTCTGGCGCACAAACCAGAGCGTCTCATCATGCCAATCTACATAGGGCTCGTCCTTATTAAAGGTCTCCGAAGCCACCGAATGCTCAATTATCGCCTTAGACATAATTTGCTTAACAATTTGATAATGGTATTTTATAAAGAATAAGAATTGTACTTTTCACATTCATTGCACTATTCCAAGTTTGCTATTTGTTTAATAAACAACTTTTTACTTAACCCAAAAAAGCTATTTTATTGTAATGCAATATCTTATACTTTTGAATCACAAAGTTATTCGATCAGGGCATCGGAGTTTGAAACAAGTTTAGTTTAACTTTTTTTAGACACAATTAAATTTTCACTCTTATGAAAACTAAAAACACGCTTCTCATCGCAGCCTTGACTGGCTTGCTTTTATCAGGTTCAGCATTGACAGTTCATGCACAAACCGCCATCGCAACTGAAAAAACGGAAACAGTTTCTAACAAACTGACTGTTCTTCAGATCAAACCAATGCAATTCCGCGTTTCATATAATAATCCAGTTTCTAAAAATGTAGCAGTTCGCATTTTGGATACTGATAACAATGTTCTTTTTTCAGAAAACAGACGCGTTGACAACAGCTATTTGAAATATTTCGACTTATCGACTTTGATGGATGGAACTTACACATTCGAAATCACGGACGGTAAAGAGAAGGCTACACAATCGTTTGATATTCTGACTACAACGAGCCGCGTTGTTTCTTCTATCAACTAACAACAAAGCGCTTCTCAGATTCTGTGCCTCTTTGGCAAGCCTGCAAACCCTCCTTTGCGACGCGCCACCCATAAACTTTGTAAATGCCGGTTCCTATGCGGGGATCGGCATTTGTTTTTTTACGGCGTTGTTCAGAATCTCTGCGATATGCTTCACCTGCACATTGCTTTTGCTTCTTTTCAAAATTCCTTCCAAATGCAAAAGACAGCTCATATCTGACCCCGTAATGTATTCGGCATGATGGCGAATGTGGTCTGAAACGCGGTCTTTACCCATTTTCACAGAAACAGCTTCTTCACTCACGCAAAAAGTCCCGCCAAAACCACAGCATTCATCCGGCCTGTCCAGGTCAACCAATTCCAATCCTCTGACATTTTTCAACAGTGAAACCGGTTTGGAAAACGGCGCTGCATTCAACTCCGACATTTGTGATAAATGCAGCCCACGCTGGCCGTGACAACCCTGGTGCAAGCCCACGCGGTGCGGAAATTCTGCTTCGATAAAATCAACTTTTAAAATATCGACGATAAACTCCACCAGCTCGTACACTTTCTTACGCAACACCTTGGACTCATCCGGTTTGTTTTCCACCTTCAAATGATCCTTAATGTGCAGCACGCAGCTTCCGGACGGTGACACAACATAATCACAATCAGCGAATTGATTATAAAATAACCTGTCGCAATCCTTTGTCAAATGTTCGAAACCTGAGTTGGCCATTGGCTGCCCGCAGCACGTCTGGCTCAACGGGAATGTTACATTACAGCCCAGTTTTTCAAGCAGTTCGAGCGTTGCTATACCCACCTGCGGATAAAACTGATCGACATAACAGGGGATAAACAATCCGATTTTCAAATCCGAGTGATTCATTTTTACCAAAATTCAATGGTGGCAAGTATGGGGTAGTGGTCCGAAACCAGCGGGTAATTCCTGATTACCTTGTAATTTCTTATCCTTACTTTATTATTCAGCAAAGCAAAAATATAGTCGAGCCGGTCGCCGGGCAGTCCCTCGTTCCAGGTTTCCAGCTGTGAACCCTGCGCGGCATCCTGCCAGTTTTTCCGGAAAGAAAAATAAGGCTGTTCATTCGGTCGCGCACCCATATCCATGCCTAAAAGCACAGGCTGGATGCTGTTGACGAGCATTTGATTAATATAGGCTGCCTGCAAAGCCCTGTCCATAACCGAGGCGTACTCTAACCGTGCATTACAAAACCGGAATGTGAGTCCTCTCGCTGGTTTTACCAATCCACACAACAGCACTTTGGGATCCGCGCCTGCTGTTTTCGGCAGGTCAATGGTTTGTGTTTTTTCAAATTCCCAGGTCGACAAAATTCCTACGCCCTGCGAGCCGTTTTCAGACTTGTCCGCAACACCATATAAATAATGCATCCCCGTCTGAACGGCAATTTGCCGGAGCTGAAACTGCACTTTCCCATCACCAACCAGGCTATCAACCGCTTGCAGGGCGATCAGGTCCGGCTTATGCTCCTTGATAATTTTTAAGATATCCCTCAGGTTCGATTCCTCGCTCCGGTTCAGCCCATGGCGGATGTTAAAGCTCATCACTTTGATTTCCACAGGCTTGCGCGGCCGGGAAGAAAACAATGTGCAAGACAAACTGGCAATTAGTAACAGATAAATTAATTTACTCAAACCATTCAGAACGCTAAGTCACCAATCTTTCCTTCTTCTTTTTTATTTGAGGGCAAATATTTTATCCATTAACACCCATTTTTCGCCTGGTTTGGCGGATGGAAGGGCTTTTTGATACTTCCACATGAGCTGTTCCCATTCCTGGACCTGCGCATTGGCGGCGTCCATCCGGGCTTTATTTTCAAAACTAAAATCGTCTTCCGTTTCCATGATCATGAAAAGGCGCTCCCCGATCCGGTAAATCTCCATTTGGGTGATCCCGGCATCCAGGATGCTTTTTTCAATTTCAGGCCTGGCTTTTTTGTGATATTGTTCATACTCGGCAATCATCACCGGATCATTCACCATATCCACCGCAAGACAGTATTTTTTCATAAATCAAACATCAAGACTATAAAATTCCACTGCATTTTTACCCATCACTTTCTGCAATTCCGAATCTGAAAACATGCTCAGATAGTCGGTCAAAATGCCCTTTGCACCCTCATACTCAGCTGCAACGAGGCAGACCGGCCAGTCGGAACCATAGATTAATCTGTCCGTTCCGAATGCTTCGAAAACAACATCCAGGTAAGGCCGGAAATCTGCTTTTTCCCAGTTTTTCCAATCGGCTTCGGTAACTATTCCGGACACTTTACAGCTTACATTGGAAAGTTCTGCGAGCTCGAGAATATCCGTTGCCCAGGGCTGCATTTCGCCGTTTTTGATCAAGGGTTTGGCAATGTGGTCCAGCACAAAATGCACATTAGGCAGCTTAACCGCGAAATTGAATGCTTCTTTCAATTGATCCTGACGGATCAGAATGTCATAGGTAAAATCAAAAGCAACCAACTGACCAACGCCCTTAATGAATGCAGGTTGCAGCATAAATCCTTCCGCCTCACCTTGCACCACGTGCCTGAAACCCCTTAGCTTCTCAAATTGCGAATACTTTTCAAGCTGATCATATAAATCTTCCGCCTGCAAATCGACCCAACCCACCACGCCTTTAATAAAATCATTAGCCTCAGCAAGCTGCAACAGAAATTCCGTTTCCGACCTGGACTGCGACGCCTGCACAGCCACGCAGCCATCCACGCGATTTTCTTTTAAGACCGGTCTCAGGTCTTCGGGCAGAAAGTTCTTGCGGATTGCCTGCATCTCGGGCGTGATCCATGCATCGCGTTCCGCGTCAAAAATCCAGAAATGCTGGTGTGCGTCGATAACCATATTATAGTGGCTTCCAGGCGATTGCTTCCTGTTTTTGCGAACCTAATTTTTCAATCCCGAGCTCAACAACGTCACCTGCTTTCAGGTAAACCTGTGGCTTCATGCCCAGGCCCACGCCTGCTGGTGTTCCGGTTGTGATCATATCGCCCGGCAGCAATGTCATGAACTGGCTCAGGTAACTGATCAGGAACGGAACCTGGAAAATCATGTCCGAGGTGCTGCTATCCTGTATTTTTTTACCGTTTAATGTCAGCCAGAGTTCGAGGTCATTTGCATTGCCCACCTCGTCAGCCGTCACCAGGTAAGGCCCCAATGGTGCGAATGTGTCATTGCTTTTTCCCTTCACCCATTGTCCGCCACGCTCCATTTGGAACGCACGTTCTGAATAGTCGTTGTGGACTGCGTAACCCGCTACATAGCTTAGTGCATCTGCTTCTTCTACATAACTGGCTCTCTTGCCAATGATCACAGCCAGCTCTACTTCCCAGTCCGTTTTTTCCGAATTTCTTGGGATAATCACCTGATCATTAGGCCCGCACAATGCAGAAGTGGATTTAAAAAATACGATCGGTTCCTTTGGCAATTCTGTCGCACCGGATTCGTAAGCGTGCTTGGCGTAGTTCATGCCTATGCACACAATTTTAGACGGGCGAGCTACGCAAGAACCGTAACGGAAACCTTCCACAACTTCCTGGCAGCCTGACTGATTGGCACTTAGCCATTCTGTTAGGCGAGTTAAGCCGTCGGTTGCAAAAAATTTCTCATTGTAATCTTCACCAAATGCAGACACATCTAGTTTCTTACCATCGGGAAGTTCCACACCCGGTTTCTCCTGCTCAAAAGCACCAAATCGAAAAAGTTTCATAAGTTTTATACGGCTTGCAGCGGTTTGCTTTACGCCTTTTTTAATTATTTCTCAATGTTTCAAAAGCCTGTCAATAACAGTCGCTTAATTATTCAGCTTCTCAAATCCACCGTCAATCAGATAGTCGCAGCCCGTGATAAAACCGGCCTCGTCTGAGCAGAGATACAATGCCATTGCACCGATTTCCTCGGGCTTGGCCATTCTGCCAATAGGCTGCGTTTTGGAAAGTTTTTCGAACATTTCGTCTTCTTTGCCAGGATAATTTTTGGAAATAAATCCATCCACAAAAGGCGTGTGCACGCGCGCCGGCGAAATGCTGTTGCAGCGAATGCCATCCGCCAGATAGTCCCGGGCAACCGACAATGTCATGGAATAAACCGCCCCTTTGGCCGTAGAGTAAGCAAACCGGTCCGGAATGCCGACCGTGGCTGCGATAGATGCCATGTTCAGAATCACCCCGCCGCCATTGGCTTTCAAATGCGGAATAGTCGCCATGAGGCAATTGTAAACACCTTTCACATTTACATTAATAACGCGGTCAAAATCAATTTCAGCCGTGTTATCCGCCTTTCCTACATGCGCAATGCCGGCATTGTTAACCAGAATGTTGATCTTGTGATTGGTCGCAATGGCGTTGATCACATTCACCACGTCGGCTTGTTTGGAGATATCGATGGCGTGTGCTTCCGCCTGACCGCCATCTGCAATGATCTGGTTTACAACCTGGTTGGCCAGATCAAAATTCAGTTCAAGAATATGGACAAATGCGCCCTGTTTCGCAAAAGTTTGAGAGATCGCCAGGCCAATGCCGCTCGCCCCCCCGGTTACCAATGCTGTTTTTCCGCTTAAATCAAACATGAAATTTTGAGTGTTATTGAAACAAAAGGGCCTTTCCAGCGGCCTATACTTGCATTATTTCTTCTGATCTGAATTTTTCATCTATTTTAAATTAATCTCAAATATATTTTAATGGATCTCAAATCTATTTCAATTAATCTCAATCTATTTTAATTAATCAAATCTATGTCACTTAATCTCTATCTATTTTAATTAATCTTAATCTATGTCAATCAATCTCAATCTATTTTACTCAATCTATTGTAATCAATCTCAAATTTATTTTCAATCTCAAATCTATTTCAATTATCTCAAAGATCCCCGGGTTGAAACCCGGGGCAAATGATTTTGTTGATTATAGAGTCTGTTTTAAATTCTTATCAGTCAGCACTGCCTTGGGGCAAATGAATTTGTTGATAAGAGCCTGTTTTAAATTCCCATCAATCAGCATTGCCCCAGTGCAAATGATTTTATTGATTATAAAGTCCTTCTAAATTCTCATCAATCAGCATTGCCCCCGGGCAAATGATGTTGTTGATTAGAGAGCCTTTCTAAATTCCCATCAATCAGCATTGCCCCGGGTTTCAACCCGGGGACCAAATGAGAGCATTTAATTATTTTCAATCTTTGATTCTATCATTCAATTAAGAAAAATTTAGAGAGAGACGCCTCTTTTCCAGGGGATGAAATCATCCTGGCCTAGTTGCTGTGCTTTGGTCAATTCTCCGCTTGCTACTCGGATGACATATTCTAGCAATGCTTCGGCGTTTTGTTCCAGGCTTTGCGTGCCGTCAACAACCGGTCCGCAATCAAAATCGATGACGTCGGGCATGCGGTTGGCTAAGGTGGTGTTGGTTGCGACTTTGGCAACGGGGCAGATCGGGTTGCCGGTGGGCGTTCCTAATCCGGTTGTAAAAAGGATGATGTTGGCGCCTGCGGCTGTTTGCCCGGTGGTTGCTTCTACATCATTGCCTGGTGTGCACACGAGTTGCAAGCCTGATTCCGTGGCTCTTTCGGTGTAGTTTAAAACATCCGAAATATATGCATTACCGCCTTTGCGGGCTGCTCCGGCTGATTTTATGGCGTCTGTAATGAGTCCGTCTTTGATATTTCCGGGTGATGGATTGAATGCGAATGCGGAACCGACTGCTTCTGCCTTGCCAGCGTAGTCACGCATGAGTTTTTCAAATTTGGCGGCCTTCTCTTCGGTCACACAACGATTAATAAGCTCTTGCTCAACGCCATTGAGTTCGGGAAACTCTGCTAATAATGTCTGTCCGCCTAAGCCGACAACGATATCCGAAAGATGTCCTAAAACGGGGTTCGCAGAAATGCCTGAAAATCCATCTGAACCGCCGCATTTAAGGCCAACGGAAAGTTTAGACAAAGGCGCATCGCTTCTTTCGAACTCATTGATCTTGGTAACACCCATGAATGTCTCCTTAATTGCACCCGACATTAAAGAATATTCTGTGCCTTTCTGATGCTCGAATGCGAAGAACGGTTTATTGAAATTCGGATCGCGTTTTTTGATCTCGTCTTCCAATGTCTTCAACTCCGAATTCTGACAACCCAGGCTTAAAACTGTAATGCCGGCCACATTAGGGTGAACTGCATAGGAAGCAAAAAGAGCACAAAGCGTGTTGGCGTCCGTTCTTGTGCCGCCACAGCCGCCTTCGTGGGTCAGGAATTTGATTCCGTCCACATTCTGGAACGGGCGTTCCGGTTTCTTTCTAACAGGCTCGCGCTCGGTGAATGCTTCCATACTTTTAATGGTGCGCAAGTCGCCGCTTTGATATAAATGCAGGAAATCCCTGACGTGCTCTCTATAAATATCGGTTTGCGCATAACCCAGCTCGCGCTCGAACGCATCCTTCATAATCAGCACATTGCGGTTTTCGCAAAATACCAATGGCACTACGAGCCAATAATTATATGTGCCTACGCGGCCGTCTTCACGGTGATATCCTTTGAATGTTCTGTTCTGCCATTTCGAAACATCCGGCTGAATGTAAGAATAAGGCTGCCGGTTGGCCGTGCTGTAATCCTGGGAATCGTGTTTAAGATTGAACGTTGTGATGGGCTCGCCCTTGCGGATGGGCTGCGATGCGCGTCCTACGAGCACGCCATACATGATGATAGCGCCACCGGTTTCAATGTCCTCCGTCACAAATTTATGCTTGGCAGAAACGCCGTAAGGCAGCGAATAATGACTGCCTGCCCAGGCCACGTCGGCGTTCACGGGCAAGTCCCGCAATGCAACGATCACATTATCAGAAGGATGTATTTTTAAAAGCTGTGACGCCATAGTCAGTTTCAAATTGGTTTTATTTCGCCGGGTATTTTAAATAGAATTTATCAACAAATGAACTGAAATATTTCAATACATTGATTCGCAATACTAGCAAAGTTTTCAACTATATTGGCATATATTTCCTCTTAATAGAATCTTTTTGTAATTATTTGTGAAACCGCAATTACTAAAAGTCCCCAAGGGCCTGCAAAAATCGTTCAGTATCCGCCGCGATGTAGTCCTCTACTTTTACAACCGCTGGCATTACCATCCTGAGCTCGAACTGATCCACATTGAGCAGGGATCGGGCACGCAGTTTGTGGGTGACAACATTCAGAATTTCCAGAGTGGCGACCTCCTTTTGATCGGCCCTAACCTCCCCCATTACTGGCGCTGCGACGAGAAATATTTTCAGCGCGAAAGTCAGCTATATGCACAAGCCACCGTCGTGCATTTTTCACTGGACTTGTTCGGTAATGCATTTTTGGAATTGCCTGAAAACAAGGCCATCCGTGAATTACTGCTCAAAGCAAAGTTTGGAATGAAACTATTGGGAGAAGAGACCGAAAATGTGAAGAAACTTTTGCAGGATTTATTGGATCAAAAAAGCGGGAATGCAGTGATTTCACTTTTGCAAATCCTTGAAAACCTCGCACATTGCTCAGAAAAAAAGACATTGTCCAACACACACTATCACGAAGAATACGATCAATACGATACGGACCGGATCAACCAGATCTATCAATATTCGATCAGTAATTTCCAAAAGAAGATTTCGATCGAAGAGATTTCGGAGATTGCAAACATTAGCCCCCATTCGTTTTGCCGGTATTTCAAAAGCCGCAGCCGCAAGACTTACTCGCAGTTTTTGCTGGAACTAAGGATCGGGCATGCCTGCAAATTGCTTTCTGAAACCAAGCTGCCTGTTGCGCAGATCTGCTATGAAAGCGGTTTCAACAATTTTGCCAATTTCAATAAATATTTCAAAATCCACACCGGCAAGAGTCCTTTGGCTTACCAAAAGGAATTTCGAAAAATTGCCGTTCACCTGCCTAACCTGGAAGTCGCATTATGAAAATCAACCTGGTCAATATTTTTGAAAAAACCATTTCCGAGGCAGAACTGCGCAGCGCCGATGGGATCATTAAGGAAATCGACATTACCGGACCTGAAAACCCGTCTTTGCCTTACGCGCTGCCCGGCTTCACGGACGCGCACGTACATATAGAGAGCTCCATGCTAACGCCCGCACAATTTGCCCGCCTCGCGGTTGTGCACGGGACGGTCGCCACAGTTTCGGACCCGCATGAAATCGGGAATGTGCTCGGCATAGCAGGCGTGGAATTCATGATCGAAGATGGCAAGCGTGTGCCGTTTAAATTCTGCTTCGGGGCGCCCTCGTGTGTTCCCGCGACGGTTTTTGAAACGGCCGGGGCTGTGATTGATGCGGAACAGGTTGGCCAGTTACTGGCGAAGGACGACATTGGTTATCTGGCCGAAGTCATGAATTTTCCGGGCGTGATCAACGAAGATCCGGATATGATGGCGAAGATCAACTGGGCCAAACATTATAGTAAGGTTGTCGACGGCCATGCGCCTGGCCTGCGCGGGGAAGCGGCGCGCAAATATGCATCGCATGGCATAACCACTGATCATGAATGCTTTACCTATGACGAAGCCCGAGAAAAAATTGATTACGGCGTCAAAATACTGATCCGGGAAGGCAGCGCTGCCCGGAATTTCGGGGCATTAATTCCGCTGATCGATGAGTTTCCTGAACTGGTCATGTTCTGTTCGGATGACAAGCATCCGGATAACCTAGTGGCGGGCCACATTAATGTGCTGGTAAAGAGGGCATTGTCGCTGGGTTATGACATTTGGAACATTCTGCAGGCGGCCTGCATCAATCCTGTGTTGCATTATAGTTTGAATGTTGGTTTGCTGAGATTAAATGATCCGGCCGATTTTATTTTGGTTAATAACCTGAGTGATTTTAATGTAAAGGAAACCTGGATTGATGGGGCGCTTGTGGCCAAAGATTCAGTTTCAATGATTCCGGATCTGCGAAGCGCGCATCCCAACAGGTTTGTGTGCGCCCCAAAGACAGCGCCTGATTTTGTTTTAAAAAATGAAAAAAATTCTGAATCCCAAATAAGGGTCATCGAAGCATTAGAGGGTCAACTGATTACGAATGAAATCATTGCGAATGCAAAAGTACAGGGTGATGCAATTGTGGCTGATCCGGACAACGATATCCTGAAAGTCACCGTGATCAACCGCTATGAAAACGCGCTTCCGTCCATCGCATTTATTAAAAATTTCGGGTTGAAAAAAGGCGCTATCGCTTCGTCTGTTGCGCATGATTCACACAACATTATCTGTGTCGGTTGCGACGATGAAAGTATAGCCATGGCCGTGAATATGATCATTGAAGCGAAAGGTGGAATTTCGGCGGCAGGGAATGGAAAAACGCAGTTAATCGCGTTGCCGATTGCAGGAATTATGACGGATTCGGATGGCTATGAAGTGGCGGCGGCTTACACATTGCTCGACAATTTTGTGAAGGAAGAATTGATGTCGTCGCTCCAATCTCCATTCATGACGCTGTCATTTATGGCGCTGCTCGTGATACCACGTTTGAAATTGAGCGATAAAGGCCTTTTTGATGGTGAAAACTTCAATTTTGTTCCGGTAAGTCTCTAAACGGTGACATATTTAACGAAATAGTAACATTAACCTTTGAAATAGAATTTTCTGACGAAAATATTTTTTAAATACGTTTTTTTATAAATATATTTACAAGTGTAATAATGACCCTTATTACAAATATCAATTCCTAACCCCAATCAAAATCCTTTCCAAACAATGGCTCACCTACGCTACAAGCAAGAAGAAGAACTCTGTTTTTGGGATCAGTTCAGAAAAGGCGATGAAAATGCTTATGCATGCCTGTACCGCTCTTACGTTCACATTTTGTATCAGTATTGCTCACAGTTTACGATTGACAAACCACTGATTAAGGACTGCATTCACGACTTATTTGTTGAACTCTGGAAAAACCGAATGACGCTGGGTGACACCACTTCCGTTCGGTTTTATCTTATGGCGTCAATTAAAAGAAAGTTGGTTCGCCATTTGAACGCACAGCAGAAGCATACAAGCAACGAGGATATTCCGGTAGAATACTGGCACATCAACACGCCTTCTCATGAAAATCACCTGATTTCCGAAGAAGAATTTGAATCAACCAATCAGCATTTAAACGTAGCGATCAACGGGCTCCCACGCCGCCAGCGGGAAGCCATCTTTTTAAAATTTTACATGAATTTGAATAACCACGAAATCGCAGACCTGATGAAAATCAACATTCAGTCTGTTTATAACCTGGTTTTTGGTGCATTAGGCAACCTTAAAAAGCAAATGACGCTGGACAGACTGACCTTCTGACATTTCTTTATAAAATTATCATTGCAAAAAGCGTGGCGAACTAAGCCACGCTTTTTTTGTTAAATATTTACGATCATTAACAAACTGAAATAATACCATTTGAATGTCGCTGAACTCCACGCCATTAGCTGAACGCCTGCGCCCGAGAACCCTGGATGATTTTGTTGGCCAGGAAAAACTATTAGGCCCGAACGGCCCGTTGCGCAGGGCTATTTTGCAAAATACCATCCCTTCGATGATTTTCTGGGGACCACCCGGCGTCGGAAAAACAACATTGGCATTACTCATTGCCGAAACCACCAAAAGACAATTTTACAACCTCAGCGCCATCAGTTCGGGGGTTAAGGATTTGCGCGAAGTGCTGGCAAGGCCATCCGGCTTGTTCCCGGCGATTTTGTTCATTGACGAGATTCACCGTTACAACAAAAGCCAGCAGGATGCATTGCTGGGTGCGGTGGAAAAAGGACAGGTAACATTGATCGGTGCGACGACTGAAAATCCTTCATTCGAGATCAACTCAGCTCTTTTATCGCGGAGCCAGATTTACATCCTGGAAGCATTTGGTGAAAAAGAATTGAAGCAACTGATCGAAAGGGCGCTTACCAAAGATCAGTTTTTAAAGAATAAGAATGTCACTTTCGAGTCGTATGACGCGCTGATGCGCCTTTCGGGCGGGGACGGTCGCAAGCTGCTCAATCTCCTGGAATTGGTGATTCTTGGAAAAGGCGAGGAAAAAGACATTGTCATTACCGACGAATGGGTGACCGAAGTGGCGCAGCAGAACATTGCGCGTTACGACAAATCGGGCGAGCAACATTATGATATCATTTCTGCTTTTATCAAATCATTAAGAGGAAGCGACCCGAACGGCGCAGTTTACTGGATGGCACGCATGATCGTGGCCGGTGAAGATCCGTCTTTTATCGCCCGACGAATGCTCATTATGGCTTCCGAGGACATTGGAAATGCAAACCCAACTGCCATGATCATGGCCAATGCGTGCATGCAGGCCGTGAATGTGATCGGCTATCCCGAATGCCGCATAATCCTCTCACAAGTAGCGATTTACCTTGCCACTTCTCCCAAAAGCAATGCCAGTTACATGGCCATTGGCGACGCCATCGAGCTCGCTAAAAACACGGCCCATTTACCGGTTCCGCTGCACTTGCGCAATGCGCCGACCAAACTTATGAAGCAGATCGGTTATGGCAAAGAATACAAATATTCACACGAATTTGAAGGGAATTTCGCCAAGCAGAACTTCATGCCGGATGAGCTGAAAGGCAGGAAAGTGTTCGAGCCGGGACTGAATGCGAGGGAAGAAGAGATCCGCAAAAAATTGCAGCACTGGTGGGGCGACTGGTACGGTTACTGATCTTTGCTTTTAAGCTTTTCCTCAAATTTAGAAAATGACAAATCAGGAACTTTGTCCGTCTTTAAGGGCTTGTTCCATTCTTTTGTCAGCTTTTTCGCCATTTTTTCCAGATTTTCATCTGACTCTTTCACGCGGACAGCATTGTTTTCGTCAGAAATCGGTTTGATCTTTTTCATAAGCTCAGAGCAAAAAGCAATACTAAAATGACAGATTGTTTAAATTACGCAAAGATGGTTTTGATAGATCAAATATCAGAAACATTGCCAAACTTTATAAGCAAATATTAACCTAAATGACCCTAAATGATTCAAAAATGACCAACAACACTACTATTCCGGAAAGTATCCCATTGATTGAGCGCCAGTTACTGATCAATCAGTGCAAGATACTTTCAATTATTTGCGATGAAAAGGAAAGGGAGATTAATGAAAAACGAATTGAGATCCTCGAAAAAGGTTATACGGGCTTGTATCCGAAAGTGTTCAACTCATTATATGAAGAGGTGCCTATCAGCGTATATGATGAAATATCAAGCATTATGAAAATGTATGGGCGCATCAATGAGTCCATTAAAATGTTGTCAAATGAGGAGAAAGAATTGCTGGATCTTGCAAAAATCGAGTTCGAAGGTTTTGACGAAGACAGCGGCATGCATTATTATATGATGTCTTACCTGGTAGACCGGATGGACGAGCACGGAGAATATAAGGGCCGACAGCTCAAATCACACAATAGTTCATGTATGATCAAATATAACAAGATGCTTTCTGTGTATTCGGAGCTCGCAAACACGGCGGATAGTCACTTTGCACTATCTGACTTACAGCGGTTTATAGAGAGCGTTTTAGATACGAATGAGTAATTTGCGTCGCGTTAGAGACGCAATTGTAGTTCAAAACCTTGATTGAGTATGCTTTATTTAATGTGGTAATTATAAAAACATATTTCTGCGTTAAAAAATAATGTTTTAAGTAAAGATTTCGTTAAATTTGTGTTGATAACCAGGCAACTGATTATCAAATAACGTTGAGTAAAATCAGACATCCCGGATACCCTGTATTTGGGATGTTTTTTTGTACCCTATCGCCAAAAAAAATGCACAGCCGGGCTGTGCATAGGGTATATAGTGTCGAGTATGAATGTCTTATATTGGGAAATTGATCAATGCCATTCCACCTTCCTTAGCCTGGCTGCATTGCGTTTGATAAACATATGCTCGTCTACCATATAACGATCATGGCCTGGCGATTTCTTCAACTGGGTGATCAGCCATACGGCACAAAATGTTGCGCCTATCAGTATAGCAATAAAAAGATATGGTCCGATTGCGTATATACTTTGAAGTAGCTGAGTCATAATTTCCAGTTGTTAGTCAGGTTTCTGATATCTTGACTGAAAATAAAAAATAATCGTACCAGAACTTCGTAATTGCCCTCCTGCGTTTAGTCGGGTGTATTTTAGCAAACTTGTAGAATTGCAGGCAGTTAAGTGGTGAAAAGTGTGGAATATCAGCCGCTACTTTCAGCGTTTCAGTACGTTTTCCTCTTTTAGATAACCGAGATATTCTCGGAACTCATAGCCTGTCATTTCAGAGATCTGCTTTGAAAAGAGCTTGTGTTTTTTGTCAGGTTCCAGTTGCGACAGAGCGTCGGAAATGAGGAATGTTAGGATGGGATTCCATCGGTTCAGGGTGTCTTCGAATTTGATTTCCGGGTCGCTTAATTCTTTGCTAATAAAATGCAGCCCCTTGTCTTCGGCCAGCAATCTGAGGACTTGCAGATATACCTGCTGGTTCTCGTCATACTCAGGCTTCTTGCCGATACCTTCATATTGAAATAGAAAATCCTGGATCTTGTAGAGATCCTGCATCGTAGAAGAATGGTCAGTCATGATTTTAATGTTAGCAAAGCGTTGATACTTACTAACAATTAAAATCATGCCTTATTTGGAGTAATAGAAACCGCCCTGCTATTGCTGAAAATTGCCGGAAAAACTTTCAGATGACGGCGTTCACCACTTTTGTATCGCAGCCCACAACGGAATTGTTGACATAGCCCACGCTTATCCCCGAAACTTTCGTAGCCTTTTTGGAAGGCAGCGGCGTCTTGATGGTTACGATCTTGGAGGTGATCACTGCCTGTGTGTCGGACAGATATTTGAATTCTACCTCAATATTTTTGATGGCCGTAGGCGAGTTGTTTTCGATCACCATGCTGTGAATTGCGATCCCACCTACCGAATGCCATTCGTTTTCGAGGATTTTAATTTTGCCGATCAGCTTTTCCTTGTTTTGTGAACCCACTGCATTAAGCGAGTCTGCCTGGCTGATAACTTCTGTTTTGGATTTAACAACCGGCTTTTCTTTGAGGAAATCAAATTGCTTGTAATAGTAGAGGATGTAAATGAATGCGCAAACGGGAACTATGGCGCTGACCCATTTTAATAAAGGAATAAAGAACTTCTTGAACTTGGCTTTTTTGCCTCTTCTTCCTGCCATATATGTTGTGTTAACGTGTACTTAACTTTTTTGTGGTGCTGTTATACGCAAATATACCGATCCGCGGCTGCAATTTTGTTCATGTCGTTTTTTTTTGACAAGATAGTAGCACAAACAAAAACAAACCGCTGGTTTTGAGCCAGCGGTTTGTATGTGTATCGTGTTGAACAGGACTATTGTCTTACAAATCTGTGCGTAGCAATCGTGCCATTGTTATGGATAATTTGCACCACATATGAGCCTGAGCTTAAATTTCTTGTGCTGATACCCGTGCTTAATGCATTTGATGCTTCGAACACCGTTTTGCCAAGTGCATTTACAACTTTCACCTGCTTGATATCAGACCAGTCGGTCAGATTAAGGTTGATGTTTTCAGCATTGCGAACCGGGTTTGGATACAGGAACGCTGCGCTTGCAAATGAAACGTTTTCGATGTGGCTGTAAGCAAAAGTTTCGTCCAGATCAACCATTTTCAATCTGTAAAGGTTTTGGCCGTTCAAAGGTTTTGCATCCTGGAAAGAGTAGAATTGCTGGGTCACGCTTTCATGATTTGATTTCACAGAACCGATTTTATCCCATTTCTTACCATTTGCGCTGCGCTCAATGTCAAAGCGATCACTGTTCGTCTCCGAAGCAGTAGACCACGACAAGGATGCAGTTGTGCCTTCACTTGCTGCCTTGAAGCTTACCAATGTCACCGGCAGAACAGATTCAATTATAATTTTAAAAGTGGTAACCGCAGTTTGTCCAAAAGCATTTGTTGCTTCAACATCGAAGAAATAAACACCTGTCTGACTCTCATTAGCGCCTCCTGATAGACGTCCTTCCAATGATAGCGTGATTGTATTGGGCAGCGTACCAGCAGCTGTCCTTCCATTGACTGACGTAACATTGCTAAGTCTATATGTGTAGTCAGTAAATCCTCCGCACTCAATATCAAAACCAGGCTGGGCCGGGAACTGAGGATAAGCTGCATCGAAAGAGAAGGCATCTGCACCTGAAAGATCAACCGAGATCACGTCATCCGTATCGTATACGCCCAGGTCCCCCCCTGTAAATGTGATGGGTGTGCGCGCGCTAAGTTCGTGAATGTTGATACTGTTGAGCACATTAGCAACCCCTTCAACGATAATCTCGATGCCGTCGAAAGCTGTCCCGGGATTGAACGCTACTGTTGCGGGATTCGAACCGTTAAAATCAATCAATCTTAAACCTAACAGAAGGCTTTCGAGTGTGCGGACCGTACCCACTCTTGTATTGCCCAATCTTGCCTGTATCCTAATGTCGGACAATAAAGTAACGTCGGCCAATAAACCTATTTTGGAAAGCGTAGCGACTATTTCTGTGCCCGAAGGGACTGTCTTTGTCAAGCGAATCACCTGAGAGATTTCAGCAAGCGCACTTACTTCTGCGGCTTTCAATACCGAATATGTGGCCGCGTTACCGTCTATTGCCCTTTCCGGATTAACCAGCGCATTTGTAAGCGTTACACTAACACCTTCTACTTCCGCGGCAGCATTGGTAAAACTTGGTACAGATTCACATGGCGTAAAAGTAGTGGTTGTATAAGCAACAGCATGATCAATGTCTATTGTCGCATTGCCAATTGCCACATTCGCTATCTTCTCAAAATCGTATGTTACACTAACCCTCGTGTACGCATTAGTAGGCTTAACTGCCAGGAACAATGCTCCCGAAGGATCTCTCACCAATTTCGAAGTTGTTGCTCCACCGTCGGACGTTGCAGACAGCGCATTCGTATTCAGGAGGCCTAGTAGCCCTACCAGCTGGTCAAGATCAAGACCAATTATAGAAGTTTCAATATCCGTGATCCTCACATATGTTGTAACGCCTGCTGCTATGCCAGGATTGAAATTCAAGTTCAGCGTTCCCTTACTGGAGACCGCAATAGTAACTTCAAGTGGAGGAATCCCAGTAGTAACAGTCAAACCCTGTACCCTCATTCTGGCTACACCTCCGCCGGGTCCGCCAGCTGCATTTTCCGGAGTCGTACCTGTGGCGACCGCGGGGAGCTCGTTGCCCGCCGTAAATGTTGCACTACTCGCATATTGCTGTGCAAATGCACCCTGCGCAAGCAGCGAGAAAATCATGATGAGACCTAACCCTGAACGTGAACCTTTCGTGGCCAGTTTTCTAATTAGTTGACGGATAGAAATTTTCATAGTAGTAGAATTTAGATAGTTATTATAAACCGTTATGTGTATTAAAGGACGTTGATACGCTATGGAAATAGTGATCGACAGCCAGACGGCCGACGTTTCCGGGACACTTATTTTATCGTGGAGGCTTCCAGGTAAAAATGCTGGAAGTGGGTAAAAAGACTTGAAGACTCTTAAATGCAGATGTAAAGTTTACTTCATTTACTGGTTTTAAGTTGAAACAAAAATTCAAAATACCCGCAATTCACATAGTAATAGTTGGTTACAAAATTATCACTAGTACTTACTGCAAATAGTAGTTATTTGCAAATGTATCTATTAAAAGCACAAAAAAGACCCGCATAATAGTACTATGCTGATACCCCCAAAATTTAGCGGGGATAGAGCTAATTCTATCCACATATTTCTTATCTTTCTTATACTTAAATTGCGGATCATCTAGTTCTGAAAACGACTTTTGGATGCTATTAAGTTGTATTTCAGCACTATTATAATTTTGCATTGTTAAAAATCTCCTGAAAAGGACGCAGTAAGTAACTTGCGGCGACTATTGTATTATGGATATTAGATCTAAGCACACCATGGACAATACAAATTACTTTCCTGGCAAGCATAAAAATACTTCGATCAACATTGCTTTGGTAGATCAGCTCACGCTCCTTACCGACGCTTTGCGAAATGTTTTATGCCAAATGCCGGAAGTAAATGCGGTGGTGTCCTACACGGACGGGAAGGAATTTATGGCCGACCATGCCATGTTCTTGCCGGACATTCTGATCATGGACTGGGCTATCAACGGTATGACTGGTCTCGAACTGCTCAACTCAGCCCGAAGCGCTGTATCCAAGGACCTGAAAATTATAATCATTTCCTCGGTTACAGATGTGCAAACAATAAAACATGCGATCAGAAGGGGCGCAAACAGCTTCCTTCCAAAATCAGCGTCGCTGGAAGAACTGAAAGAAGCCATCGTTTCTGTGATAGCAGGAAAGCAATATATTGGGAAAGGCATCCGGGATAACCTCATCAACAGCGTTTTTACCGATGAGCAGGTTGTTCTGCATCTATCGCCGCGTGAAAAGGAAGTTTTGCAAAAGGTGTGCAGTGGCCGGACGATCAAGGAAATAGCTTACGATCTCAAACTGAGCGCGCATACAGTCCAATATTACCACCGTTGCGTTATGGATAAGTTGAAGGTGAAAAGGACGACCGATTTAATCGTTTACGCCTTGCAGCACGGGCTATACATACCGGAAATGAAGCAGCCGGCAAATGTTTAACTTACCGGCCGTCCAAACGATATCAATTTTTAACGGTTCAATTTTCCGTAAAAGTCAGGCAGCGGATTCAGTGCTGTGTTTTTGCGCTGATGCCAGTATGGATACGTGGGCGCCTTGTCGCTTGCCGCATCCAGTTTCTTAACCTGTTCAAGACTCAGGTTCCAGCCTACGGCACCCAGATTTTGTTTCAGCTGCTCTTCATTCCTTGCTCCAATGACCACATTACTAACGGTGGGCCGCTGTAAAAGCCAGTTAAGGGCAACCTGTGCAACCGTTTTTTCTGTTTCCGCGGCTACTTCGTCCAGCACATCAATGAGGTTAAAAAAGAATTCTTCCGGGATCTCTGGTCCTTCTCCCCCGCCCTGCGCGATGCGGCCCTCAGACGGCATCGGCTGGTTTCTTCTGTATTTCCCGCCTAATCTTCCGGCAGATAAAGGGCTCCATACGATTGTCCCGATGTGCTGATCCACCGCCAATGGCATCAATTCCCACTCAAACTCGCGGCTAAGCAATGAGTAATGTGCCTGATGAGCAATGTACTTGGACCAGCCATATTTTTCAGAAACAGAAAGGGATTTCATTAAATGCCAGCCCGAAAAATTTGAACAGGCAATGTATCGCACCTTTCCGGCGGTAATCAGGTCATTGAGAGCGCTGAGCGTTTCTTCAACGGGCGTATTCGCATCGAAACCGTGCATGTGGTAAATATCAATATAGTCTGTTTTGAGCCGGCGGAGGCTGTCTTCACAAGATCTGACAAGGTGAAAACGCGACGACCCGAAATCGTTTGGCCCGGTTCCCATTTTGAAAGTTGCCTTGGTAGAAAGAATGATCTTATCCCGCAAACCGATGATGGCTTTCCCCAGAATTTCTTCCGAAAGTCCTTGTGAATACACATTAGCTGTGTCGAAAAACGTAATTCCGGCATCCATACAAAGGTTAACAAGACGTGCCGCTTCGTCAGTCTGGGTGTTTCCCCAAGCTTTGAAAAAATCGCCACCGCCTCCGAATGTGCCTGTTCCGAAGCTTAACACAGGAACTTTCAGCCCCGATGCGCCCAATTGTCTGTATTCCATATTAGTAAGGTCAGTTGTCTGATTTTGAACATTGTTACAATCGAGCCAAAATTTACAAGATTAATTCTTATACAAAAAGAATGGCGTCCCTCCGGAACGCCATTCTCTCAGCTTAATCAATCCCTATATCAGCTCAATGTCGAGCAGGATTCTTTTGAAAACTTTCCCGGTCGTTTCGAAAATACCTTTGAAAGCACCAAGAAAAACACACAAGGGAAAAATTACAGGCAGATATATAAACCACCTCAAAGCCATTGATCTGTTAAACCTTTTCATGATAACACCTCTTCAACATTGCGTAATATTCAAACCCACTAGAAGTAATTATACATGCAAAATAGAAATAGTTGTATAAAAAGTCAAGATATAATGTCTCTTTGTCGTCCAATGAAACTAGTTAGGCACGTTTGTTCCCGTTTCTTCCCGATCTTTTTTCTTGCGCTTCTTGTCTTTTTTACCCGACTTGTCCTTCATCTGATTGTCATTCATGTTGGAATTCAATGTGCTTGTTCCAGTGCTTGAATTAGCCTCAGATGGCTGTGTTGTAGTCGACTGCGACGAGCCCTGTGCATTGTTTTGGTTGGTAGAATCTGGTGTTACTGCACCTGTTGTTCCTGTGCTTTGTGGCCAGGCAGAAGTGCCGCCAGCGCTGCTTCCCTGCGATTGAGAGCCGGTTGTGCTCTGCGATCCGGTTGTTCCTTGTGAACCGGTTGTTCCCTGTGAACCGCTTGTAGTTTGTGACCCGGTGGTGCCTTGCGATTGTCCGGTGCTTTCGCTCGTTCCTGTTCCCTGCATTTTACCATTTTTTCCGGTAGTATCCATGCCAGGTCTTGCTGCTCCTGCCGTGCCTGTGCTTTGTGGCCAGGCCGAAGTCCCTCCTGCACTATTTCCTTGTGACTGAGTCGAATCCTTGGTCGTTGAGCTGGATGACTTCGTGCTTTGATTTGTCGTTTGCGCATAAGCAGTTCCGCATAATGTCAGCATGAACAGTGCTACGCTAATTTTGAGCTTTTTCATTTTATTGATCTGTTGATGAGTTAAATTTTCCCACATCATATCAATAACTGTTCCAGCAACGCTGCTCCCCAGCGTAATTACCTGACGTATAGTAAGCTCCGCTTCTCAACTGCGCTGCTTCTTGTGTCCTTATTTAAAAATTTCCCTTTCAATTTCGTAATGCGAAAATATTCGGGTGCAGCCAGGATATCGGCTTTCATGCCTGCGTTGAGCAAACTGTCGGCGAGCTCCGGGGAAGTGTAAATGTAGCACGGCTTCTTAGCGAGAAAGGCATCCAGATCCTGGCTTGTACGCACAAGCCGGACATCCGCAGGAGCGTAGAATTCAAGCGAATAGGAAAACGACTTGTAAGCGGCAACGGGAAGTTCAGGGTTATTTGCCCAGATCGCCCTTGCAGCACTTCTGCCCGACTGGTATTGAAGTAAAAATGGGTAAAAAAACAGGAAAAGGAATATGTAAATGATGGCGGCCATTGCGTAACCATTGTATAAAATACGCTGCAACGGATTCTCAAACCGGATAATGTTGACTACGGCTACAATAAAGCAAGTCAGGCCGGTGGCGAGCCATTCATTTTTTAATCCGGTCCAGTATAGTAAACCGATGACCGCTATGGCGACGAGGAACACCAGAACCTGCTGCACCTTTGCCAAAATCGAAAGCTTTATGTGCCCCGCTTTTTGATATAAAAAATAACCGGTAATGATCGAAAAATAAGGAAACAGGATCACAATGTAATGCGGAAGCTGAAATCTCGACAGCGAAAAAAGAATGAAAGTGAGTAATGTGCTGCCATAAATGATCCAGCGCAAAGGCATCCTGTTCGTGTCAAAACGAATGAGATAGATAATAGCGCTTACCAGACCAACAGACCAGGGAAGAAACGCCCAAAGGGTTGTATGCATGAAAAAAGTAACATTCCCGCTTCCTTTAATGGGCCCCGTGTTAAAGAAGCGGCCGAACTGACTGTCCCAGAAAAAGAATTTTAATCCGGAAACCCCTGTTTTGCCAAATACAACTTTCTCAGGATGCAGGTCAAACTGCGCGTAAAGACTGTACAACTCCGGGGTAATGAAAACGAAGCAGAGTATGAGCATTGCCCACCAGCGGTAATTCAGGAACTCCCGCCACTGAGAAGTAAAAACCCAAAAAAGCACCCAGCCGCCGCCGATCGTAAGCAGCACAAAAATGCCCTTTGTCATGATAGCACATGCCGCAAAAAAAGCCGCGGCAACGATGTGAATGCCACTCTTTTTTTGATATACACACAACATATGCCAGACAGCCGCAATGATGCATGTGGTGAGATAAGGTTCCGCCCGGACGTCAAAGTTGGCAAGTGTGCTGTGCAGCGCTACTGCGGAAATCAGGACCGAAATCCTGGCTACGGTAACATTAAAGAGGTCCCTGGCCGTCAGAAAAGTGTAATAAAGACCCAGAAGCCAGAAAAGGAATGCCGGGAATTTATAAGCGAAACCCGTTATACCAAAAAGCTTGTAGCTGATCGCAGCCATCCAGAAAGGGAAATGCGGCTTATCGAGCCAGTCGTGGCCGTCGCCCCATAGATTAATCCAGTCGTTGTGCTGGACCATGTGCTTGGCGATTGTAGCATATAGCGCCCCGTCCGGCTCAATAATTTCCAGCCAAAGGCCCGGAACATTCAATGCAATGCCAATAATCACTAACCAGGGGAAATAACGTTGCAGAGCACGCTCAACATCATGCATAATTGTTTCTTTACGTGCCAGAATACCTGACGCTTCGTGAGAATGTTGCAAACATACGAAACGACGGCATTAATTTGTAACCGGCACCATAGCAAAGAAAGCTATCTGGCAATCTGATTTTCGAAGAAACCTTTCAGCATTTCGCTGTTGACAATTTTATTGCAGCTCTCAATGCTAAGCGGTTTTTGCTGGTAATCAATCACCTGGCTATAATTGGTTGCTCTTTTCATTTCTGATTCTTCTGTGGCCGAGCTGACCATCACAACATGGACCCGATTGAGATAAGGACGGCCGCCAATTGCATCCAGAAATTCCCAACCATTCATAATGGGCATATTGATGTCCAGTAACACGAGGAAATTAGTTTCCTGCGAAGGGTAACTTTCCAGATACTGCAGCGCATCTGATCCATTGTAGCACAAGACCGTATCGTTTAAAATTCCGGACTTTTTAAGAAACATTTCGTGGAGGAACAACATGATCTTATCATCGTCTACCAAAAGGATTTTGAGGTCATTAATCATGTCTTCTAACTTTATCTGCCTTATTCATCAGGTGTCAATTATGTTTTTGTCTAATTTACGTTATCAACGCCGTTGCGGACTAACAGGATTGCATATTTCGTCTTTCCCCAAATCCCCATATTCCCCATTTTTCTGCTTGCGACGTTATTTAAAAAAAATGATCCGCGCTTCGCAACCATCATTTCCCGCTGATTGGCACAATTATTACCGGCCTCCTCTTTCTCAATCAACAGCAGCATTATTGCCAAGATAACTTATGAAGCGTACAAAATTCTTTTTCCTTGCAGCAGCACTTTCTTTTGCAACCGTAGCCTGCGACGACGATACAACCGGGACCAATGCACCCGCCGAACTCGATAAGCAATTCATGCTCGCTGCATCCGATGGGGGTCTGTTTGAGATCAATGCCGGCCAGGTGGCCTCATCAAAAGGCACAACCCAGACCATTAAGCAATTCGGGCAGGAAATGCTCGATGACCATACGAGCATCAAACAAGAGCTCATGAAAATAGCGAAGGATGCGAATGTAGACCTGCCAACAACATTGTCGAGTGGGAAGCAGCAGAAACTGGATTCACTGTCGGGACTTTCCGGAATCGCATTTGATACGACGTACATTAAAATGGTGACCATTTCGCACGAAGAAGCGGTGAACCTGTACGAAATTCAAGACAAGTCTGCCAGCAATGTTCAACTGAAAACCTTTGCTGCCGACAAGCTTCCCAGGTTAAAGGCGCATCTGGAAAAGGCGAAAGCCATGAGAGATTCGATTTAGTAAGATTTTAGAAGTATTAACCAAAAATATTATGTTCCAATCCATCATCGCCATTTTCGAAACGAACGAGGAAGCTCAGAAAGCTAAGCGTGCCCTGATTTCCCACGGATTTGATCTAAGCCAGATTGAAGTGAATTACAATGTGGATGTGGAAGATGACCGCAGCACTGACGGCCAGCAAACTGCTACCACGGAGCACGATGCGCCGGAAGAGGATTCCGGATCAGTTGTCACAGTTCGCACCAACAATATGCAGGAGTCGCTGGATGCAACCACCATTCTGGAAGATTGCGGCGCACTGGATGTAAACGAATTTTCCGCAAAGCCCACCAGCGATCCCGATCCATTCTTTGATCCGGAAAATCTCTCTTAGGAAGATTATTTAGGAAAACTCAAAACCAGAACCCAATCTGGAATGCAATCCGGGGTTTTTCTTCCTTCTTCTCTTTTGGAATAAATGCTCCTACGGCCAATGTGAGAATGTCAACCGGTGCAAACCAGACTCCGCCGCCGTAGTTATAATGCAGGGATTTGGATTCCTCATCATCAAGCCAGACGCGGCCGTAATCAAAACTTCCAAATACGCCATAAGTGAGCGGTAATGTTGGGTTATAGCTGCTGCCAAGCCGGATACGAAGGTCTGTATCGTGCCAAATGCTGCTATGCCCGTAAAAGCGCTCCGTCCGATAGCCACGCAATCCCTGCTTTCCGCCTAATGTTGGCATTTGAAAAAATTCATAACTATCTCCAAAGATCAGCCCCGTTCCGACTTGCGTTGCCAGAATAATGTTTTCCCTGGCATCGAGGCTGGTATAATAGGCGAATCTGGCCCGGAATGAGCCAAAGTTGTTCTTGTTTTCCAGGTTTGTTGTCCAGTTTAAACCGGCGTTAAAGCGTATTCCCGTATGTGGCGCAAAAATGTTGTCAACGCTGTTGAAGTCAAACTGAAACTTGCCGCCAGCAAACATTTTTGTCTCAAAAACATCATCGGACAATTCGTTTTCAGCAGTTGTAATGAACCTGCCGCCTGTTGGCTGAATGTCTGAAAGCTCAAAGGTTGGCCCCAGGGTAATAAAGCCGGCTGTTCCTGCAAAACGTTTTTTTAATGCAGGATAAATGTGTAAAAAGCTTTGTCTTACTCGGTAAAAATCAGGGTCATTGACCAGTCTTTCGGTGTCATTTCCTAATCCGGCGTAGTTAAATGCGTAAGTAGGGCCGTGATAATAGGTGTCGAGATAAAAGTCAAACCTTTTAAAAGCATTGATGAAATCACCGGTATAATTCACTTTAAAACCCTTGGTAGCAAAGGCATAACTGGCACCAAATGCGTGCAATGAGGCATAAGGTTCCTTTTTAAACCCATATTTCATCCAGGTGGCGCTTGCGCCGAGCAACAGCCCGTCATCCGGGTTCACACCCAGGATCGGCGCCGGAATGGCAATGTCGTAATTGCTGTCAGCGCTGCGCCGGTCATATACATTATAACGGTAAAGGTTCGTGCGCTTGTCCCTGGTATCAGCCCCTGCAACGACTGTGTTATTTCGCAGGTCGTCGTAGATGAGTGTTTTCTTTTTTCCAGCACTTGTGCCCGTGCTGTCGGCAAATACATCCGTTCCAAGTCCGCCTATTAATCTTACTTTGATGCCCTTTCCGGCGTCTCCTTTAATTATAAACTCATCGTCATCACCATTGCCATACACATTGATTGTCCTGGTAACGTCAGCATTAAAGACACGCTCGTAATTCAAATGTTTGATACGGCCGTCCTTCCCGGTTTCGTAAACAGAAACTTTGGTTCGCCTTTCATCCAGCCTTTCCACCACCACCCTTTCTTCCTCTTCCGTCCCGATGACATTCACGTTCTCGCTCACAAATTCATAATGTGTCCTGGCGATTGTGAGCAGCTTATCCCGACGGCTTTTCATGTTTTGGATCAACGCAGCAGCGGATTTTTGCCTGGCTTCCTCCGGCCAGCTGGCAAAAGCATTGTTAATGACTTCGTCGGTGAGGTTGGTTTGGATAAACTTCGCCTGCTCTTCCCATTGCTCCCAGGTAAGCCGGGTGAGGAATGTCCGGTCAAAAAGCCGCGCACTCCACGTAGTCCATTTCATGCTTTGTATTTCGGGGCTGAAACTTTGGAGCTGACGCAGAAACGGCAATGTCAGCCGCGCAACGCCGGTCAGCAAGCCGTCGTACATGGAAAATGCCTGGTCACGGTCTCTCGGGATCGGACGATACAATGTGGTCCCGTCCTGCTGCTTCACCGAGGACCATGCCCATTGATCGTCATGCCTGTCCCAGTCACCCACGATGAAATCAAAAAGGCGTGTCCGGATTGCCCACGCTTCGTCTACTTTATTTTTACCATTTTCGAGCAGGCTTTCGACCAGTTCTGGCGTGCTTACAATTTTATCAGGATTACCAAAAAATGCTGCTTGCTTCCACCTTTTTCCATCGGGGCGCTCTTCCAGCAGGTTCATGGTGCCACCGAAAAGCGCATTATAGGTGGCCAGTCCGGGTTGAGCAGGGACATAATATAGCTTTGGATTGGTGTGGTAAACTTGCACCGCATCCGCCAATACAGGCATACAAAGCGGCGCGAAAGGATTGGTTGACAAGAAGTTATCCTCAACCAGATATTTAGCAGCGATCATTTGATTAAAAGGAAATGGCAAAAACCGGCTCACATCCTTCGTCAGTCCGCGCAATGCATATTCCTTTCCGTCTTTGTCCCGCAGGCGCAGAGAGTTGGTCTGGTTACCGCCACCTTGCTTCACGGGCGTCACGCCGCCTTTGAATTTATTCAAGTCTAAGACGGGAAATGTATATTTTTCAACGTAAAGATCCCTGTTGTGCTGACCAAGCAAAAATCGGTGGAATCCGCCCACGGGTTTCACCTCGTTACTGGTCACATAACGGCTCGTGGAATCATTATGCTGGCTATATTCGGTAAAAGCGATTGTCGAATCCGGTAATTCAACGGCTTGCTTATCCTTTATTTTTTTCCGAAAAACCAGCTTCGCCTCTTTTCCGTCCGCGGTTACTTCCCAGAAATTGGTCCAGGCTTCCCCACCTTCATAAAAGTTAATGGTTGAATATCCCAGCCGCGATGAAGCAAACTGCGATCCCTTACCCAGGCTTACCGGACTATTTTTACTCCCGCTTCCGCTGACAATGAATTCCTGATTGTCGTTTTCTATAAACTGCAATGCATGCTCATGTCCGCTGGCAAAAATGAACTTACCATTCTTTTTGGCGCCCGCCATAACAGCTGTGCGCAGGTCTTTATAATGCTTGTTGGCAACATCCTGCTTCGAGCCGATCGTAGCGCGGAATATGGCGCTGATGCTGCCCAGAACCGGCAACGGAATCCATAGATCAGGATTCAGCTCGGTGAGCGGAAAAATATGCTGCTTGATGGTGAACCTGCCCCCGTGCGGCCCGTATGTATAAGGCGGATGATGCATGGCGAAAACAACCTGCTTATTACGGTATTTGCGCACAACATTCTCAAACACAAACCGGAACTGTTCCCTGTTTTTAATCTCACAGCCGTCATTGATCTTCGAATCCTTGTCCCAATCCGTAAGCCACCATTGTGAATCAACCACAATAACGACCACATTATCATTGAGTTCGATCACTTCCGGGCCTGAACAGCCATCCAGTGGAAGGAAATAACTTTGGTAATCTTCCTTATTGCTTACCCCCCGTTTTTCATTGATATATTTATCAACAAATTTTTCCTGGCGCTTCAAACCCTTCACGCCCCAGCCGCGCCAGTCGTGGTTCCCGGGCAGGAAAATGGGCGTTCCTTTGAAGTTATCCAGCGTTTCGAGCTGTGAAATGATCCTGAATTCGGCTACTTTCCGGTCCGCAGAATCCTCCGACGGCGGCATACCGTGCTCATAAATGTTATCTCCCAAAAACAATGCAGAACTATGCTTCGACTCCGTTTCGAGCTTTTTTTTGAGATATTCCAAAACAGGCGCACGGCTTTCCGGCGAGTCGTTTCCGGCGTCGCCGATCAGATACATGGTGTGTTTCAGGACGAGATCGGGGCTCGGCGCATCCCGTTCCCAGTTAATCGCTTCTTTTGAAAACTGGGTCTTATAGCTGGCGCAGGAAAAAACCCCGACCAGCAAAACAAAAAAAGTAATAACCCGCAACACGCGCTTCATCGGTTTTTCTTTTTAAACTTTAAAATATTGCCCGAAAAAAGATCGTCACCTTCATTGGAAATGTACAGGTTTCCCTGCTTGTCGAAAATAATGCCCTCGGGCTGGATAAACTGGTTCCCATTAAGCGCATATGCCTCTTTTACCTTCCATTGATTATCGGTCACAACAAGGAGTTTGTTGACAGCAGAGATGATATACCAGTCGTTCGTCACCGGATTTTTGGCCAGGCCCGACGGACGGAAACCGCGCTCTACTTTGCCCGTGATCGCTTTGATCTCGTCGACTTGAATCGAGAATGTTTCTGAAATTTTCGCAGAATCCTTATCCGGCTCTAAAATATATCCCGTAACGCTGCTCTTGGAATTATCCTGCTCACAATTTTTGCAGAGAATATAGATCTTCCCCGAAGCCTCGTCACCAAACATGCCTTCGTATTCTCCTTTCGGCAATATTTTCTTCATTTCACGAATCTGCTCCACTTCTTCGAAAACCGCCTCGGTCAATGGAAAATTATAAATGGCACCATTGCTTTTGAGGACATACACATTGTTTCTGATAATGGTAACATCTTCGTAATCACCCTTTTTAGAAAACTTAGCATTCAACTGCTTTGGCTCATCCCAGCCCAGCCGGTAAAGCCGGCCATCTTCGTCCTGGATTGCGTAAATAGTGTCGGGATTTCCCTGGTTTAATGTAATACCCGAGATCTCGAAAAGGCTTTCCGGCATATTAAACTTGTCGGGCTTGCCCAGATCATAATCTTTGTAAACAACCTGTTCTTTTTTTGTGGAGTCGCACCCGCCCAACGTGAGCAAGGCCAGCATACCAATGTGCTGTAAGAATGTTGCCATATTTTTTAATGCGTTTTCAGTTCGGCTATGTCTTTTGACAACAGCCTGTAAATTTCCTCCTGCGAACGGATTCCTTTGTTGTCCGTTTTCAGTGAAATATTGTTTAAGTCACTATCGATCAGGACAGCTTGTTCTGTATCCTGCCATTGCAGCTCGATAATGTCCATCATTTTCGCTTTAAGCTTTTCGCTGTAAATCGGGAAACAGACTTCGATACGGCGGTAAATGTTCCGGTTCATCCAGTCTGCGGAGCCCATAAACAGCTCGGGCTGACCATTATTGTGAAAGATAAAAACACGGCCGTGTTCCAGGTAACGGTCTACGATCCGCTTTACTGTAATATTTTCGCTTTGCCCCATCACGCCCGGCACAATCCGGCAGACGCTGCGCACGATCAACCGGATGTTAATGCCTGCATTCGACGCTTCGTAAAGCTTGTTGACCAGTATTTCTTCTTCGAGGTTGTTCAGTTTAATGGTAATGCCTGCCTCCCTGCCACTTTTTGCATGTGCAATCTCGCGGTCGATCAGTTGCAGGAATTTAGTTTGTAAATTGAACTGCGCCACCAGTAAATGCTGGAATGCGATAATGTCGGAGCTGTCTGGTTTTTTCTTTTTACTTAAAAATCGGAAAAGCGTCTCTGCTTCCAGGAGCATAGGCTGGTGGGCTGTCAGCAATATATGGTCTGTGTAAAAACGTGCCGTTCCTTCATTGAGATTACCCGTCGCCAACAAGCCCAGATATGGGCATGAAGCGTGTTTTCTCTTAACCAAAGCCAGCTTCGCATGCACTTTCAGCGCATTCACGCTATGCACGATCTTCACGCCGGCAGACTTCATTTTTTTCGCCCAGCGAATGTTGTTGGCTTCATCAAACCTGGCTTTTAATTCCACCAGGACCGTCACCTTTTTGCCATTCTTGGCTGCGCTGATCAGTGCAAATGCAATTTTGGAATCATGCGCCACGCGATACATGGTTGTGTAAATTTCTTCAACCTGCGGATTAATAGCCGCTTCATTGAAGAACCGCAGGATGGTGTCGTAACTCTGGTATGGCGCGTGGACCATCAAATCGCGTTCGAGGAGCGAGTCAAAGAGCGATGTATGCTCGTTTACACCTTCTATGCCTTCTGCCGCAGGCCATTTGGGATATGTCTCGGCAGGCGGGCTTACCGGCAGCGACGCCAGATCTTTGAGATTATGATAACGGCCTCCCTGGACAACAGAAGCGCTTTTGAGATCAAAAAAAGAGATAATGTTTTGCAAATGCCGCAGCGGCAGCCCTGGCTCGAAGAGCAACCTCGTAGCAAAACCCAGCTCCCGCTTGATCAGTTGTTTTTCAAATTTTTCGGCAATGTCGTCCCCGTCTTCATCCATCATGTCCAGCTCGGCATCCCGCGTTACTTTAATGTTGAAAGATTGCATACTGATAACTCGCGGAAAAAGGCTTTTCAGGTTGCGCTTGATAATGTCTTCGAGGAAAATAATGTAATCCTGCTTCTCCCTTGTGATTTTAAGGAACCGGCTCAGGTTACCGGCAGGAATGTTGACCAGCGCAATCCGCTCCTTATCAGCTGGATATTGCAAAATAACTACGAGATATAGCTGATTGTTTTCGGGGAAAAACAATGTACTTTTTTTCAGGACAACAGGTTGCAAGAAACCCGCAACCTGCGCAAAGAAATAATCGTCTGCAACATTCGCAATGTTTCCGGGAATTCCATTCTTGTAGCAAAAATGGACGCCGAGTTGGCTCAGCGAAGGAATAATCGATTCGCTTAATATCCTTCCGAACTCGTCCTGCTGCTTGTTAATGATCGTCCCGGCTTTGCTATAAGCATCCTCGTTGCGGTCCAGGATCTCCTTTTTTTGCAGGTAAGGCATCCGGACCCGGTAAAATTCGTCCAGATTGGAAGAGAAAATCGAAAGGAACCGGATACGCTCCATCAACGGAACGGCCTCGTTGGCAGCCTCTTGCAAAACACGTCCATTAAAGGAAAGCCAGCTGATATCACGGTTGAAATAGCGGTACTTTTCCATCATTGATCAATGTTCAAAAAGTGCGGAGGCAAACACAAAAGCTATGACGGACACGACTATACCGAACATAAATACATTGTAAGCAATGCGCAGCAACCTGTATTTCCGGCCCAGCACAACGCCCTGGGAATATACATCCTTAGTTAAACTTCCATATAAAAACTCGCGGTCGTTCATCATGCGCTGCATGCCATTGGAATAATCATTATACGACATCCGGTAAAAATTCCCGAAAAACAGCAGGTTCACGTTTTTGGTATCAATATCCTCCTGTGTGAATGTGCCGTGCGGGATCGTCGGACGTGTGGAAAGGATTGAAAACACCATGGTGATCATGCAAATCGTCAGCAAAAGCATGGTAGGAATGATCAGGTATGTGTTGTCTTCCAGTTTCCGGATGAGGACGCTTAGCAGGACGGAAATAATGATAGACGTGGTCGTGATCATGATATGTGCCTTATTATCAGCCATATCACTTAACCTTTGATGGTTATTGGAGCTGATCCGGAACATCGTTTCAATGCCTTTGTCGGGCCGGTCGTTTTTTATCTTTCTGAGATCGGTGATTTCCGGTGCGGTTGCGGGAGTAAATGTATGGGCAACCGTTTCAGTAACCGGCTCTTCCGCCGCAGGTAACGATTCCAGCCCCTTTTCTTTTAGCTTTTCAATGTTCTTGCGCTTCTGCTTGTCCAGCATATCGCGGCAGTAATCGGTTTGGAATGTGTGCGATTCCAGCAATGCAATGGTGCTTTTGCGCCATTGCGCTTTGTCCATTTTTTTGCCGGCACGCTGCTCTGCTTCTTTCCTTACCAGCTTGTTCCAATCCGAAAATTCCGGCGTTCCGAAATGAAACAGGTCGGCGTCACAAACCACTTGTTGCAGGAAGTTTTTTGGATTTTGTGGCCATATGGTCGCCAGAATGCAGCCTTCCACTTCCGCAATGACGCTCTCATCCACTTCCTCCGACCGCAGAAACTCGGCGGCAAGTGCAGCTCCGCGTTGCTCATGACCAGCCGCATCGCCGGTGCTGTAACCCGTATCATGGAACCAGGCCGCGGTAACGACAATGAATGTTTCCTTGTCCTCCAACCGGTAATGATTGGCTATTTTGACTGCATTGGATACAACGGCTTCGGTATGTACCAGGTTATGGTAACTGAGTTGCGCCAGTTCTTTGGTACCAAAAAAATGATGGACATAATGCCTCACCTTGTCAAGCCGATGGTTGTAATTCATAGAGGTTCAGAGTTTTATTACCGCATTCCTTATTGCATCAGAGCCACTCGGAGTCGAGGTTAACCCCCACCCTGAGCGCCTTCAATCCTGTAACACCCTGCAGTTCTTCCAGATCAAGAAATTCAAGGTCATTATTTAAAGTCTTTTTCTCCTGTAAATACCGGATATAACCGACATATTCTTCGGCAGATTTACTATTAAAATAAACCAGCGCTATTTTCCCGGGTTGTGTAAGGCGCTCGCCGGTCCCTTTGACGTGGACTTTGTCGATGCGTTTTTTAATAACCTGATAACGAATATTGTACGCACCTTCCACATCAAAACGTCTTTCATCGTCGCGGAAGCTGATATCAATGCTGCTGGAATGTATGAAAATCAACTGCGTGGTTTGCAGCGGTTTTTCCATCTGGGGAATCAGCGAATTCGTGATTTTGGAAATCGCTGCCATGGAAGTCAGCTGCCAGAGCCGGATGTTTTTAAGATACAGCTCGCTAAATTTCTTTTCAGGCTCTATCGACTGGCCTATATAGATATCGTATTCGATTCCATCCGTCCTGAACTTTTCAAAATAGCAGGGGTAAGATTGCTGAATTTCCTTTCTGAACAGGTCCAGATACAAGTTTACCGACGAGTTGACCGTTTGCATAGAAGCTTCAAGCGCACGCCTGTTCGAAAAAGCAGCACCGGTATGTTCGTCTGTTATCTCAAAATATCTGTCAATAACATCCACCAGTTCCTCATTGTCATCATCCGGCACACCGGAGGCCGATTGAAAAGCCCGGGCTTCCTTGAAATGCAGCAGGAAAGGATGTGCTTCGTATTCGAGGAAATCCCGCACACGCATTTCATCGCTGTCCGTGGAGTCACTGTTGATTTCTTCGATCCATTTTTTACATTTATAGATCATTTCATCGGCCAGCCCGAACCCCAGTTTCTGCTTTAATATCGTAAAGGTTTCTATCAATAAGTCAAATTGTAAGTGCAAATCATCCCGTAACGCTGCATTTCTTTCGAGTGTAGAATTTCTGATATCTATGGCCCCGTACAGCGGATACACATTCCTGAACTGGATATTTTCAATGGTTGGCGCAGGCAGGCTGAGGGATTTGTCACGCAAGTAATGCCACGCCGTTTCCCGGAACCGCCACTGCACCGCCGGCTGTAACGAAGTGAATTTCTCCCGGATCACATTGTCGATCTCTACATTGAATTCATCAATGTAATATTTCATCATTTGCCCGATGAACGGAAGCGCTGCATCCAGCCGCGCCAGCACGCGCTCATCGATCGCCTTCTGTGATTTGGAATACACCTCCAGCACACCGATGGCTTTACTATCATAATATACCGGCAGCAAGGCATATGATTCTACGCCATCAGCTTTGAGCGTGCGGATGAAATCCATCTTGCTTTCATCTTCCAGAGCCAGATTTCTCATAAACACCACCTTAGGGGCCTGAAAATACTGATTGGCCATGGACAAATACATGTCTTCGGCCTTATCATTTTCGAGCGCCGCGGTCATCAGCTTGCTGAAAAGCACGGTACTGCGGTCAAAAACCAGTTTTTTGTTTACCCGCAGCACGGGTAACAGGCCAAAATCAATGTCCGAATTACATGCAAGCATTTTCAGCGCATTGGTAATATTGCTGAAATAAGTGTTTGCGTCATAGGATGCGCGATCCAGGATCGCACTTTTAATGTTATCAACGGCATGCTCTGCCGTTACATCCGTGAATGTAATAACGGAAAAACCCTCGAACCGGAACATGGTAAGGGGAAGCAGCTGGCTCAGGACATCTATTTCGCTGGATTCCTGCCACTCCTTCCGGATTTCTTCCACGTCAATTTCAGGAAGGCTTCCCTTGGCATATACGTCTGCAAAACGGGTGTCCAGATTAGCACGGTAATATCGTTTCAGGCCGGTCTTGTCGTCATTCAGCGCAATGATCAGGTCGTTTTCATGCATGGGCGGAAAATGATAAAGCCGTTCGAGGATGAACGAGTAAAGCTTTTTCATCTTCTGCTTCACATTGATCGCGGTTTTATCCGCGATCTCGCACCGGACGCAGCCGGAATTATCCGTCATCAGCTTATAAAAGCCTGATGTGCCGTAAAATACAACAGGGCTTACAGGCGTACTAAGCGCCCAAAAAACTTCATCTTCATTCGTAACGGGCGGCATCAGCATGCCATAGACCAAACTCAGTTCTTCCTTGAAATCCGCAATGTTGTTGAGATCAATGTCTGCGGAAAAAGCCGGATTAGACCGAAGCCTGTCCAGCACCATGGAAAAGAATGTTTTTTTGACTGTTTGTTCCTGACCTGCTTTCTCTTCAAGGAAGTTTATAAAATTCCTGAATGAGACGGAAGAATCGATTTTCTGGAGACCGTATGGTGCATCTTGGATTACATCAATAATCTTCGGTTCCATTATTATTATTTTTAAAAAGCGCTCACTTACAGACGGTCGCCAAAAGTCCGCGTTTTTTGTTAAACTCCAATGTTAAATATTAATTACTCTTTCAAAACAGGCTCTGCAACCTTCTGAGTAACAGATGGCTTAATGATCATCCGCAGCGACTGGTCTTTGGTGAAATAAGCCACCATCCAGTTATACAGCGTCTTGATCCGGTTCCGGTGATTAATCAGCGAGACAAGGTGTATAAACAGCCAGGCAAGCCAGGCGATCACGCCTTTGAAATGCAGCTTAGGCGACGGCATGTCCACAACGGCCTTTGCGCGGCCTATAATGGCCATTGAGCCTTTATCATGGTAAGTAAATGGTCTTAAAGCCTGATTTTCTGCTGCTCTTCTGAAATTTTGCGCCAACGCTTTACCTTGCTGAATGGCCACTTGCGCAACCTGCGGGTGCCCGTTTGGAAAGTTAGGGTCTGTTTGCTGCAAACTCGCGTCTCCAATAGCGTAAATGTTATACGTCCCGACCAGCTTGTTATATGCATCCACCAGCATTCTCCTGCCACGCCCATAGGCTTCCGGGGGAATGCCTTCGAACACTTTGCCCGTCACACCTGCCGCCCATATCAACGTTTTCGCTTCAATGCATTCACCTTCACTGAAACACACCTTATCGTCAACAAAATCCGATACGTGGGTGTTCAGCTTTATCTTCACGCCGAGCTTTCTTAAAGCCTCGTAAGTATCTTTTTGAGAAGCAACGCTCATCGGGGAAAGCAATGCATCGCCGCCGTCGACCAGGTATATTTCGCTTCCTTTTCCGGCCAGTTCGGGGTATTCTTTTCTTAAAATGCCGTTACGCATCTCGGCGAACATCCCCGAGATTTCCACGCCGGTAGGCCCGCCGCCGGCAATCACTACGGTGAGGAGCTTTCTGACTTCTTCCGGATCCTCGGAAATTGTAGCCTGCTCCATCTGCTGCAACAGCCTGTTGCGCATGCCAATAGCATCTTCCACCGTTTTCATCGGCGTAGCATTGCGCTTGACATTCTCCATGCCGAAAAAATTCGTTTCTGCTCCGGTGGCAAACACCAGGTAATCATATTCCAGCTCGCCGTTTGAAAGGATAATCTTGTTTTCGGTGGTTACCACGCTTTGCAGCTCACCCAATCGGAAGAAGAGATTTGGTTTTCCCCTGAAAAGCTTTCGAAAAGGGTAGCTGATGCTGGATGGCTCCAAAAACGCCGTGGCAACCTGATAGATTAGCGGCGGGAAGAAGTTGTAATTGTTCTTATCGACAAGTGTTACTTCAAACTTATTGCTTTTGGCCAGATCAAGCGCCAGATTCACACCGGCAAATCCGCCACCTACGATTACAATTTTCATAATGCTTACTGTTTATTAGGGGGTATTGTTTTTAATTATTTGTGCCGCGCTGATCGGCAAACAGTCTGCAAGCTTACCCCAAGTAAGATTATCAAAAGAGGCACGCTAGGCCAGGCTGTCGGTCATTTTCCCCGATTTTTTCAAATATTTGATATAACCATAAACCAGGCCGAGAAAAACACCTATGCCTATGAAAAGTTTGATACGCGTATCGCTGTCCGGCGTCAGCTCGGGATATCTGAACAAAATGATGGCAGTGATCCCCATTAACCAGACGAACAACGTGTTATATTCCTTTAAAATCCATCGCTTATAATTAAAACGCATGTCATTGAATGTCTCCGACATGCCGCTGAAATTGATGATCCAGCGATTCACTTTCCTGCAATAATTGTCGAAATCGGCGCCAAACTTGTTACGTAAAAAATTCTCTTCTGCCAGCACGATCGCCTGATATATGAACAAAAAAGACGGCATAACAATGCCCACATAAACCAAAGAATTTGACAAAATACCGACCCCCAGCAACATTAGGATATTTCCAACATAAAGTGGGTTTCGGCAATGCTTAAAAATACCTTCTGTAACAAGCTTCTCCGCGTAAACCCTCCTGTCGCGTCCGCCGCGGATAATGTATGCAAGGCCAATCGTAATGCCCCGGATTATTTCACCAGAAAATGTCACTAACAGGCCCAGAATGATAGGAAACAAATAATATTTCTCTCCAAAATGCTCCGGCTTGAACAGCAAAGGCGAGGGTAAGAATAAAAGCAGATAAAGAAAAATGAACAAAATGTTCCTGAACCTGAAAAAGAAATTGCCAATAGTGACCATCATTTTTTATAAGCGATTAGACCTGAAAAATTATACCATTTGAAGAAAGTTTCACAATCTCCAAAGCCCGTTTCCTTTAATAAAAGCAGGTTTTCAGACAGCTTATAAGGAATCAGAACATTTTCCAGGGCCTCCCTTTTCTGCGAAATTTCCATCTCGCTGTAATGGTTACGGCGCTTATAATTGTAATAATATTTGATAAAATCACGATTGAAAACCGTGCTCTCTGCCAGCACTTTTTCCACCAAAAGCAACACGCCGCCGGGATTAAGTCCCTCGTAAATGTTGCGCAGTAACCGCTCTCTGTACAGCGGCCTCACGAATTGTAATGTAAGGCAGAGGATCACAACGGACGCATTCTTGATCGGCAGCTTTTCGTGTAAATCGCCTGTTAACAGCTCATAAGGACGGACAAAACCCGCTTCCTTTAACTTTATATCACATTTATCCAGCATTTCTGTCGACTCGTCGATGCCAATAAACCGGATGTCCGAAGGAATGAGCTTGTCCACTTCAATCATTGTGGTGCCGGTAGAGCAGCCCAGATCGTAAACAGAACTTCCTTCCTTGGCGTGATCCGCCGCAATTTCACCCAACATGCGCTGCATCTCGTTATAGAACGGGACGGATCTGCTGACCATGTCGTCAAAAACTTTTACAACTGTTGTTCCGAATTTAAAATCGGATACTTTGGTAATTTCATCTTCAAAAACATTGTCGCGCTCGGGATGCGGAGATTCGGTCATCGTTAGGTTTGCGTTATTTAGGTTCGCTATCAGTTAGCTCCAACAAATATCCTGCCATCGGGTAGGGAAAAAGCAATGGAGTGGAATTCAGCCATAAAAATGGTAAATAAAAAATAAATTCCATTCACTAACGTGCACTTGCCTAATATAAACCGCATCAAACCGGCTTAATCCGCTGCACTACCGTCTTGCCGGTAGCTGTCTCAGTTCCTTTGAGTTCAATATAAAGTACATTGGGCGACCAGAACGTCCCCCCGTCAATCCGGATAAAAACCCGGCTCAGGATGCATTCTTTCTTGTTGATATTTGCATAAACGTGATACTCGTTTTTGCTGTCTTTCCTTAAATAAAGCGGCAATTTTGAGTACGCCACAGACCGCAGCTCATAAGTAGCATTTCCAATCGCCTTGGAATTAATTCCGTATGCAAATTTTCGTTGCAGGTAATTCAGATCCTTCTTCTCGCCGCCATCGGCGTACTTCATCCAGAAAGCATCAACAGGATTCTTTTGGCTTAACCGACCCTGTTCGTCCATGTTAAGGTGGTAAATAATTGTATTCGCATTGGGATCACGCTGAATGTAGAAAAGCAATCCCGGGATGTTCTTTGGTACTGGAAATTCATCGGGCTCCGCAACGGCTTCCTTTGAATATTTATTAGCAGAATAACTTCCTGAATACGAACACAGCAGCAGGCTCAAAGCCAGCATCATTCTAACTGCGTTTTTCATGACTATTGTTGAGTACTATTGATAAATTGCCTGGGCAATCATTTCACGGTCACATTCTCCATATTGAAGCACTTCTTCAACCATTGCGGCATTTCCCGAAAATGGCCCGGACGACTGGATCTTCAAAGTGGCCATCGCCGCTCCGAATTCACCCGCTTCCTGTACGCCTGCTCCCTGAATTCTTTTGCTCAGATAACCAGCCATATACGTGTCCCCGCAGCCCGTAGCATCCACGATGGCTGTTGGCTTATAGGCCGGAATCCGGAAAAAATCATTGTCTACATAGATCAGTGAGCCTTTGCTGCCCAGTGTGATGATCACTTCTTTTACACCAAGGTCCGCCAGATATGCAGCGCCCTTGCGCACGTCGCTGGTGCCGGTCACCACTTCCATTTCAAACTCATTGGCTTTGAGGATCGAAACATGCGGAAGCGCTTCTTTTTTATCGGCCCAGTCTTTATACAAAACCTTCTGATCTTTTACATATCTTAAATAACCCTGAATATCCAGTGAAACCGTGCCCTTAGCGGCCAGCGATTTCAAAAGGTCCACAGTGATATCATCCGAAAGCAAAGGACCTAAATGAAATATCCTGGCCTCAATGTCAGGCATTTGCGCGGTGGTGAATGGCGCCGCCTTATGCAGCACATTCTGTTCGCGGTGATCCTGGTTGGCACTGTAGATATTTTCAAAATACACGGTAAACTCACTCGGCTGCGAGAAGATCTGGATGTTTTCATCCCTTAATGCAGATAAAATATGGTTCTCTTTCTCAGCCAACGCCGTTACCAGCATATAGTCCACATCGAATTGGCGCAGTGCCTTCGAAAAGTAAAACGAAGTGCCGCCGGGCATGAATTTGACTGACTGGGCAGTTACCACTTTATCCAAAGTAATGTGCCCTATGGTACAAATGTCGTACATGTTCTTTTTCAATTTAATTTTATCAAGGCTTGTGTCGGTGCCCGATAAAAGTTGACAACTAGCCCAAATTTGTAATGCTGTCCGCTATCCGGGCAAAATCGGTAATCTCAGCATCCGCATCCGAAACTTTAAAATCCGTATCGGCCTCATCCCACCCTTTCACATTCAGCCAGATTGTGCTGCAGCCTAATGACTTGGCCGGCTGAATGTCTTTGGAATAAGAATCCCCGATTACCACACATTCCTGAGGAGACAGTGCCAGCTGATCAATGCCGAGCTGGTAAATTTGCGGGTTGGGCTTCCGGACGCCAACGACAGCAGATTCAACAACAGCCTGGAAGTAATCCCTTATGCCGAAATCCTCCAAAACGTGATTGATGTTCCCATAAAAATTGGAAACCATCACAAGCGGGTATTTTTGCGCCAATAGTGCCAAAACCGGCGCTGCTTTTTCAACATTAGTGCGTGCAAATTGGTTACATTCCGTGGCGATGAGCCTTATTGCCTCATCTTGAAGAACAAATCCTTTTTCTTTCAAAAAACTGAATTGCTGCTCCACTTTCAGAAACAACACATCATAAAACACGTGGTGCGGTTCAATGATCGGCTTGATCGCTAATGCTCTTTCGCCGAATTTATACGCCTCCGCAAATGCATCCCGGTCCACATTTACCTGGTTACGCTGGTAACTTTCCCACAAAACATTGGCCCAATGCAGGCCGTTGGTATCGATCGTACCGCCGTAATCAAATAAAATCCCTTTAATCATATTGTACTTTGGCTGTCGGCAACCGGCTTCGGCCTTTTTTTAAATTGATATATATTATTAATGACCCTAACCCGCTGAGGGCCCTTTCACTCAACCAATGCAGCTTCCTGCTTTACTTTCGACTTCTTGGTAATCAGGGCTAATCCAATGATAATCCAGACAATTTCACGGATCCGCATTACGATGCCAATAAAGATGCCTTGTGATGCTGCAAATCCTACGCTGCTGAGTGCCAGTGCCAGCCCGCCTTCCCTTGTGCCGAGTTGCATGGGAAAGAAGAATATCAGGTTGGCAAAGAGCGACGATCCTGAGCTGATGATCAGCGATTCCGACAGTGACATGCCTAATCCGATGGCGTGGGCTGTGAAAAAGATCTCTGCACAGCCGATAACCCTTGCTACGAATTCATAGAACAACGACAGGTAAAAAACGTTTCTCCTTTCGGCATATAAAATGCGGATCTGTTCATCGACCTCGTATAATGTTTCAGAGTTCTTTAATGCAAATGCTCTCGCCTTGGTTTTGATAAAAGGTATCTTTTCCAGAAGTCGGAATGTGCTGACAGTAAATCCCTTTTTATATACATTGATAAACCAGTAACCTAAAACAAGCCCCGTCACCAGCAGAATCCCACATCCGGCCAGCATGACATTGTTCAATGGCACAACGGCTACAATCAGAACAATGGAAACGAGCCAGAAAATGACGTGCGAAAACATGTGCATTAAGCTGTATAACAAAACCGAAGAAGTTGCTTTCTGAATCCCTAATGCAGGTTTCAGTTCTAAAATCCGGTAAGGTTCCCCGCCCAGCGCCACAAAGGGCGTAATATAGTTAATCGCATATCCCGAAACTGTCAGCTTCAAGACCGACCAGAACGAGAGATTGCTTTCCGGTAAATTCGGCTCCCGGATGATCGAACGAAAGGCAAGCGCATTCAGGATGTAGATCACCAGCCAACTCCCGATCACGGGAATGAACCAGATGCCTGTCCTGCTGATATTTTCCCAAATCACAAGCGGTCCCGTGCCGTAGATCATATAACCTAACGACAAAATGCCGATCGCCATGAAGAGGGCTTTATACGCCTTGGAACTCATTCGTTTTTTCAGTCAAAATCTTTTGATAAAAATAACGGCTCACTTTCTCCTGGTTCACGATCATGTAAATCAGGATCGGGTTCAGGACAAACATATCGAAGAAGAAATAAATCCACGATTGATCCAGAAACAGCCATAAGAACAGAAAAAGCACACGTGTGTTGAACTGAACAATGTTGGTATACTTCATAAGGGGCTTGTTATGCGCCCTGAAATCGGTTACCAGCGCTGTGGGCAGGCCATTTTTATATTTTTCACGCACCAAAGTCAGTAGCTTTTGCAAATGGGGTGAGAAGCTTTCCTGCAACTTGGTGTAATTCAGGTAAGTGCGGGCGATGAATTTCATCCCAAAGTTCTTGCTCCAGGTAAGGCTGTCATATTCTGCCTGCAAGTCGCGGCTGTTGTCGAGCTCGCTTCCCGATGTTCCTTTGATAAAGAACAAATGCACATTGCGATAGTAATCCGCCATTGCCGACTGGACCACATGTGACGCGCCCGCGAGCACACCCGGAACCCAAATCCACGCGCTCCAACCCTCATTCATGCTCCTGAGACAGATCGCAATGTGAATGGCAATGAACCAGAAATCACCAGCCGCCCCGTCCAGAATCCTTCCTAACCGGCTTTTATCATTCGTCATCCGCGCAAGTTGTCCGTCCGCACTGTCCAGCGAATTGGCAAAAACGAGCAGCAGCATCCCGATCACATTGATCCATAATTCCTGATAATAAAACAAGATCCCCGCCGCAACGCCGAAGAAGATACTGATAATCGTCACCGGATTGGGCCTCAACCCTATTTTGGCACAAAACAATGCGATCTGATAGCCGATCGGGCGGTAAAACCAAATATCGATCTGCTCCTCTGTATCGTTGGATTTCAGTGAGCTTTCAAATGCGGATGGCGCTGGTTCGGGAGCGGCGTTGTGCTTTATAACTGGATCCATTAATTGCTTTTTGTAAATTTCTCGTATATAATGCTGGCAATGTGTCCGGCGGCTTGGTCACGGCATGGCGCAAAACTTGGCCAGTCGTTCAGATCGATAATTCGGAAACTGCCGTCCTTTCCTATAATGGCGTCACCGCCGTAAATATCTATTCCAACTGCGCCCGATGCGTCCGTAGCAACTTGCTGCAAACGTTCCGCATCAAAAGGATAATAAGCCGATGCGCTGTTAATGTTCTGGTATTCAACATATTTATGATGGTTGTTATCATAAGGATAAAACCAAAAGAAAAAATCCGTCCCGCGCACCCCGTAAAATTTCACGAGGTCGCCGATCAAATGTTTGCTGATCACCGCATCCGGAATGTCCCGCAATGCATATTCACGCAAAATCTCCCTGGCTTCTTCACGCGAGGCTGCAAATGAAACGTCCTCTTTGTGTATCGCGTGAAAATCGCCTCTTTTGATCCAGTAACCTTTCCCTGTAATGGCATCAAAAACATCGTCCCCTGTGTAATCCGTTGGCACAATGTAGCTTTCGGCTACGGGAATGTTATTTTGGTTTAAAGCATTTGTCAGATTCGTGCGAAAGCAATTTTCTATTCCGAATGCTGAGTTAATGACCTGTGCACCGTTTTCTTCCAACGCCTGCAATTTTTTAACCACTTCTTTCTGGCGGGCCATCGTGAAGATATGCCGCTCGGCGATATTTTCATTTTTCAAAAAATCGTCCTCAAAACTGATCCGCACTTTGCATCCCATTTTTTCTAATTCCTTTGCTGTCAAAGAAAAAATCGCATCGTCATTTCCAATGTGGTTAGGCGAGAACTTGCGGTTCCTCGGAACGCCTAAGATATTTAATTCACTCATTTACGCTGCGGCAGGCCAAACGCTCCTGCCTTTATTTGGTGTCGGTTACTCAATTAATTTTCAATCAAACAGCTGCTTCCGGGCTCAAAAAAAGCTCGGCTGTTGCAATGTCCTGCACATGGTCCACGTCCACGATTTTAGAAAACGGATAGGCTTTCAGATGAATGTTGTTTTCCAGCAAACTGCGCTGAAAGTTCCGCATCCGGCTTACTCCGCCATTCACGGCATCATTGACCAGTGCAATAGCCTCTTTTCTCAAACAATAAATTCCGCCCGAGATGAAGCGTGTTTCCGTCGTATTTTTATCCGTGAAAGCGGTAATGTTCTCCGCCTCGTCAATAGTTACGTACAAAGGACTTTCGTCGTCGATGAATGTGGTTACGGCCATGAGGCCCCCCAATTCTTCATTTCCTGCAAATTCCTGAATGTAGGCTGTGAACTCTTCTTCTTTAAAAACAGTGTCTGTTGTCGTCAGGCAAATTTCTTTCAGTTCCGGGTCGCTGCCAAACAGCTCAAAAACACTGTGCAACGAACTCGGTGTTGATTTTTTCACTTTATGAATCGGCAATGTCAGGCTAAGCTCGTTCAAATGACTTTCCAGCACGGCTGATTCTTCATTGATAATGATCATGATTTTTTCAGCATCATTCCGCATGAAAATCCCTATCAGCCTGTCTATCAGCATTTCGCCATTCAGCGTCACCATGGGTTTTGGGAGTTCGAAACCCTCCTTTGCCAATCGTGATCCTTCTCCGGCCGCTATAATTGCGTAGTTCATATTATTGGTGTCTTTTTCTAAACCTCTCTTAAAAATCAAGCCTGAACCGTGCCCTTATCCCCCATTCTGAAACATTCGGATTGTCGAGATAGGTGAAACGTTTCACCAGATCGACGCGTAACAGCTTGAAAATGTTTGCTATACCCACGCTTCCCTCAATGTAAGGCTCGCGCGACAATGTGTAACTGATCGGCTTGCCGTTCTCATCTACGGGAAAGCGGAAAAGTGCAGGGTTATTGGCCGGGTTGTTTTCGTCCCTGAGCCCGCCCATAAGTCCTTTAAAACTGAAAACCTCTCTCAGTTTCAGCTTTTTCAGCAACGGGATTTTGTTAAATAAAAAGCCGTTCATGTAGTACTGCACGTCAAGACTCGCATAATGATCGCTCACGAATTCCAGGAAGTTCATCAGGTTATAGCTGTTGAGCTGGTAAGCGTAAGTCTGGTTGGCGCGGTGAATGGTAAGCAGCGGGAAAAGAACGTTTTTACCAAAAATGTAACTTCCCTCAGCCGTCACATCTGCATAACCGAACTGCGACAGGTAAACCCGTTTTGCAATGTTCGCTGAAACATTATGATAGCGGTTCTGACCTTCGAAAACGCCTTTCAAACCCGCATTATAGCGTACTGTGAAGATCGGATATTTGTTAATGATCGGCGTGCGATACAGTTTCCCCTGGTAATATTGCTCATGCGGCGCATAGCGTAATTCCAGGTTGGCTTCTGTGTTGCTTAATCCGCCCACATTCTGCAATTCGCCTTCACTGTTCAGTTTTTCGTATCTTAAAATTCCGGCTGGCGTCTGTCTCCAATTGGTAAAACCAATTTTGTAAGAAAAGCGGCTTTCAAACTCGCGGACATATTCGAGCTTGTACACATCATTGTAAAGCCAGCGGTTGTTGTCACCTCTTTTGAAGGACAAAAGGAAGTTATCTTCCTGCACAAACTGCAAATCCTGGCCCGGAATCTTGGTGTCGCGCTGGTAACTGGCGCGGATGTAATTCAGTGGGAAATGGTAAACAGACTTGTTGTTGAAAGAATAAGTGCCGCTCAGGAAATATTTCCATTTCTGATCTTTAAAACCATAAGCCGCATAAGTCTCAATGTAAAAGCGCTTGCTGAAATCCGTGGTCGTGCGTCCGCCGAAACGAAGCCTGAAACCTTCCACGGGGTTGAAACTGTAAAACGTGTTCACCGGCCCTACTTCCACTTTGCCAAAAGACTTGTAACCTGACAATAATAGGGTGGCAATGTCCATCGTACGGCGGAAGGATGGAATCGTTTGCAGCGTATCCACATTTCTGTAAATGTTCAGCTCCATTTTTTCCAGCGGCAAATGTCTCGCGCCAGCCCAGAATGCTTCGCCCGTTTTTACGTCGGGATTGAATGCAACCTCCTCACTCGGCCCGCTGTAAACGCTGTCCGGGCGGGTTTGATTAACCGTGTAATTTTTGAAATTCACCACGCGCTGCCCATAAAACCCGGCATTTTTCTCGCCTAAGGCGAACTCCATGCCCAATGTTGTCTTGGTCGGGTGGTAGCGTCCGTCGGGTCCTTTTTCATATTCCAAACGTGCTTCGAGGTCACGCATGAAGTTAAGGTTAATGTCTTTATTAACCGTCAGATATGCATTTTGAACACCATAATTTCCGTCCAGTGTAATGTACAGCTTACCTTCAAAAAGCATATCTGTCTTGTTTCTTGGAACAAAACCCAGTTCAACAAGCCATGGCGTTTCGGTCTTAATCGTGTCGCGGATGAAGAATTTGTAGAATGTAGGCGCCGAATTTGCGATCGGGCTCAGCAATAAGTTGGTGGCGATGGAAATGTCATTTTCGTACAAATTGACATCTTCATATAACCTGTTGAAATAGGCGCTCAAACCATCATTATCCACAAATTTCGCATCAAACTCTGCCCTTCTGTTGGCCAGCACCCATTGTTTTTTGGTATATGGATTTTTGCGGAAATAAATCTGCGAAAGCTTTTCCTGAATGTAAGCCGGCAGCATATTCTTTCCGCCCATAGCCGTAGAGTCCTGATCTTCGAAAAGGAACTGATAATTTTTGAAAATACGTTTTTCCTTGAAATTGTCCGACAGGTTGCTCAGCGCGAAGGAGATCTTTTCGTACTGCTCATATTCCACAAAGTCATTGGCGGCCATTTTGTTCTGGTCCTTGTGCGCAATCACTTCGCGGATCAGCTGAACAGCCGGGTTATCCTTGTTGCGGTAACGGCCTCTTCCCTTAATGGTCACTTCTTTGAGCATGGAAGCATCCACAGCCAGTTTCACATTGATCACTTGCTCAATGCCGGGCGTGATGGGTTTTTCAACGCTGAGATATCCTACGTATGTGAACTTTACGGTTTTATAATCTTCACGCAATGTCATTGCGTATTTTCCGTCTGCGTCGGAGGCTGTTCCCATGGTCGTGCCGGGGATCAGGACGGATACGAAAGGCAATGTTTCGCCTGTTTTCGCGTCGGTAACGGTTCCTTTAATTGTCGTGGTGCTTTGCGCTATGGCAGTTCCGGAAAGGGTCTGTACGAGACAGAGGATCAGGGAAACTTTTAACCATACCGACTTACTTATTGTTTTCATTTGTGAACGTCATAACGTATTTTTCATGGATGCGTTTTTAATAAATCGTGCAGACTGCGGAGCCCGGAAGCCGGAAGACCCGGACGCTCAAAACCCAGCACGATGATCAATCCGGCATTCGATTGCTAAAGCCACTTATTTTCTTTGTACCACATCAGGGTTTCCTGCATGCCCTGCCGTAAGTTGTATTGCGGCGCGTAGTGCAGGCTGTTTCTGGCTGCTTCAATGCTGCAGATCCAGTTTGAAGCCGTGAGCTCTTTGAGTTTTTCCTTGTTCAAAACCGGGGTTGCGGCGGTGAATCCGTAAACGAAGTCCAGGAAGCCGGCCATCAATTTTACCAAAGGCAGTGGCAAATGTGCCCTGAAAATGTTTTTGCCGCTGATTTCCCGGAACCGGTCTGCGAATGCATAGCGGTCGTAAGCTTGCCCGTCGGAAATGTTGTATACTGTTGTTTCGCGCTGGTTTTCCAGCATTGCAGCCATGGTGGCGGCCACAAGATCTTTGACATACACGAAGCTCAGCCGCTGCGGGCCCTTGCCTATATATGCATCCAATCCATTGTTCAGTGTTTTGAAAAGAATAAATAAATCCTTTTCACCGGGACCGTAAACGGCAGTCGGACGGATAATGGTCAACGGTAAGCCGCTCACCTGCGCGAGATATTGCTCGGCCAGCAACTTGCTTTTGCCATAATCGGTCACAGGAATGGGCAATGTTTCCTCTGTAATGGGCTGTTGCTCAGCATAAGCAAGCGGACCGATAGCGGCCAGGCTGCTCAGAAAAACAAAGCGTTTCAAAGGAATATTGGCTGACATTGCGGCCTGTGCCAGATGCAGGGAATATTCTGCATTGACTTTGTTGTAAACGGCCGTTTTTTTAGCCTTGGTCACTCCTGCTGCGTGGATAATGTAGGAATAGCCTCCATCTTCCAGTAATTCTGTCAAGGAATCCCTTGACTCAAAGTTCGTATTCACAAACGTCAGCGGGCCTTTCCCGGTTTTCCCCAAATCGCCTTGCAGCTTTTTCAGAAAGGTCAGGTCGCTGGAAGGCCTTACTGCTGCGTGCACTTCCATGCCTGCTTCCAGTGCTGCTTCTACCAGGTGAAACCCGATGAAACCGCTGGCCCCCGTTATGAATACTTTCTCTTTCATATTGCTTTTTCCAGCAGTCTGTACCGTTTGTACAGCTTGCCGTTGATCTGTTCAATGGCGTGGTTCATGAGATAATTGCCTTCCAGCATCCATGAACATTCGCCACCTGTGACTTTTGTGCCGTAAGTGTTTTTGATGATATGGCCGTATAAACAGGCTTCTATGCCCATTTTGCGGTAACCTTCAATCACACCCAATGTCAGCACGCGAATGCGGGTTATATTTTTTTTGCCAAACAGTAATTTAAAAATTCCGGTCGGCAGCAAACGTCCTTTTTTAATCTTGATCTGGATCTGGTTAATGTCGGGGATGCCCAACACGAAACCGACCAGCTTGTTATCCTTCTCTGCAACGAGACAAAAATTGGGATCGAGGACCAGTTTCAGGTCATTGGCCAGGTAATCGAATTCCTTTTCGGTCATCGGAACAAAGCCAAGGTTCTTGTCCCAGGCGCTGTTGTAAATTTCCCGGATCTTCACCACCTCGTTTTTGAAATCTTTCAGATTGATCTTGCGAATGGTGATCCCGCTCCTTTTGAGCCTTCCTTCCAGCGCTTCGATCATCCTTACCGACTTATCATTTGCCTCGTTCACATTGATCTCGTAAGCAAGCAGGTCCGTCTTTTTCACAAGTCCTGTATTTTCGAGCAAAGGCACGTAATACGGCGGATTGTAAGGCATCATCGCCATTGGCGGCCGGTCGTAACCTTCTATCAGCAGGCCCACCGTATCATTGGTCGACAAATTCACCGGCCCGATCAGGTTATCCGCTCCTTTTTCCTTCACCCACGCAGCCGCCTGCCCGATGAGCAGATCGACGACTTCCTGATCATTAACCGTGTCAAAAAATCCAAAAAAGCCATCTTTTCGGCCTGTAAACGCATTATGATTGCGGTTATCAATCGCCGCAACCCTACCCACAATCTTATCTCCGTCGTACGCTAAAAACAGCTTAACCTCCGAATGTTCATAAAAGGGATGCTTCTTCGGAGAAAGCATATCTCTTTGCGCGATAAAGAGCTCGGGAACGTAATTGGGATTTTCCTTATGTAATTCGTGGGGAAAATCAATGAACAGTTCCAGGTCTTTGGGAGAGTTTACGTGGGCAATGCGCTTCATAGTTTTGCGGTTACAGCTTCGGGACAGATCTGACGATATATTTTAGCCATTTTATCAACTGCTTCTTCAATCTGCCCAAAAGTGTGCGTCGCCATCAGCGAGAAACGGATAAGCGAATCTTCCGGACGAACCGCTGGTGAAACCACCGGGTTCACGAACACGCCATCTTCCTGCAACAGCTTGGTCATCAGGAATGTTTTCTCGTTATCGCGGATGTAAACCGGCAGGATCGGGCTTTCTGTTTTGCCCAGGTCGAAACCGTTTACCAGCAACAATTCTTTTGCATATCTTGTATTGGCCCAAAGGCGTTCAATGTGATGCGGCTCGGATTCAATGATGTCCAATGCTGCCAATGTGCTGCCTACTGCGGCCGGCGTCATACTCGCACTGAACATTAATGACCGTGCGCGGTGTTTCAGGTAATCGATCGTAGCTGCATCGCCGGCAATAAAGCCGCCCAAAGAGGCAAGCGATTTGCTGAATGTTCCCATGATCAGATCAGTAGTCTCGGTCAGGCCGAAGTAGGAAGCTGTTCCTGCTCCGTTTTTCCCGATAACACCCAGACTGTGCGCGTCATCCACCAAAACCGAAGCGTCAAACTCAGCTGCGATGGCATTCAATTCAGGAAGTTTAACGATATCGCCTTCCATGCTGAAAATTCCGTCCGTAGCGATCAGCTTCACGGCTTCTTCCGGCAAAAGGCTCAGTTTTTTCCTGAGGTCTTTCATATCATTGTGCGCATACTTGATCACTTTTGAGAAAGACAACCGGCAACCGTCAATGATGGAAGCATGGTCGCTTTCGTCCAGGATCAGGTAATCGTTACGGCCCGTAAGGCTTGACAAGGCGCCTAAATTAGCTTGGTAACCCGTGCTGAAAAGCACCGAAGCTTCTTTTCCGGTGTAAGCGGCAAGCCTTCTTTCCAGTTCCTCGTGAATGTCCAGCGTTCCGTTCAGGAATCGCGAACCGGCACATCCGCTTCCGTATTTCTGAACCGCTTTTTGCGACGATTCAATAATGTAAGGATGCGAGGTCAATCCCAGATAAGAATTGGACCCAAACATAAGGACCGGCTTACCATTGATGATCACTTCCGTATCCTGCCCGGATTCGATGGGGCGGAAATAGGGATAAAGACCTTTGGATCGAATGTTAGCCGCGTCTTTAAATTCGGCGATGCGCTTATTTAATTTTTTACCCATAAGTAATTAATGTCAGAATCAACAGCTTCTTTTAGTGGGGTGCCTGGTGGCTTTCAAGCCGAGGCTGTGGGGGTGATCAGAGCGATCAGTTGGTATTGTAGTGGTTATTTTCCATGCTAATTTTTTTAGAACTTGAGTTTGATAAAAATGTCAGTTTCAGTCGCCGCGGCCTTTAATTTCACTGTTCTTAAACTACACTCCGGCCGCAACATTTTACCGGAATTTATCTACTGGCATTCAAAGTTAAAAGGTAAACCCGATACCTGCCATACTAGTTCATCAAATTCCCTATTCATTTTGCATTTTACCGTTAACATGAAAAAAAACTTTTTGCACTTTTCATCCATTTAGCCCCTAAAACGCCAAGTTCTGACCAACTTGCCTTTCAGTTTTTCAAAATGGGGAACTTTATCAAACAGTAATTTTTTCATGTTAACGTTTATCCCAACTACGCTTCTTCCACCACTATACTTTTGGTTACCGCGCCCGACCGGAATTTAGCGGATGACCACTTTTCCGCTACTCTGTCGACCAGGTAATACATCATTGGCACGAGATAGATGGTTAAAAGCATTGAACTGGTCAGTCCGCCTATTAAAACCCATGCCAGCGAATTCTTCCATTCTGCCCCTGCGCCGGTTGCCGTGGCAATAGGTACCATACCGATCACCATCGCAATGGTCGTCATCAGAATCGGACGAAGACGCTCTTCTCCTGCGATCAGGATCGCTTCCCGGAACGGCACGCCCAGCTCTTTTTGCTGATTTGCAAAGTCGACGATCAGAATTGCATTTTTAACTACAAGCCCGATCAGCATCAGCATTCCCAAAAGGGCAAAAATACCGATGTTCGATGATGACAAGGCAAGTGCCAGAAGCGCCCCGACAACGGCCACCGGAATCGAGAACAACACCACGAGCGGATAAACAAAACTGTCGTAAAGCAGCACCATGATAAAGTATACCAAAACCAACCCCGCCAGCATCGCCAGCCCCAGTGAACCAAAACCTTCGCTCTGGTTTTTCGCGTCGCCTCCCCATGTCAGAATAATGTCTGATGGAAGTGGCTTCTCTACTAACCCGGCTTGAATATTGCTCACCAATGTTCCCGATCCAATCCCTAATGTATTAGCGGTTACAGTTACGGATGAACGACGGTTCTTGCGCTCCACAATCGACGGTCCGTTGCTTAGACTCACGTTTGCGAATTCTGCCAGGCGAACCGGACGCTTAGCGGCGGGACTGTAAAAATTAATGTTTTTGACGTCATCCGGGTTTTTCCGGTCGAACGCGTCCAGCATGATGCGGATCTCGTAATCTTCACCGCCATCCCGGTATTTGGAATCGTCATTTCCCGCAAATGCATTCTGCATGGTCGCACCCACAGTCTGAATGTCCAGACCAAGCTTCGCCATTTTTTCGCGGTCAATTTCGACCCTTACTTCGGGGTTACCTGCCTCTACGGACACATTCACGTCGTTTGCGCCGGGTGTTTTTCTTAATCTGTTAGCCAAGTCATTGGCAGAAACCAGGATCTTATCCAGATCATCGCCGCTCAGGAAAATTTCGATCGGAGACGCGCCGGAGTTCACCATTCCCACAGCTGCGGAGTTGAATTCCACGCCTGCGAATTTTTGTTCCAATTCTTTCCGAACGGCAAGCATGTAATCCTCAGTCGGTTGTGCATTCTTACGCTCTTCTGCGGGGATCAGTTCTACTGTTAGTTCTGTCCGGTTGGTTTCACCGCGGCCGGAGCTGTTCAAACCTGTGCTCGCTCCGCCAACATTGGCGAAGATCGTTTTCACTTCCGGTTTTTGTCTTAAATAATCCTCTATTTGTCTGGATGTGAGGTTATTCTGTTGCAATGAAGCACTTTTATCCAATTTCATGGTCAGCAGAAACTTACCCTGATCACCTTCGGCCACGAACTCTGAACCAATGATTCCCAGGCTCATTACCCAAACTGTCATCCCAAAAATCGCTATCAAAATTCCTGAAAACGCCAGCTTATGGCCAAGCACCCACTGCAAACTGCCGTGATACCATTTGGTCATCTTGGTAAGGCCCTTTTCAAACCATAACAAGAAAGCCTGCACCGGATTTTTAGGATCCAAATGTTCGATCCGCGCCATTTTGGAAGTCATCCAGGGTGTAAGTGTAAAACTTACCAGCAAGCTGACCATAGTCGCAAACGCAACTGTTAAGCTGAATTGACGAAGCAAATCGGCGATTACCGAGTTCACAAATGTGATCGGAACAAAAACCACTACGATTACCAATGTGATGGCCAATGCCGCAAATCCAATTTCGGTAACCCCTTCAATGGTCGCATCCCAGCGGTTTTTGCCCATTTCCAGATGTCGCTGAATGTTTTCCAGAATTACAATAGAGTCATCGACCAAAATCCCGATCACCAGCGAAAGTGCCAGTAAAGTCATCAGGTTCAGCGAGTAACCCATCAAATACATGAATAGGAAAGCCGCGATCAACGATGCCGGAACTGATACCATAACAATGAATGCATTCCGGAAACTGTGCAGGAACAACAGCATTACCGCAGCCACCAGGATTACCGCAATGATCAAGTCATGCGTTACGGCTTCCACGGATTCCAATGTAAAAATGCTGCTGTCGTACGCGATCGCAAATTTCACCTTGTCCTTTGCATTCGTTTTTTCAATCTCCGAAAGCTTCGCCTGAATGGATTTGCTGATCTCCACCGCATTGGCGTCCGATTGTTTTTTTACAAACAACCCGATCCCGTTGATGCCGTTGTAACGGCTAATGCTTTCTGCGTCAGTAAGTCCGTCGGTAATGTTAGCAACGTCGCCCACGCGGATGGGACTGCCGGTTACTGGCGAGGTGATTACCAGATTCCTGATGTCGTCAATAGAAGTAAACTTTCCGGCGAGACGCAATGTCATGTTTTCGCTCGTGCTCTTTACTTTTCCGGTTGGGAAGTCGAGGTTAGCCTGGTTAATGGCCTGGGTAACCTGCAAAAGCGATAAGCCGTAAAAATTCAGCTTGTCGTTGTTCACATTCACGCGGATTTCGCGCTGGTCGCCGCCGGTCATTGTGATTTCGGCAACGCCTTCGATCTGTGTTAGTATGGGCAGATATTTGTCTTCAACCTGCTGATAAAACACTTCATTTGGCAAGCTTGAAGTTGCGAGCAGCTGCATAATCGGCTGATCGCTGGGTGATATTTTAGATAAGGACGGCGTTTCAGCGTCGTCCGGCAAGTCGCTGAGCATGTTGTTCACATCGCGCTGCGCATCTTCCAAGGCTTTATCAATGTCCGTTCCGGCTTTGAATTCCACGATCACCAATGATGCGCTTTCCAGAGATTTGGAAGTCACTTCCTTGATGTTGTCCAATCCGGAAACAGCGTCTTCAATTTTCTTGCTTACCTCCGATTCCACTTCCGTCGGCGCTGCGCCCGGGTAAACCGTTGTGATCGTGATCGTCGGGACGGAAAATTCCGGTAGCAGCATGTAGTTCAGCTGCGTGTAGGAAACAAGCCCACCCAGGATCAGCACTGCGAACAGTACAATGATCATCGACGGACGTTTCAATATGGTTTGAATAAATTTCATGTTTTCCCTGGCTAATGAGTGTTATTGTGCAACAACAGAAGTTCCGTTTTGCAGGTTAATCTGTCCGCTGGTCACGACTTTGTCGCCCGCTTTCAGTCCTTTTGTGATTTCATAAAATTCGTTGGTCGTGGCGCCGATGGCTACGTCGCGCATGTTTGCTTTGCCGTTTTCAACCACGTAAACCTGTGGCTGTTTCGCTGAACCCGTAATTGCCTGGCGTGGCACGGCCAATGCTTCGCCCTTCACTTCGCCAGTGTTGGCGATGGAGCCATACATGCCTGCTTTCAATGGATTTTTCTGTGAATTCTGAACCGTGATCTCTACCGGATAATTGTGCGCATCATCGCCTTCTGCGCTTACCATGGTCACTTTCCCTTTGAAATCTGCGTCAGGATAAACATCCGTTTTAATGCCGATCGTTTTGCCATTGCGAAACTCATTTACCGATTTTTCAGGAATATTCACCACCAATTTCAGCAGGGAAATGTCTGTAATCTCGGCCATAGGCGTTCCTATGCTCACTACGGAGCCTTTTTCAACCATTTTGGCCGTCACAATCCCCGAGAAAGGAGCGATGATGCTGGTGTTGGCAACCTGTTTTTTCAATTGCTTGATCTGCGCTTCTGTGCTGCGAATGCTCAGCTGAGTTCTTTCCAGGTTTACCGCAGGAACCGCGTCGCCTTTGACGAGCACTTCGTAACGTTTCAAATCATTCTGATAACCTTCCAATGTAACCTGCGCGGCCTCGATCTGGTAACGCAATTGCTCGTCGTCCAGCTTGGCGATCAGTTGTCCGGCCTTTACGAATTGTCCTTCTTCAATGTTCAGACGAACGATTTCGCCGCCTGCCTGCGGACGGATCTCTACTTTGCGGTTGGGAGTAAAAGATCCCAAAAAGGATGCTTCCTGTGATAATCGCCGTATTTCTGCGACGGCAACTTTCACACCTACTTTGGGATCTGTATCGGGTATGTAAACTTTCTGTGCTGTCTTTTCTTTGTTGTCCAGCAATTTTGCCGCAGTAAGTCCTATGCCTGCAATCACGGCTAAAAATATAAGTAAACGTTTCATAATCTTGATGTTAATGTTTAGTACAGTAGTTGAGTGTTATTTTTGAATGAGTGAGCCGGTCGCTTTTTTCCATTCCAGCTCAGCTTTCAGCAATTGGACAAGCGATGTGAGATAATTGCTCTGGGCGTCCAGGTTGCTGTTTTCAGCTTGAATAACATCTGTCAGCGAAACCGTTCCCTCCTTGAATTGCAGCTGGATCTGTTTGTAAACCCTGGATGCCAGCGCCACCTGGTCTTTCTTAGCATTAATGTTCCTTTGTTCTACGGCGAATTTGTTGCGCGCATTGGCTTCTTCCATGGCGATTGACTCTTTCACTTGCCTCAACTGCACATTCAATTTGTCATTATCAATCTGATTCTGAGTGCGTTTGGCGCGTCGGGCCATTCCGTCGAACACATTCCAGTTCAGCTGCAAACCAGCCCAGTAACCAGGCACATCCTGAAACGTTGAATTCTCGCCCCCTTTGGCATAGAACGCCATATTAGCGACTCCGTAGGCATTCACAGTAGGGATAAATCCGGACTTAATGTTCTTGTCCTGCAACTCATTCAGATCACGTTGCTTATTCAATAATGCCACATCCGTGCGCCTTAATTCAGCATCCTGCGCTTGTGCAGGCAGCGAAACGTCACTAACGTTAATTGCTATACGCAAGGAATCGGTCTGTGACGTGCCGGTGTAATATTTGAGAAGATTGACGAGCTGGCTGTAATTGTCTTTTAAAGTGGCCAGCTGCGTTTCTGTTGTAGTTTTGTTGATTAAAATCCGGTCAACATCCACGCGCTGGCCTAACTTATTCTGATAAAGGAGGTCTGAAACTTTGTGCATGCGGTCCAGCGAAATGAGGTTGCTATCTAAAAAAGCCATTTGCTGCACCACCGTAACGAGATTGTAATAGGCGTCCGTTACATTGTAAGCCACATCTTCTTTGGTTTTCACCGTGCTTAATGAAGTCAGCTCGCGATTGAGATTAGCTGCTTTCAATGCATATTTTACAGACGGATTATACAGATTCTGAGTCACTTGCGCTGTCGTTGACAAATTGTAAGGCAACCCGAACGCCAATGTGCTATACTGTCCTTCTGGCCCGCCGAATGCGCTTGCGGGCACCACCTGTCCTGGGATTTTGAAATAACGTCTGTAATCTCCGGAAACCGCGACATTAGGCAGTAAGGCAGATTTCACCTCGTCAATCTTTGCGTTTGTTTTCCGTTCTTCCAGCTGCGCCGACTGAATGGAAAAATCATTTTTCATGGCTAATTCTAAGAGTTGCGGCAGCGAATATTCCTGCGCTTTTGTGCTGCCTATCGCCACAAAAGACAATAGGGCTGCGATATGAAATTTTAATTTCATGGCTAATTTTCAAGTAAATGTTTATTTTAAATGTTTGTTTAAACGGAGGGCAAAAAAAATTTAGATTAACTGATTACCAAATAATTGCAAATCATTTCCTTGATGTGGTTTTTCTGAGTTTCTGCAAACTTTTCAAAATCTTCATCCGTCATATTGTAAAGCTTCTTGTGAATGGGTTTTCCCAGGAAAATAAATTCAACAGAGCATTTGATCAGCGGCAGCAAGTTTTCGAGTCTGAGCTCCCGGATCGTTCCATTCGCAATGCCTTCTTCCAGCTGGGTTGTAAAATAGGATTCCTGTAATTTTTTGAAAACCGACATGCCAGAGAACAAGCGGTCCGGTTCCTTGTGAATTTCATTCATGATAAAAATCACCAAATCAGGCTCATTTTTCATCATATCGAAATCGTTTTCGATCATCTCCGAAATCTTGCTCTTAATGTCAATCTTCTTATTGAGAATTTCGAGCGTGCTGTTAAAATACATATCCAGCACTTCACTGAAAATCTCAAGAAACAGCTTTTCCTTACTTCTGAAATAATAATTCGTCAATGCAATGTTCATATCAGCTTCGCGGGCAATGTCTCTCGACGTTGTTCCATCGAAACCTTTTTTAAGAAAAACCCTTCTTGCCGCCTCCTTAATCTTGTCCTCGCTTTTTTCTCCTATGCACTTCACTTGCTTGTCTTATTTAAGTTTCTGTCAGGTTATTCTAAACCGCACAATGTATTAATACAAACCAAAGGTCTGCAAAAAAAATCCCTCTCACAACTGTTTTAAATAAATAATTTAAACAACCATTTAAAACTATAATTTAAAACTAATATTTATCCGATTAATACAATTCCACTTGCTCACAAGGCGGCTCCTCGCTCAGCAGCTCAAAACTTTGCCGGGCGATCTCAAACTCCTCATTTGTAGGCACAACCAGGATTTTCACCCGCGACTCTGCCGAACTGATTTCCTTAATATCGGATGATTTGATGCGATTTGCATCCTGATCGATTTTTAATCCCAAAAATTCCATATCCCTGCAAACGCGCTCGCGCATCTGCGGATCATTCTCGCCTACGCCGGCTGTAAAGATGACTGCGTCGAGACCGTTCAATGTGGCGGCATAGGAACCAATGTATTTTTTAATCCGATAGGCATACATATCCGAGGCGAGTTCCGCATCATAATTGCCCATTTCCAGCAGTTTCCGCACATCGCGCATGTCGCTATGGCCCGTGAGCCCGAGCATTCCGGATTGTTTGTTTAATAAAATATCCATTTCGTCCGGCGTCCTGCGTTCCTGCCTTAGCAAATGCAGGATTACGGAAGGATCAATGTCGCCCGACCTTGTTCCCATGATCAATCCGCTCAAAGGCCCGAAACCCATGCTCGTATCCAGCGACTTGCCGCTATCCACGGCCGTAATGCTGCAACCATTTCCCAAGTGAATGCTGATAATCTTGGCATCCGGCTTGCCCATCCACGCCATCGCTGCAGCACTCACATATTTGTGGCTTGTCCCATGAAATCCGTAAGCGCGGATGCGCATCTCAGCGTAATATTTTTCGGGAATGGCGTAACGAAAGGCATATTCAGGCATGGATTGGTGAAATGCGGTGTCGAAAACGGCAACCTGCTTTGCGTTAGGAAATGTTTTTTCCGCAATTTCAATGCATTTGTAATTCACCGGATTATGCAGCGGCGCGAGCGAGAATAAGGAACGGATCTTTTCCTTCACCTCATCCGTCACCATTACAGCAGTTGTAAAATCCTCCCCGCCATGTACCACGCGGTGTCCGACCACTTCTATTTCATTTATATTTTCAATGATCCCGGTTTCGAAATCAGTGAGCAGCTGCACAACTTTTTGAAGGCCTTCCGCGTGATCTTTTACGAAGAATGTACTTTCTGTCAGCTTTTCAACGCCGTCTTTCTGCACCTTATGCCTTATAAAGCAGTTTTCTTTTCCAATCCGCTCCACAATCCCCGCACTGAGCGGTTGCTGATCGGGCATTTTGAAAAACTGATATTTCAGCGAGCTGCTGCCCGAATTGATGATGAGAATGTTCATTCTTGCTGACATTGAATGGCGGTGATTACCACGGTGTTGAAAATATCGTCCACGGTGCAGCCGCGGCTCAGATCATTGATGGGCTTGTTCAATCCCTGCAACATCGGCCCGATCGCCAATGCGCCCGTTTCACGCTGAACGGCCTTATAGGTGTTGTTTCCGGTGTTCAAATCCGGGAAAATCAGTACGCTGGCTTTTCCCGCCACTTCGGAATTAGATAATTTCTGATTGCCCACAATCGGGTCCACAGCAGCGTCATACTGGATCGGCCCTTCGACTTTCAGCTGCGGCGCGCGCTGCTTCACGATGGCTGTCGCTTCCCGCACCCTTTCCACGTCCTCCCCTTCTCCCGACGTTCCCGACGAGTAAGACAACATGGCGATGCGCGGTTCAATGCCAAACCTGGCACTGCTTTCAGCGGAAGAAATGGCAATGTCGGCCAGCTGCGATGCCGTTGGATTCGGGTTAACGGCGCAGTCGCCAAAGATCGCTACGCGGTCGGGCAGGCACATGAAGAAAATAGACGAGACGATGGAAACGCCCGGTTTTGTTTTGATAAACTGCAATGCCGGCCGGATCGTGTGCTGCGTCGTATGCACCGCACCCGACACCATTCCGTCTGCATGACCTTTGTAAACCATCATAGTTCCGAAGTAAGAGACGTCGGTCATCAGGTCGCGAGCCATTTCCTCGTTTACATTTTTATTCTTACGCAGCTCATAAAGTGTCTGCACGTAATCTTCGTAATTTTCCGAGTTAGCTGGATTCACTATTTTGACCACATTCAGGTCCAGATCAATGCCTAGCCTTTTGATAGAAGCCGCAACTTCATTCGGATCACCAAGAATCGTCAGATCAACCACATTCTGGCTGATTAACCTTGCAGCAGCACGTAAAATCCGGTCGTCATTTCCTTCCGGCAGCACAATGTGTTTTTTCTGGCTTTTGGCCCATTTAACCAACTGATACTGAAACATGTGCGGTGTGATTCCTTCGGGCTGGAATGTGATGATCTTGTCGTCCAGCACCTTCATATCCACATATTTTTCAAAAGTGTCGATAGCCAGCTCTATCTTTTTGGTGTTATCCGCAGTGATCCGCGAATGGATCGCGCCTATGGCCGTCGTCGTGCCGAACGTGCCTTGCTGCACTGCTATGATCGGAATCTGGGTTTGCAAACCTTCGATCAGCCGCATAACAGGCTCTTCCGGAACAGTGCCGGCCGTCAGGACAATGCCTGCAACTTTGGGATAATTGGTAGAAAGATTCGCCTGCAAGGCACCTATCACAATGTCACCCCGGTCCCCCGGCGTAATGATCAGGACATTTTCTTTGATATGGTTTAAAAAATTGGGCAGCATCATTGCGCCCGTCACGTAATTATCCACCTGGCTGGAAAGCAAATGTTCGCCGAATAAAACTTTTGCATCCAGCGCATCCGTGATCTCGCGCATGGTCGGACTTTGCAGCGCCTTTTCCCAGGGAATGACGGTGAGCATAATGTCGGCTGGCAATTGCATCCGAAGCAACTCACGCACATCTTCCACCTGCTCGGCCTTCACGCGGTTGGCCACAATGCCCAGCACCTGCACTTCACGCGATTCGAAATTTCGGAGCACATTCAGCGCCGAGTTGATGATCTGCGCGGTGGATTTATTTTCACCATTAATGATCGTGAGCACAGGTGCGCCCAGATTCTTGGCAATGGCCGCGTTGGATTCAAATTCAAAAGCAATCCCTTCGCCTAAAAAATCGCTTCCTTCAATGACCGTGAAATCATAATCCTCTTCCAGCTTTTTGAACTTGCTGATGATCGTGTTGATCATTTCACCCCAGTTTTCCGATTCGGGATGCTGCAAAACTTCCTGACGGGTGAATGCAAATGTATCCTCGTAAGGAATAGGAAGCGAAAAATGGTTGATAATGGCTTCAATGTGCTTGTCTTTTCGCCCCGGCTCCTGCTGGGAAATAATGGGTTTAAAAAAACCGATCTTTTGCGTTTTGGACAAAAGCATATTCACCAGGCCCAATGCAATCACTGACTTCCCTGCATAAGGCTCGGCGGAAGCGATAAAAATGGTCTTTGTCATAAGGTGTAGCGAAAAAAGCGATAAGAGCTGTGCTTTGGGCAAAAGCTAAAAAATTATTCCAAGGTGTTCCATTCCGCCACTTGCTCCTCCTGCTTCTCCACCAGCCAAACCCTGCTTTCCGGAAACTGCGTTATCATTTGTTTGCTTTTTTCTATTCCCGCAACACTGAACGCCGTTGCGAGTGCATCCGCCACCGTTCCGTCCGGTGAAATTACCGTGGTACGCACGTGAAACAGCAGCCCTATGCCCGTTTTTGGATCCACAATGTGCGAATACCTGATTCCGTTGTATTCCATATAGCGATATGTCGGGCCGGATGTGGCGAGCGCGACGTGTGACAAAGGCATTGTTTTGAGGGAATCACTGCCATTTGAAATGGTAATGTTCCATCCTTTTGTTCCCGGCGGCGGATTGGTGAGGACTATTTTACCCCCCGCATCCATCATAATGGACTTGATATCAAAGCTTCTCAGTACTTTCACCGCTTCCTCGGCTGCAAACCCTTTGCCTAACCCGCCAATGTCCAGCCGCATGCCTTTTTGTGTTAAAAGCACTTTTTTGCGCTTTGCATCAAGTTTTAATTTCTTATAACCCGTTCTGGACATGGCGTCCCGGATAGCAGAATCGGCGGGGAAAATTCCTTTCCGAGTTGCATGGCGCCACATTTGAACCACTGGCCCCAATGTCGCGTCGAAAGCACCGTCTGTTTTTTGGCTGATATCCTGGCTGATGGCGAGAATGTTGAAGAGTTCGTCGCTCACCTGGACCCATTTACCGCTGCCTGACTGCGCTGAGAGCAGGTTTATTTCGCTTCCGTCGCGATAATCGCTTAATAGTTCATTCAGTTTTTCAATGCGTTTGAATGCTGCCTGTGCTGCGACATTGGCTATGGAGTCGTTTTTTGCATAAAAAACTAGCTTGAAAGGAGATCCCATCATGCCTTTTTCGAAACTATACCGGCTTTCCTGGGCATTACAAAAGCTGGCTATTGTACTCAATGCCAAAGCGATCGCCCATTTGTATTTGTTATCTGAAAACTTTACTGCCATTTACTTTGATATGATAAGCTGTATTTTGAATGTTCAAAAGTATTCGATTTGAGATAATAACTGCTTTTTACGGCCGAATGTTGCCATGCTGCCGTACCGCTTACACCATAAAAAAAGGGGTGCAGATCTGAATCCGCACCCCTTTTGGCTATTAATTAGTTCAATATGCTATTATCCAAAGTAATCCGCCATGTGATTCCGGTCTGCATGCTGGTGCGGATGAGAGTCAATCGCGTCCTTAATCATCCCGGCGCCAATAAATGGCAGGGAAATGATGGTTGAAATGATCATCGCAACAAATAAGATCGTCGCGAACAGAAGCTTACCTGAGTAATATATGATGTTGGTGATGAAGTTCATAGCCGTTACTGTTTATGTGATATTTTTCAATGACAAAATTAAATAAATAACCATGCCAGCCTAATTTTATATGATAATTTTCTTATAAATTTAAACATTTAAGGGCTTTTAGGCAGTTTTGACTATGGTAACAAGGGAATTTTTACAATGCTTGTCAAACACATTCGAGACGCAAGAAAGTATAAGAATAATTTATTCTACAACATACACACCTATAACGCAACATGGCAAAATTTCTCGTCCTGTTTTTCAAGATCCTGTTCGCAGCGATCCTCGCGATTGCGACCATTATTACCGTTGTCATTTTGTCTCCCGCCTGGCTGATCTTCTGGATATGGAAGCAGTTGTCTGAAAAAATTCCGCGCAGCTAAACGAATGCTTCAAGGACTTTTTATATTGCAATCTACTGACGACGAATGCTCCTATGAAACGAAGAAACTTTGTGCGCCTCACATCTGCGGCAGGAATTACCCTGGCTGCATTTCCTCTTTTTAAATGTAATTCCGAGACGAGCAATAGGGAGCCACAGGATGAGGATTCATTTCAATTATCAGAAATGACGGTGGCACAAATGCAGGATGGAATGAAAAAAGGAACATTAACATCCCGCTCCATCACAAAAAGTTACCTGGATCAAATCGCCTTACTGGACCGTAACGGCCCGAAAATCAATGCGGTGATCGAGGTGAATCCTGATGCGATAGCGATTGCAGACGCAATGGACGCGGAGAGGAAGAAAGGAAATGTGCGAGGCCCTATGCACGGAATCCCTGTTTTAATCAAAGACAACATTGATACAAAGGACAAAATGCAGACAACGGCGGGCTCCATCGCGCTAGCCGGTAACATTGCATCATTGGACGCATTTGTCGTGCAGAAAATGCGTGAGGCGGGCGCCGTGATCCTTGGAAAGACCAATATGAGCGAGTGGGCCAATTTTCGCTCTACACGTTCGACGAGCGGATGGAGCAGCCGCGGCGGTCAAACCAAAAATCCATACATCCTGGACCGTTCGCCCTGCGGGTCGAGTTCCGGATCGGGAGCGGCGGTGGCTGCTAACCTCTGCGCAGTAGCTGTGGGCACGGAAACCAATGGCTCCATCGCCTGCCCGGCAGCCATGAACGGCGTTGTAGGCATCAAACCGACTGTGGGGCTCGTGAGCCAGACGGGCATTATCCCGATATCAGCAACGCAGGACACCGCCGGACCACTCGGCCGGACTGTTGCCGATGCGGCTATGCTGCTCGGAGCAATGGTCGGTGCCAATCCGTCCGAGCCGGCAGATACCCGCGTGGATTATGCGCATTTTAAAGATTTCTCCTCATCGCTTGATGCCAATGGCTTGAAAGGCAAGCGCATTGGAATCGAAAAGGGATTTTTGAAACAGCACGAAGATGTAGATGCCCTTTTGAAAAAAGCGTTGGACCAGATGAAACAGAAAGGCGCTGTGATTGTGGAGGTCGATTATATGAAGGCCCAAAGTACGGATGGGGCTGAATCCATATTGTTGCAATACGAGTTCAAGGATGGACTCAATAAATATCTTTATAAATCCAATGCGAAGATAAAGTCGCTCGAAGCGCTCATTGCATTCAACAAAGCAAATGCAGAGAAAGCAATGCCCTATTTTCAGCAGGAATTGCTTGAAATTTCCCAAACGAGAGGTGATCTGGAATCAAAACAATATCAGGATGCCCGCCAGAAAATATTGAATGTAAGAGTGGAATTAAACCGGCTTTTCGAATCCGAAAAACTGGATGCCTTATGTGGCCCGGCGACTGGCCCGGCCTGGTGTAATGACCTGGTAAATGGTGATTTCTGGACGGGATATGGCGGCTATGGACCGGCTGCTATATCGGGATTTCCTTCTGTGACCGTTCCTATGGGTGCAGTGGACGAGCTTCCGATCGGGATCTCGTTTCTGGGAAGAGCTTATGGAGAAGCGGACCTGATCCGCATGGCCTATGCGTACGAGCAGGCCTCTAAAAACAGAATTGCTCCCAAGTTTTTGAAAACACTCGGGGGCTGAGATATGAGAAGGTTTGTGTTATCGTGCTAAATACAATTCGTAGATAGACCCTTTCTGGCCTAGAAACTGATTGGCTTCCTGCTGGGAATAAATGCTCAGGCCCAGCTCATAAAAATCTTCAAACTGATTGTAAGGATAAGGAGTAAATTTCACCTTGTCCGGGAAAAGCATGGACGTAACCACATTCTCCTGCAAGGCACGCCGGATCTGCGACATAGGAACCACAAGGCCCAGCAAAAGAAATATCATTAAAGGATATGCCACTTTCTGCTTGTACCAATGCGGATGCTCTTTGATCCAGGTGGAAAAACCTTGCAGGATAAAAAGCGAGAGCAATGTCAAAACCGGTGTATTGCCTCTCAGGAACCAGTCGTTCCATTTACCCATTCTCACCAGCGAAATCAGGATAAGGAGCGTAAACAATGCTACTATGATGTCCCGGTTGATGTTTTTATGAAGGTTCAGGATGAACACAATGCCGATCAGCACGCCCAGATCAATGACCACACCAAAGAAATAGTGAAATGCGATCTCGTTCAAAGGGTTGAACTGCCATATAAAACCTGCTATAACCGAACTTTTACCAGACAAGAAATAGAAGAAAGTCGGGATGAAGATCAGGCCGGGAACGAGAATGTCAATCAGCACCTGACGTTGGAAAAATGCTTTGATATCCCTGCCATAACGCAGCAGGATAAGCATTGAGAAAATGATCACAAAAACGATCGAAGGGAAAATCCCCCAGATAAAAATGGCGATTACGGCCAGGAAGCTGCGTTCGGGCTTTTTCAAATACACATAATCATGGAAGAGAATGGACGAAACAATGATGATCGGGATTAGCTGGTTAGGCGCCCATTGCGCCTGATAAAGCACGGGCCAGATTTCTGTGAAAAACGGGGGCACGTGATAATTGAGACCGATTAACCTCAAAGTAACCACTTTCACCAAATGCCCTATGCCTCCCAGCGAAAGGAACAGCACGAGCGACAGATAACTTTTTCCCGTAAAAATGAATATCCAGCAAAACCCAAGAAACAGGCCCAGAGAAGCCCACAGATAAAGTGCTATTCCTGATAATTCGCCCAGCATTTTGGAGATCAGCGCGGGAACCAGGAAAAAGCCGAAATAATGACAAGCATAACGGCCATTTGCCTTAAATAAAACCGGCCAGGAATGATTGAAGAGCGTGTAGTATTTTGAATTATGTGCCCAGTAGTCAAATGCCTGGAAGCAAAATCCCCCTATACCCGAGAATGCAATAATGAGCAAGGAAATAACGGATATCTGAACCAGCTGCTTGCTGCTGAGTTCGGCCAGATTGTTTTTTTCGAGGCGATAATTATAAACGAAAATGCAGATGATCGCCAGCGCAAGCATAACGGACAAAGGCAACCGAAACCATCCCAGCGAAAAAATCAGGTTAGGCAAAAGAAGGTAGCCCAAACTTAAATTGCGTAGTAGCGTTGTTTTCATTTGAAATTTCCGGCAAACAAAATGTAATAGATGGTGTGGAGAAGGCCAAAAAGGCATATTAAAGCTCTCGAAAACTTCGGGCTTTTGAAAACGCAGTTAGCAAACGGCAAACAAAACATTCTTACTAGTTGTAAAATCGGGATCAAATTTGTTCTAATTTTTATTCAAATCCAATGCATCCGGCACAAATAATGGAAATAATGTAGTATAAGTTCTATCAGCAAGTAACCCCTTCGTTTCCGCTCCTTTTGAAGGCATAAGAACCATATCCTACAATGAACAGAAGAATATTTGTAAAAGGGGCGGCTGCTGGAATCTGCACATTACCCATCACCTCAGCGCTCTCATTCAGCACTGTAACCAAGAAGATACAAAAAATGCCGGAATGGTTGGATACGCTGGTAAAACAAAATGATATCGGTGTAGAGGCGATCAGAAAATTGCAGATTAAGGATGCTGCAAACCCCGCATATGGTGGCCTGATGGACGCTTTTGACATTGTTAATCCACACACTACATCCGCACTGATCCAGGCAGGCGGCAATGCAATCTCGTCTTCGAACTCCCGCTTTTTTCAATCGCCCGAATTACTGGCTGATATGGACCTGGCAGCATTATATCTTGTCAAAACGCAGCATGCGGATGGAACCATTGATTTGCTTTCCACCAATTTTCATTCGACGCCGGATACAGGATTTCTCGTGAAGCGCCTCGCAACCGCATATACGCTCATTCAGAAATCAGGGACAAAAGGTTCTGAAAAAATGCTCGCAAACCTTGAAACCTTCCTGATCCGGGGCGGAAATGCATTGTCGGTCGGTGGGATACACACGCCCAATCACAGATGGGTGGTGTGTGCGGCGCTGGCCAGGCTCAACTCGCTCTGGCCCGATCCCAAGTATGTGGCCAGGGCGGAAGAATGGCTCGGTGAACACATTGATATGGATGAGGATGGGCAATACAATGAAAAAAGCACTTTTATTTATTCCTCACTGACCGATCGGCTGCTTATCACGATTGCGAATGGCTTCAACAAACCAGAACTGTTGGACAACGTACGGAAGAACCTGGATATGACGATGTTTTACGTTCATCCGAATGGCGAAATCGTTACCGATGCGTCAGGTCGGCAGGATAAGGCATTAATAGGGACATTGGAAAACTATTATTATCCTTATCGCTATATGGCTTTGAAAGATCAAAACGGTGGGTATGCAGCAATGTGCCAGATGATCGAAAAGACGGCCGGGCTTAAAATCGGCGGTTTCCTGGACTATTACCTCGCCGACCAGACATTATGGAAAGACTTGCCCGCTCCCAAGCCGCTGCCGGTTAACTATGTCAAAACTTACCCAAATTCGGGCCTCGTCCGCATCCGCCGGGGAAACTGGGACAGCACATTGATCGCCAACAACCCTACCTGGTTTACATTTATGAAAGGAAATGCGGTTTTGCAGGGCGTGCGACTGGCCTCTTCGTTTTTTGGCAAAGGTCAGTTTCAGTCGGAGCAAATTGTTGAGCAGGGAAAAACGTGGGAACTTACTCAGACATTGGAAGGACCTTATTACCAACCCTATCCCAAAGATTTTATTGCCAAAGACGGAGACTGGGAGAAAATGCCGCGCCTCTTCCGGCCTGTTAGTGAAGTGCAGACCCTGGAAACAAAAATCCTGATCAGCGAAACGGATAATGGCATGCAGATCGAGATCCAAACCTCCGGCACTGAACGCGTCCCGTTGGCTCTTGAACTTATTTTCAGGCCGGGCGGAACATTCACCGGGCTTACCCAGATTGAAAAAGCCAAAGATTCGTGGCTGCTGAAAGAGGGGACCGGGAGTTACAGCTTGAATGGTGACACAATTTCTTTTGGACCGGGAATTGGCTTGCACAAGAACATTGCATTACGCGGCGCGCTCCCACCTGTGGAAGCGCCCACTGTGTTCCTGACCGGCTTTACGCCTTTCAAACATATCATCCGCTTTTCGTAACACCTTCTTACCTTTAAAACCGAATTTTGATCTAAGAAAAAAATAACTAATTCACTTACTGGCAAGCATTTAATATCGTGATTATTCGTTAAATTTGATTTTACCCTCCCCTGTTTTCTGGCGCTGGAAATTTAACCTGTCACGTTATGCTGAAGAGGTTTATAATACTCATTTTGGTGCTCGTCTCGCAAAACACCTTTGCGAATCAGATCCTGATCCCGATGGATCACACGCAGACAAATCACTTGAAGGCTTATGGCCTCGCGTACATGTTGCTGAACGGGGAAATTGACGTTGACTGGCTGCTTAACTACCGGGGCGGGGCTTTCAAAGTGGCTTACAGTAAGTCCATTGAGAATGAATGCAAGCTCCGCGCTGTTTCCTATGAAGTGCTATCCGAATCCGCCAGCGCGCAGATTGTGAGCCAGATCAGTGATCCGAACGTGAATATGGATCTGATCAAGCTGCATAAGGCCGCTAAAATCGCCGTTTATTCTCCTATCAAAATCAGCCCGTCCGAGTTCGAGAATACGGATGCTGTTTTACTGGTTTTGAAATATGCCGAGATTCCTTTTGAAGTCATTTACGATGAAGAAATCCTGAAAGGCGACCTGCCGAAATACGACTGGCTGCATTTGCATCACGAAGATTTCACAGGGCAATTTGGCAAAAGTCTGCGACGGACCACGCCCGCAGATGTGAAAGCGCAGGAAGCCATTGCGAGCCGGTTTGGTTTTGCCAAAGTGCCGCAAATGAAGCTGGCCGTTGCAAAAGCAATAAAGGAATTCTGTGCAGGCGGCGGGTTCCTGTTTGCCATGTGCTCCGGCGCAGAGACTTTCGACATTGCATTAGCAGCCGAGGGCATTGATATTGTCGACAATATGGATGGCGACGGCGTGGATCCTGACGCACAGTCCAAACTCGATTTTGAAAAAACATTCGCATTCCAGAATTTCAAACTCGCGCTGGATGAATATGAAGGGATGACATTTTCCGACATTAATTCTTCCGCGGGAGGTTTTCGCAGCTGGGGCGAAGAAGGGGCCTATTTTTCGTTATTTGATTTTTCTGCCAAATGGGATGTAATACCGGCCATGCTTGTTCAGAATCATGAACATCTGATCAGGGAATTTATGGGTCAGACTTTCGCATTCTCAAAAAAAACCGTCAAACCAAGCGTACTCGTGATGGGAACAGCAGCTTCTTCGGATCGCTACATCTATGGCGAACTCGGCCGTGGACAATGGACATTCTATGGTGGTCACGATCCCGAAGGACGCGGCGGAGGCGGTCGCAGAATGCCCACGGACCTGAATCTTTATCCCAATTCGCCGGGTTACCGATTGATATTGAACAATGTTTTGTTCCCTTCGGCACGGAAGAAGAAGCGCAAAACGTGAGACAGGATAATCCCTGTATTATCAGGATCAAATTGACTTGCTACAATGCCAATTCCATTTTGATATCTGCGCGCTTGAAGTTGTGACCGGTTAGCGGCACTTCAACAAAACCCAGCTTCCTATAAAGATTGATGCCGGCTGCTGAGCCTTTTTTGTTGGAATAAAGAATGATTTTTTGCGCTCCTAAATCGCGCGCTTTTTCAATGATCGCCTTACCCAGCAGATCTCCGATTTTTTTGCCTCGCATTTCTTTCGAAACAGTCATTTTACTCATTTCCAACGTGCCCGGCTCGCCTTGTTTCAATGCGCATGTCCCTACAACTTCGTTTTGGTAAAGCGCTATTAGTATGGCACCACCGTCTTTCAGGTAATAGCTCTCGGGATCGTCAAGGACTTTTTCATCCTCCGGCTCCACTTCATAAGCTTCTGATATCCATGCATAATTCAAATCGTAAAATGCCTTTGCATGGGTGGGATTGTAATCTATGATTTGAATGGATGAGTTCGTTTCCGCCTGGCTCAAAAGGCCCTCTTTTTTTAATGGATACTCTTTTTCGTCCATGGCTGGTACAGGGTTATTCGCTGTATTTTAGTGATGTCAAAAATTTTATTCATTATTTCAAATATCCAACTATAAATCCACCCGCTCTGCCAGACGCCCCAGGCCCTCCTACCATGGTTTGCAGCGTTTTGTAGTCCTGCATTTGCTGTTGATACTTAACTCCGCCGGGTAGGATCTTCTTTAATTCGCTGACCAGCTGATTCTCGTTTAATTCATCCTGGATCAGCTCTCTAACCGCTTCTTTGTCTAAAATAAGATTAACCAACGAGATGAAAGGCACGCGGATGAGGCGCTTGGCGATGGCATAGGAGAATGTGCTCGTTTTGTAACAAACCACTTCGGGAACACTGAATAAGGCGGTTTCCAGAGTTGCTGTGCCGGAAGTTACCAATGCAGCATCCGCAATGTTCAGCAAATCATAGGTGGATTCGTACACAATGATGGCGTTGTGAGCTGCAATGTATTTTTCATACAATGTTTGGGGCAAATTGCTTACGCCAGCAATGACGAATTGATAATCGGGGAAATGGGGCTGAACAGTCAGCATAATGTCCAGCATGCCGATGATTTCCTGCTGCCTGCTGCCCGGCAGTAATGCTATGACAGGCTTATCGGCTTCCAGATTGTTCTTTTGCTTAAAGTCAGGATCGGGCTTGAATGCTGCGATTGCGTCCATCAGCGGATTGCCGACGTAATCTACTTTGTAATCGAATTTTTTGTAAAAATCAATTTCAAAGGGAAAGATCACGAACATATGATCTACATTCTGTTTGATCTTTAATGCCCGCTTCTGATTCCAGGCCCACACTTTGGGAGAAATGTAATAGAAAACCTTCAAGCCTTTTGACTTCGCAAATGACGCAATGCGCAGATTGAAGCCCGGGTAGTCGATCAGGATCAATGCATCCGGCTTGTATGCAAGGATATCGGCTTTACATTTTTTAAGAAAACCAGAAATTTTGTGAAGGTTGAGCGCAACTTCCAGGAAACCCATGAAAGCAGTGTCCTTATAATGTGTAACCAGTTCCATGCCCGAGGCCGCCATCATATCCCCTCCCCAGCCACGGAACTGCGCATCAGGATCATTCTCACGGATTCCACCAATGAGGTTGGAACCATGCAAATCTCCCGAACGCTCTCCGGCAATGAGGTAATATTTCATCTGGACTAGTCAGTTGGCGCTTATTCGCCGTAATACTCTACGAAATTCTTTGGCGTTTCAACCAGCTTAATGTAATGCAGCTTGGACTGCGGGGATGCGGCAGCGATGGCAGGCGCAAGGATATTCCATATTTCGGTTACAAAAATTTCACAGGAAGCCATTTTGCCCTGCATAAAATCAACATCCAAATTGAGATTTTTATGGTCCACTTTGTCCACCACTTTCTCTTTCACAATGTCACCCAGCACCTTTAAATCGATCACGAATCCCGTGTCCGGATCCGGCTTTCCTTTTACAGTAACAATCAGCTCAAAATTGTGTCCGTGCCAGTTGTTGTTAGCACATGGCCCAAACACTTCCTGGTTTTTTTCCTCAGACCATGCCGGATTGAAAAGACGGTGGGCTGCGTTAAAATGCTCTTTTCTTGTTACGTAAATCATAAATCTTCTTCTCCCTTAATAAATAGGGTACAAAATTACATCTTGTATCCGTAGTTTTGCAGCTTAACAAGAGGATAATAATAAAAATCACATATATCTCTCCCATGATTATCGTAACAGGTGCAGCCGGATTCATTGGCAGCGGGCTTATCAGCCGACTAAATAAGGACGGTTTCAAAAGCATTATCGCAGTCGATGATTTTTCTAAAATCGAGAAAGCAGAAAATCTTGCAGGAAAAACAATTCAGGAAAAAGTGGAAAGAACTTCGCTTTTCGACTGGCTTGATCAAAACAACCGGGATGTTGAATTCATCTTTCACATCGGCGCACGGACTGATACGACAGAATTTGACAGGGATATTTTTGAGGAACTGAATGTGAGTTATTCCAAGCAGATCTGGGAGAAATGCGTTGCTTGCCAGATTCCGCTTGTATATGCTTCGTCAGCAGCCACTTACGGACTTGGCGAGCACGGTTACGATGATAACGAATCAACATTATCACAGCTTAAACCGCTGAATCCATATGGCGACTCTAAGAATGAGTTTGATATCTGGGCATTACAGCAAGAGAAAAAACCGTTTTTCTGGGCAGGATTGAAGTTTTTCAATGTATACGGCCCGAATGAATATCACAAAGGAAGGATGGCTTCCGTAGTTATGCATGCCTTTAATCAGATCAATAAAACGGAGAAAATGAAGCTTTTCCGCTCGCATAACCCCGATTTCCAGGACGGCGAGCAAATGCGTGATTTTATTTATGTAAAAGACCTGATCGACGTTTGCATTTTCTTCATGCATCACCGCAAAAACTCCGGAATCTATAACCTTGGAAGCGGCCGCGCCCGGACATTCAAAGACCTGGTAACAAGCACATTCAATGCAATGGACAGGCCGGTTGACATTTCGTATATAGACACTCCGGAAGATATCAGGGATAAATATCAGTATTTCACGCAGGCCAATATGAGCAAACTTCGCTCCATCGGTTTCACACGTCCTTTTACCTCATTGGAAGAAGGAATTGATGACTATGTGAAGAACTATCTTTCGACGGGAGCTTACCTATAAATCCGCATTTTTGTGTATTTTTGATGTTCTCAATAAACTCAATCCCCGTTCTCTGTGTTACTATTAAACGAAACACAGTGTGATAATAATTAGACTATGAGCAAAGAAGATGAATTGTTGGAGGAAATCACCAGTTCGGAATACAAATATGGTTTTGTAACTGATATTGAAGCAGATGAAGCTCCTATGGGGCTGAATGATGATATTGTCAGGTTTATCTCAGCCAAAAAAAATGAACCGGAGTGGATGCTTGCGTGGCGTTTGAAAGCTTATCATTTGTGGCTTACTATGGCTGAACCCAAGTGGCCTAACGTACATTATCCAAAAATCGATTTTCAGGCAATCAAATATTATTCGGCGCCTAAAAAGAAAAAGCAGGTTGACAGTCTGGATGACATTGATCCGGAATTGCGTGACACTTTTGAGCGTCTGGGAATTTCCCTTAACGAGCAAAAGAGACTTTCAGGCGTTTCCATCGCGGTTGATGCTGTTATGGACTCTGAATCGGTTTTTACAACATTTAAAGAATCGCTGAAAGAAAAGGGTATTATATTCTGTTCCATCAGCGAGGCTATTCGTGAACATCCTGCACTGGTTCAGAAATATCTGGGATCGGTTGTTCCACCGAAAGACAACTATTATGCAGCATTGAATTCTGCTGTATTCTCTGATGGTTCTTTTGTCTACATTCCAAAAGGCGTTCGTTGCCCGATGGAGCTTTCCACTTATTTCCGTATCAATGCTGCGGGAACAGGACAATTTGAGCGTACGCTGATTATTGGCGATGCTGATAGCCACGTAAGTTATCTGGAAGGCTGTACAGCGCCGATGCGTGATGAAAACCAGCTGCACGCGGCTGTTGTGGAAATCTTCGCACATGAGAATGCGAATGTTAAATATTCAACTGTTCAGAACTGGTATCCGGGCGATAAAGACGGAAAAGGCGGGATTTACAACTTTGTAACCAAACGCGGTCTTTGTGACGGTGCTGGCTCAAAAATCTCATGGACGCAGGTTGAAACCGGTTCGGCGATCACGTGGAAATATCCTTCGGTGATCCTGAAAGGCGATAATTCAATTGGTGAATTTTACTCTGTTGCGGTTACTAATAACATGCAGCAAGCTGATACGGGGACGAAAATGATCCATATCGGTAAGAATACGAAGAGCCGTATCGTTTCAAAAGGTATTTCAGCCGGTAAGAGCCAGAATTCGTACAGAGGACTCGTGCAGGTTTTCAAGAAAGCCGAAAAAGCGCGAAACTTTTCGCAATGCGATTCCCTGTTATTGGGTGACAAATGCGGGGCGCATACATTCCCATACATTGAAGTAAGCAACCCTTCCGCAACTGTGGAACACGAAGCAACCACTTCGAAGATTGGTGAAGACATTCTTTTTTACTGTAATCAACGCGGAATTCCTACCGAGCAGGCGGTTGCATTGATTGTTAATGGTTACGCAAAAGAAGTGCTGAACCAGCTTCCGATGGAGTTTGCAGTGGAAGCACAGAAATTACTGGAAATCAGTTTGGAAGGCAGCGTAGGTTGATGCTGTAACCCAACTTTTTATACGATTGCATTACAAAAGCCTTTGATACGTCAGAGGCTTTTTGTATTTTATTGACCTCAAGAAAATATTCGCCACTAAACCATTATATGACGCACGTTCCGCAACTGATTGTCGACCTTTCATTAATACTCACGATGGCGGGTATCATTACCCTTATTTTCAAAAAATTAAAACAGCCCATCGTTTTAGGTTACATATTGGCTGGATTGCTTGTAGGTCCTAATTTCAACTTATTTCCAACCATCACTGACATTAAAACCATCGAGATATGGGCAGAGATTGGTGTGATTTTCCTGCTTTTCAACTTAGGTCTCGAATTTAGTTTTAAAAAACTGGTCAAGGTCGGCAATACAGCCGCTATAACGGGTTTGTTTGAAGTAGGAATGATGCTGACCACTGGTTTTACAACGGGCCAGCTGCTGGGATGGAGCAAAACAGACAGTCTTTTTCTGGGTGGGATCATCGCGATTTCCTCCACCACGATCATATTCAGGGCTTTTGATGAACTAGGGTTAAAAACACAGAAATTCACCCGCGTCGTGCTGGGCATCCTGGTGATCGAGGATTTGACGGCAGTGCTGCTCATGGTGTTACTTTCCACGCTTTCTATCAGTCAGCAATTTGCTGGGATGGAGCTGTTACAATCTATCCTCAAACTATTCTTCTTCCTGACATTATGGTTTTTGGGCGGCATATTTGTGTTTCCCACGCTTCTCAGGCGTTACAGAAAGCTAATGAACGACGAGAGCGTCCTTATCACCTCTGTGGCATTATGCTTTGGGATGGTTTTTCTGGTAACGCAGGCGGGCTTTTCGGCAGCGCTTGGCGCGTTCATCATGGGTTCGATCCTGGCTGAAACTACCCATGCCGAAAAGATCGAGCATTTGTTGAAACCATTGAAAGATCTTTTTGGTGCGGTGTTCTTTATATCGGTCGGAATGCTGATTAATCCAGGCCTGCTGGTGGAATATGCATTGCCGACAGCCATCCTGGTTTTGGTTGTGATTTTAGGTAAAACAACATTCGTTTCACTGGGCGCCATCATTTCGGGACAGCCACTCAAAAATTCATTGCAGTCCGGAATGAGCATGTCGCAGATCGGTGAATTTTCATTCATTATTGCCAACCTGGGACTTTCGCTGAGCGTAACAAGCAGTTTTCTTTATCCGATTGCGGTGGGGGTTTCTGTCATCACCACATTTACGACGCCTTACATGATGAAAGCCTCCGAACCGCTTTCAGAATGGCTCGAAAAACGGCTGCCGGAGCGGTGGAAACATTATCTGAACAGATATAGCACCAGCACCGAAACGATTGTCCAGACCACGCATTGGAACCAGATCCTGAAATCCTATTCACAAACGGTTATACTAAATTCGGTGGTGATCATCGGGATTGTTATGGCCTCCTCGCGTCAGCTCGCGGATCAATTGCATACCAGGGTTCCGGAAACTTACATTACCAATGCCGTATTGTTTGGCATTACATTTCTTTTGATTTCTCCATTCCTATGGGCGCTCATTTTCAAAAGATCCAATAGGAAAGCTTATTCAGCGATCTGGTTAAGCCGGAAATTCAGCCGCGGCCCGTTGCTGTTGCTAGAACTTTCACGCGTGCTGATTGCTATTTTATTAATGGGTTTTCTGCTCAACTCCTTTTTTGCTACGCCCACCGCGCTGGCCGTAGCCGGCGGGATTATGATCCTGGGTTTTGCAATTTTTTATCAAAGATTACAAACCTTTTACACCCGCATTGAAGAGCGCTTTTTGCAAAATTTAAATGCAAGACAGCTGGAAGGAAGTGGAAAATCCAAAATGATATTGCTGCCCTGGGACGCGCATTTTGCGTTTCTGGAAGTGAGCGCCGATTCCTCTCTTATTGGCAAAACTTTGCAGGAATTAAAGATCAGGGAAAATTTTGGGATCAATGTTGTGCTGATCGAGCGCGGCAGTAAAACGATTTATCTCCCCCGCCCTACCGAAGTGCTGTATCCCTGTGACCGCATCGAAGTTATCGGGACGGACGACCAGCTGGATATCTTCCGGGGGCATATTGAGGTGAGCACGAATGGGGACGTCTATATGGCGCACGAAGACAGCATTGTGCTGGAACGCGTGGAAGTGAGAAGCGAGTATCAGATCCGTGGAAAAAGTATCCGAAGCAGTCAAATCAGGGAAAAAACGCGTGGGATGATTGTAGGGCTGGAAAGAAACGGCGAGCGCATCCTCAACCCCGATTCGTCGATGATCATTGAAAACGATGATGTATTGTGGATTGCAGGAGAAAAAGATCTGATCAAAGAATTTGTCAGAACAAAATCAGCGAACAGCGACGAAGAAATCCCCGCCCTGTCCTGAATTGCCTATGCTTTAAGCAATCCCTGCAAGCCGCCCGTGTGCACGGCAACGATTGTAGTGCCTTTTGGAAAATGATTTTTACGGATCAGATCAAAAAGCCCGAAGAACATTTTAGCCGTGTAAACCTGTTCGAGCTGGATGCCAAATTCGTCCTTAAAATTCTGCATGAACGCGATAAGCTCCGGGTTCCATTTGGCATAGCCTCCAAAATGGTAATCTGTAAAGAGCTGTAAACTTCCGGATGAATGTTGGTTGCTTAACAGCATGCTAATGTCATTTTTCAAAAATTCCCCGCCTTTTAATGCTGAAAAAGCAAGCACGTTTGCGCCAGCAGATAGCAGTCCGGCTGCTGTTCCGCCCGTGCCCGCAGCAACGGCAAAGTAATTAGCGGTTTTAGCCAGTTGCACATTTACTTCCGGCACCATTTCCGCCACGCCCTGCAATGCTAATGTGGAAGTACCGCCTTCCGGGACTATAAAAGGATGATCAAACTTTGTAGCGAGATCCAGCAGATAATTATCCGAGCTCCTCAGCTTGTATTCCGACCGCGATACGAAATACAGCTGCATTCCTTGATTCTGGCAAAATAGCAATGTGGGCGAAAGCTTTTCTGCTAATTCTTCGCCCCTTACAACGCCGATTGTTTCAAAACCCAAGGCATTACCCGCAGCCGCAGTGGCATACAAGTGATTGGAAAACGCACCGCCGAATGTCAGAATGCGTGTATATCCCTGGCTGCTGGCTTCGAGCAAATTGTATTTCAGCTTCCGCCATTTGTTACCGGACACCGTCGGATGGATCAGGTCATCACGCTTGATGTACAACGTTATACCGGCAGCTTCCGTCATGACATTGGAAAGTCTCTCTATCGGGGTGGGGAGCACGGCACTTATTAAATCCACTTATTTTGATAATTTTGTTTATAATAAATGACCATTTCGAATGTCCGAAGACCATATTGAGATTGCCTCAGAAGAAGATGATTTGTTTGAACATTACAGGATTGTTGCTGACAAAGGCCAGGGATTGATCAGGCTGGACAAATATCTGAGCTTACATGTCGCAAATGCTTCGCGGACAAAAATACAAAATGGAATTGATGCGGAAGCCGTAAAGGTGAATGGGCTGGTTACCAAAGCGAGTTATAAAGTAAAGCCGCTGGATGTCATTACCCTTTCCCTCCCAGAGCCGCCGCGCGATACGGAGATTATTCCCGAAAACATTCCGCTTGACATTATTTATGAAGATGAAGTGCTTCTGATTGTTAATAAGCCAACCGGCATGGTTGTTCACCCGGCATTCGGAAACTGGTCGGGAACGCTGATTAATGCATTGGTTTATCACTTTCAGCAACTGCCCACAGGTAGAAATGGCGAAGGACGGCCGGGATTGGTTCACCGCATTGATAAAGACACCTCTGGCCTGCTTGTTATTGCAAAAACCGAATTTGCGATGACGTTTTTAGCCAAACAATTTTCGGATCACACCATTGAGCGGACCTACAACGCTTTGATTTGGGGAGAGCCCAAGGAGCAATCAGGAACTATAACCGGAAACGTTGGGCGGAGTGCAAAAGATCGTCGTGTAATGGACGTCTTCCCCGATGGAAGCCAGGGGAAGCATGCGATCACGCATTACAAGACCATCCAATCCTTTCACTACGTCACACTTGTTCAATGTAACCTTGAAACGGGCCGTACGCACCAGATCAGGGCACATATGAAGCACATTGGCCATCCGATTTTTAATGACACCACTTACGGCGGCGACAAAATCCTGCGCGGGCCGTCAAATGGCAGTTATAAAGCCATGGTAACAAATCTTTTTGATCTGCTGCCTGGCCAGGCACTGCACGCAAAGTCCCTGGGATTTGTACATCCTGCCACAAGGCAATGGATGCAATTTGACACCGAACTTCCCAAAAACTTTCAGGCAATTCTAGAAAAGTGGGAAATCTATACGAACAATCAGTAGGAAATTGTATCTTCTAAACTCTTACTGGATATTTATAAAACCAAGCTATGACAATCTCAACCCGACCCGGAAACCTAGAAGACATCCCTGCAATTTTTGAATTGGTCAAAGAACTGGCGCTTTATGAACGAGCGCTGGATCAAGTTTCGAACAATGTCGAAAAAATGACCCGTGACTATAATGAAAAATTGTATGACTTCTTTGTGGCCGAATCGGATTCCAGGATCATCGGCATGTCGCTGTACTATTACCGGTATTCGACCTGGAAAGGGAAAAGATTATACATGGAAGACATTATCGTGACAGAGGATATGCGCGGGAATGGCATAGGCAAGATCCTGTTCGATGCGACCGTAGCAGCTGCCAAACAAACCGGCTGCACGGGCATGTTGTGGCAGGTGCTGGATTGGAATACGTCAGCCGTTGGATTTTACCGCAAGTACGGCACCAACTTCGACAATGAGTGGATCAATTGCAGCCTGGATTTTTAATGTTATAATAAATCCGGGCGACGTTCCCTGGTTCGCTGAACGGATTGCTCATAGCGCCATTCTTCTATTTTAGCTTCATGTCCCGACATCAGGATCTCAGGAACCTTATGGCCTTCGAAATCAGCTGGCCGCGTGTATACAGGCGGTGCAAGGAGGTTATCCTGGAAGGAGTCCGTTAATGCCGAAGTCTCATCATTAAGCACACCCGGAAGCAAGCGTATAATGGCATCGGAAAGGACAGCCGCGGCAAGTTCTCCACCCGAAAGCACGTAATCTCCAATACTAACTTCTTTGGTGATGAACATATCCCGCACGCGCTGGTCCACCCCTTTGTAGTGGCCGCATAGCATGATAATGTTCCCTTTCAGAGAAAGCTGGTTCACCATAGGCTGTTGCATCAGCTCTCCATCCGGTGTGAGATAAATAATCTCGTCATAACTCCGCTCCTCCTGCAAACCACGAATGCACCGTGCAATGGGCTCGATTTGCAAGACCATCCCGGCCCCTCCGCCAAATGCATAATCATCAATCGTCCGATGCTTATTAACTGAGTAATCGCGGATATCATGCACCATCACTTCCACAAAACCACCTTGTTGGGCACGTTTCAGGATAGAATGTGCAAAAAAGCTATCCAGCAGATTCGGAACGCATGTCAAAATATCAATCCGCATCGTCTGGCGTATTTTCAGAGTCAGAATTGTCAAGATAAACTTCCAATAAACCCTCAGGCAAATTTACCATAAGTTGCTTGTTATCTTTATCAGCTCTTAACACAATGTCAGCGGCAGTTGGAATAAGCACTTCTACGCCCTGATAATCCATTGCGATCAGGTCCTGGCCATTCAGGGAATAAACTTCGCGCACGACACCAAGTGTCCCGGCAGTTTGATCTACAACCGTGAAGCCTTTGATTTCATGATAATAAAACTCCTCGTTACTCAGCTCTTCCAGCTCGTCAAGGGACAGATAAAGTGAGCTTCCGACAAGCGCCTGTGCCTTTTCTATCGTATTAATGTCCTCAAACTTCACAATGGCATTGGCCTGCTTCTGTAAGTTGAAGTTTTCAATAAAATAAGGGACAAGCTCTCCCTTGATTTCAACATAAATTGCGTCGAGATCTTCATATTCCTCGGGATAATCTACGTCAAGGAAAATGACAACATTGCCCGCCGTTCCGTGCGTGCGGACGATATAACCTAATAAATAACAATTGTCTTGTGTCACCTGCTTATTAAATATTGGTGTAAGTATAAAACAATATGAGTCTGTACGGATCACCGACAGACTCATAAAGATTGTATTTTAACGCTAATTACTCAGCTTTTTTCTCTGCCGATTCATCCGTTGCAGGAGTTTCAGTAGATGCTGGTGCCTCAGCTTCAGGAGCTTCAACTGTTGTTGCCGCAGCCTCAGGAGTTTCAACTGGTGCTTCCGCAGCAGGTGTTTCAGCTGGTGCTTCCGCAACAGGTGCTTCCACTGGTGCAGCTGCCTCAGCTTCCGGAGCCTCAGTTACTGTTTCAGTAGCTGTTGTTTCCTCTGCAACTTCGTTAGAAACTTCTTCTGTCACTGTGTCAACAGCCGCTTCCGCTTCCTCAACTTCAGGAGCTTCTTCAACAGGAGGCGCATTTTTCTTAGCGATTGCTTCCGCACGAGTCTGGCTTACTTTACGCTCAGCTTCAAGTCTGGCTTGTCTGTCAGAATCTTTCTTCTGAGACAACGTATCAGCAGCAGTTGCTTTACGGTCTGTTTTTGATCCTTTCCATTCTTCAAAACGTGAATCAGCAACTTCTTGCGTGATTGCACCTTTGATAACGCCTACTTGCAAGTGTTTTTTAAGCATTACACCTTCATGTTGCAAAATAGAACGTGCTGTATCCGTCGGTTGCGCACCTTTCAAAAGCCAATCAACTGCTTTATCTGATTCCAAAACGATGGAAGCAGGGTTTGTTCCCGGGTTATAGATACCCAATTTTTCGATGAAGCGACCATCACGTGGTGCTCTGGCATCTGCGACTACGATATCATAAATCGCCTTCTTCTTGCGTCCACGACGCGCCAACCTAATTTTAACTGCCATTATTGAATTTGTTATGATCGGGAACTCGTCCCTAAATTAAACAGGGTGCAAAGGTAAGTGAAATTACTGAATTCTCGAACAGCTTGCACAAAAAAAGGAAGGTAAACGCTTACCTTCCTTTTCAATATGTTTTAACCAAATCCTATGGGCGGAAACCAGCAGGATATGTTGAGCGGATCGTGTTATTAGGCAAGATCTTGATTTCAACGCGACGGTTAGACTGCAAGCCTTCAACTGTTGTGTTTTCAGCGATTGGGCGATACTCACCGTAATGTTCCACAATGATACGGCTAGGATCAGTAATTCCGGCACGGATCAGGAAGCGTTTCGCAGCATCAACACGACGACGTGAAAGTGATACGTTATAAGCATCAGAAGCACGAGCATCTGTGTGACCAACCAGAACGATGCGGCAGTTTGTACGCATGTTCAGAAGCTCAACTACTTTGCTCAAAGTTTCTTTTGAAGGATTGCGGATGATCGCCTTGTCAGTATCGAATTCGATATTGCTGAACAATGCCTCACACTCGTCTTTCGGCAAGTTGTTTTTGATTGCGTCTCTGATGATTTTGTCCAGATCCATTGCAACTCCACCACCTGAAACGATGCTTCCAATTGGTGTGTTTGGCTCTTTGTCGAACAGATCGGCTACACCGTCACCATCTGAATCTGTGTAAAGACGTGGATCAACCGGCTTAGGCATGTTTGCTTTTGCGATTGAATCTGCATCTTCCATTGTCGGATTGTAAGGAACAGGGATTAAAGACTGTGGATTTGCCCAACGCAAGTGGTAACGACCGCTTCCAGCATCATATTTGCCTTTTTTCGCCATTACTGCATTCTTACCAAGTTTGTAAGTCAATGCGATCGAAGCCATTCCCCATCCGTCATTTTTAGAATCGTCTTTTGCAAACGTCCAGATTCCAGTTTGAGTACGGTAATCGCTCAAACCGCCTACGGTTGCATCCAGTTTCTCAGTATTTACGTAATTGTAAGTAAAGTCTAGGCCTAGGTCAAATCTTGGGGTTAGTTCATAATGTACGGCTAGTCCGGCAGGTACAACCCATTCTCTTGTATATGTAGAACCGTTGCGTTCCCATTTACCGGCTGTTTTTGAACTAGCGTCTGTATTTGTCGATACTTCGTAAGTGTTTCCGAAGAATTCACTTCGTGGATTTGTGTTGGTAGCAGTCAAATCAGTGTGGTAGTAGATAATTCCAGCTCCCAAATGCGCGTCAACTTTCCATCTTCTCAATTTCTTGTAACCGAAAAGCAGCCTGTTAACATTAAGCGTTCCGTCGATTGTTACTTGAACGAAAGAAGGGCTGTTGAAGACCACATCGTAAGAATCGCCTGTGATGCGGCTCATGTGACCTTGTTTTGAGCCTTGCAGCTGGCCATTGTAACCAACGATCTGAACCCCAAAAAGCGGAGATAACTGCTTATTAATAGAAAGGCCCCAGCCTCCTGTCAATTTCTCATTATTACTCCTTTTGAAATCGTACTCTTTGATGTCACCGAAGAACTTGGTTATCCCCCCGTAACCTGTGATGGACCAGGTGTTCATCTTATTGGGCCCTTCGTACGTCCGGTTTTGGGCAAACGTATTCAAACTCAGCAGGGAAAAACAAATAAAAGCAACGTAAAGATTCTTTCTCTTCATGGGAAACACCAGTTATGTGATTCAAATATTCACTAATTAATTAACTCAATATAAGAAAAAAAATAAGCCTGTAAGCCGGATTCTGTTACTCTAAGCTGGCGAACCAGCATCAAGCTCCTACCATTTATCCAGGATTCCGGTCACCCGGAACCTCTAACGATCTACCCGTGTCAATGTCCCGAAAGACGGGGACGAGCAGCCCCACGGATTGACACCTATTTGACCTTTCAGCCCGTAAGGTTTACCGTGCCCCTTTGGTCACCCAAAGAGCGGTGGTCTCTTACTCCACCATTTCACCCTTACCTTGTCACATAAAAAACATGCCAGGGCGGTATAATTTCTGTGGCACTTGCTGTCAGCATTCCGTCTCCGGCCTGCTGCCTTCCTGTTAGGAAGTACGGTGCTCTCTGCTGCCCGGACTTTCCTCTCCGGCCGAAACCGCAGCGGTAGGTCAGCTTATTCCTTTCCTCTGACCACAAAGCTAAGAAATACTTTCTTTCGATCAGCAGTCAATATACTATTAAAAGTAAAAAATTATGATAATGACGCGGATTTTTGCAGAATTTTTGTGTCAAATTCCCTTTAATCCATTGACCTTCAAATTAACATTTCCGTTCGCAAATACAACAGCGTAAAGGTGTTCCGGTGTTAAATAAACCTTGTCAGGTGTAATATCCGTTAAGCTGCCTTTCAAAATGACACCCTCGGTTACTTTTAAATTGGACAGCGCCTTTTGAATTGTTTTTTTCGCATCGCTGATCTGTCCGCCCACCGGAAACACCATCTTTTTCTCCATCATCCTGCTAAACTGGCCTTGTAACAGCCAACCCGCCGTCTTAACAATCGAGTTTTTCGTATCCAAATCATAATCAAGGCCTTTCAATGACAATTGCTGGCTTACAGGATCATAATGCGGCACGCCTTTCAGGTAAATATCACCATTGATACTGCCTTTCAGTCCTGCCTTGATCACCAGCTTTTCATTCTGACCATACATATCAATCGAAGTGACTTCTACATTGTACTGCCCGGCCAGGAAAGAAAATTTTTCGCCCGCAAACTTCGCCGTTGCCAGTCTCGCAGCTTCTTTATAAGACACGACACTGATAAGTCCGACTTTAAAATCCTCTGAGACCTTATTGACTATCTGCAAATTCGGTAACCTCAAAACCGCAGGAATAGCAGGCTTGGTCGCCGACGTAATCGTTTGCGTGTAACCTTTAATACCGATAACCGAGCGAAGAATACCATTCCTGGCCAACAAAGGCGTCATAACAACGCCTGTCGGCACGATAGCCAGCCATGTATCAAATTCCTTCGACAGCAAAACGGGCTGCCTGGCAATGTTCCAGGCGAGTTCTGCATTCTTTTTGAGCTCAATGTTGCTGGCAACCTGTTCGTCAATTGCCTGTGTTATTTTTTCAAAATTTTTATTCAAAAGCCTGCTCGCCATGCTCTTGATCGGAATGTTAATGCCGGCAACTTTTACATTCGGGTCGCTTATCCAATCGTAGCTATCCACATATGTTTCCGATTTGATCGCCCAGTTAGGTGAAATCCCCAACTTCGAGATCAGCCGAATGCGTATGGAAAATTCAGTATCCTTATAGCCCGACATAGTGATGCCCAGAGGACTGATTTTATAACCGGCGCTTACCCATATTTTAAGAGGGACTTCAAACAAAAATGAAGAATCAATTGCAACCACCTTTATAGGACTTATTTTCCAAACCTTCGCTTTCAGATTGTCATTATCCTCATCCTCATAGCTGTTATCCTCATAAATGAGTCCTTTTATTTTCGCATTGATCTGATTTTCAATCTCGGCAATCGGGATTTCTACCGGAACATTCAGCACCGAGAGGTGCTTTTCATTCTGGATCTCATCAACGGAGTACTTATATTCTTCCATGGGCGCTTTCGGGGAGGTGCTTTTAGAACGGCATTGCCAAATGCTGAGCGCAAATGCCATGATCAACAATACATTCAGGCAATTAGTGAGCCACTTATTTAATTTTGACGAGGGTTGCACCGTATCCGAATTTTTCTTTTTGAGCGTCTTTAAAATAATTAACATGCTGATTTTTGCCGAGTCTCCTGTGTAATTCGGTCCTTAAAACCCCGCTTCCGGCGCCATGAATGAATGTGATTTCTTCCATTCCGTTTGCAATCGCTGATTCAAGATTGCTTTCGAACGCGGCCAGCTGCGTTTTAAGGATAGAGTCATTCGAAAGAGAGCCTACATGCTTGGTCAGCTTTTCAATATGCAGATCCACAACCTGCTCAGGCTTTTCCAGCACGGGCGTTTCCACCTTACCTCCTCCCATCAGGCTCGTTTTCAAATCGTTGGAAAGATTTTCAGGACTTGCATGTATTTCAGTTTTCAAATTTTCCTCATCGATCTGGTATACAAACGCATCCTTTCCTAACACAGGCGCCTTGCCTTTATTTTTGTAAAATGATTGCGCCCTGCATTTAATCCTTTTGGTTAAAGCCTGCGGCAAAGCATGGTTACCTTCCCTGTAATAGAGTATTTTAAACTCGAACACGGGCCAGATTTCGAAGTCCTTCATAATCAGCTCCGACAATTTTTGCGCAGTCCGCGGCTGCAAAACACCACCCGCTAACCCTGTACTAACCTGCTCATTAACAGCAACAGCCGTAAAAGGCAACACCCAATCGGAGTTATTGATCAGATGCATCGTCACCGCCCTGTCATTTACGGCAACGAAAGCCAGGAAAATTCCTTTTTCCGCAAACGGCGCATTTCTGGGCACAATAACATCACTCTGCGATTTGATCTTTTTTGAATCTGGTTCTTTGACAAGTCGCTGGCTTTCAATGGGTGAAATAGTCACGATCTCGTTGCGCAGCACAGGAATCCGGAAGCCATCCTCAATTTCTATTTCCACAATGTTTCCGGGCAAAAAAGCGTAAATCACACCTTCTTCCCGTCCATGCACAAGCCTTACTTTATCTCCAATATTCATACTTAATCTGATTGAACTCAATGACGGCCCGTAAGGCCATATCCTTTAGCAACAATTGCTAAAAGTAAAACGGTTTAAAATCAATGCCTTTTTTGCTGAATTGCAATGCGGGCGCCGGGATTTTGATCGAATTAGCAAAAAAACCGATCGTGCGCACAAACTTACTTTTTGTTTTAATTTTTGTAAGATCAATGTCGAGGGACAAATAATATTGCCGGTAAGGGCGATAACCCCGCTCGATACTCTTCTCTTTTTCAGCCGAAACCATATCATGGATTCCATAACCAATTGAAAGACAAAGCCAGGCAGGCCAGCCGCTATTTTTGAAGAATGTTCCAGGGCTTCCCGAAAACCAGTAAGTCTGACCATTATAGTCTTTCAGCCAGCTTTCAGAACGGGTGCTTCCCAGCAATTCCGGACGGACGCGCGCCAGGGAAGTATAATGAAAAGAAAATTTCGGCTGAATGCGCACTTCATCCCAAAGTGCGATTTGGCCTAAATAAATAACTGACCCTGCAATGTTACCGACCATGTCACCGGGAGAGAAGCCGTAATCAGGCGAGAAGCCATCCAGAATTTCAATCGGCGTTTGGAAAAATAAATACCTGAGATGGCGCCGTAGACCAACATTTGACGTTTTGAAATTCCTGTTTTCCTATACAACTCTGCGGTGTGCCGCGCAATCTGATATGATGTGTAAACGTGCCCCATTTTGTCCATTTGGAGCCACTCGCCCGTGTCGTCCTTAAATGTGAACTTGGTCAATGGGTTTTTATACCAGGATTTGCTCAGGCCGTAAATCGTTCCGAGATACAGTGCCGACTGCGCTGCAAAAATGCCACGTAACATCCGGTAATTTGGTCTCACATCCGCCGGAACCGAATCTTTCGCAACGATTTTTAATGTATCAATCCGCGAAGAATCGGTTTGCCAATTCCCTTTTTGTAACGAATCCGTTTGGGCAGATACTGAAGGAGAGAGGCAGATAGCCAGGATTAGCAGCAAGAAACATGATAAAAAACGCCTGTTAATATCCGCCATGGTATTTTCTTAGGCCCCATTCTGCGCCGAGAAGCAGGACCAGTAGGAAGAACAACCACTTCATATAAATGATCTCGACCATTTCTTCGCTGCTGTCGAGCCGGTCAGAAGGGCGGTTTTCTTTGAGTTTTGAAATAAAATCACTGAAAGTTGCGGGCGTAGTGAAAGTTCCGCCCGAGCGGTTGGCAAGTTCGCGCAACATCCCGAAATCAGCCGTCGTATTGTTCAATTCAAGATCCGCATTGCTGATCACAAACTGCCCGGCCACTTTCTCCTGCCCGGAACGCAGCGATGTTGAAGCCGAAAATCGGTAAACACCGTCTGACAGCCCGCTTACATTGAAACGCGGATTTTCTTTGGAATGTGTGTAGGTAAATTGCCTGGTGACGCCTTTTTCATTTGTGATATCCAGCTTCACTTCCTGTCCGTAAATCTGCTCGTAGATATCGTTGTATATCTCAGTTTGAAAAGTGACCTGCTCGCCAGCTTCAAATTCGTTGCGAACAGGGTAAACGCGAAATTTCCGCTTATCCTCTCTTACCGAAAGCACCTGGATCAGTTTCTGAAACAAGTTATCCACGACTTCCTGCTTATTCGTCTGCGCAAACTCTTCCTGCCGCCATTGCCATATCCCCTCTCCTGCCAGAACCGCTGTTTTTTGCCCACCATTTGTATTCAAAACCAACAGCGGCTTGCTGGTGTTTAATGTTCCTACTTTTTGAAATAAAATGGTTTCTGTGCCTGAGGAGATATTGTAATCACCGAAAGGAACGGATAATGGCGGAAGGCGCTCTAATAATTTGAGTTGTTCAGGATCAAAATTCAATTGCTGAAAAGCCGGATTAAAGCGTGCCGTAACCTTATCGATCTGATTATTGGACGTATTGATGATCAAAGAACGGTTCAATGAATTGGCGAGCGGCACCGCGGACTGGTTGCCCAGAATAAAGAAAAGCGGCGTTTTGGATTCTATGAAATTACGGACCTGCGCATTACCAAGCCCGAGCACATTAGGAATCTGATGTAAAATGATCAAATCATACGGCTTGGCAGTTGCAACGGGTGTATTTGAAATGGACAAAATCTTCACGTCCAGCTCATAATTATCATTGGCTTCTACCAGGCTGCGAATGCTCTTAATGTCAGGATGCGGCGCCAAAGCCATCAGCAGAATTTTTTGCCGGCCGTCTATAATGTCTATATAAATATCTTTTTTGTTGTTCCTCGGTGAAGTTTCACCGGCTATTCCGCCCAATTCCAATGTGTAATGCTGCACACCTTTCTGGGTTGACGACGCCTTGAAATCAAATGCTTTGAAGAATGAAGGACGGTCCACCATAACCTGCTGGCTAGCAACCGTGCGTCCGTTCTGCTTCAATGTGATCGTTGTGGATTTTCCGGCCAGGCCATTCGCAGCGATTTCGGCACGGATCGGAAATTCATTTCCAAGATAGGCGATCCGGTTGCTGACCACATCTTTAATCCGGATATCCAGATCGGGAACCGTGTCACCAACCGCCAATGTGTTCACTTTAAATGGATAACGGTTATAAGCAGGAGAAATCCCCTGATTAACAACCCCATCGGAAAGCAAAATAACATCCGTCAGGTTCCTTCCTTCAAAGTTGGTTTTCACCGTTTGCAGCATTTCAGACAAGTCTGTCTTCCTGGCATCAAAACGGATCGAATCCGGAACTGGTGAACGCGAATCTTTTTCCAATGTTTGCACACTCACCTCAAAACCAGACGATTCCAGATCAGCGACAGCGCCCGAAATCTGCTTCATCAATGCGGTTCCTGGTCCTTTGACAGACTCAGAATTGTCGATCGCAAAAACGATTTTAGCTTTATCAACAGAAGTTTCCGTCTTGCGAACCAGAGGCCCTAACAGCAGAAAGCAGATCATTCCAACCGCCAGTCCTCTTAATGATGCGAGCACATAATTCCATTTTTTACCCCAGGGCGCCGTCGGTTGGTAAAGCAGGAATGCATAAGCAGCGCCTGCCACCAGACAGAAGACAATAAACCAGTAAGGGGTTTGGAAAATGAGTTCGGACCGCATGTGTTAAATGTAACGAAAAAACATGCTATGTCAACATACCGCCGTCCACTTGTAAAACCTGGCCGGTAATGTAGCGCGAAAGGTCAGAAGCAAGAAAAACGCAGGCATCGGCGACCTCTTCGGGCTGTCCTCCTCTTTTCATCGGAATCGACTGCTTCCATTCTTCCACTGCTTTTGAATCCACAGCATCCGTCATTTCCGTTTCAATAAATCCGGGAGCGACAGCATTCGAGCGAATATTGCGTGAGCCTAGTTCCAGTGCGATGGATTTGGTAAAACCAATGATCCCAGCCTTGGAAGCAGCATAATTGGACTGCCCCGCATTACCACTGATCCCCACCACCGAAGTAATGTTGATGATTGAGCCCGTTCTGGCGCGCATCATGCTTTTGGTTGCTGCCTTCGTAAGATTAAAAACCGATTTCAGGTTAATCGTAATCACAGAATCCCATTGTTCCTCACTCATGCGCATTAGCAATCCGTCACGTGTAACGCCCGCATTGTTGATCAGCACGTCCAGTTTTCCAAAGTCAGCAAGGACATCTGTAACGAGCTGGTCCGCTGCCTGGAAATCCGACGCGTCCGATCGATAACCCTTCGCCCTTACACCGAACTGCTCCAGTTCTTTGGCCAGCGCCTCACCTTTTTCAACACTTGATAAGTAGGTAAATGCAACATCAGCCCCTTCCTGAGCCAGGCGTAAAGCAATGGAACGACCAATACCACGTGATGCTCCGGTTACCAACGCGACTTTATTTTCTACTAATTTCATAAATGGGAATAATTCTGTCAAAATGATTTTGGTCGACAAAAATAGGGTTTTAACAGGCACTGCCAAAAAAGAAACTACAGAAACCTTCTGACTTGTGACGCTGTTAACCCACTACATTTAGTTTTTGTTTATTTAAATTGAAAGTAATGGCAGAATCAATCAAGACAGCGCTGATAACAGGCGGCTCAAAGGGAATAGGTTACGGCATTGCAGAAGTGCTCATTAAAGAAGGGATCCGGGTAGCGGTCACCAGCCGTTCAAAAGAAAGCGCTGATAAAGCGGCCGCTTCATTGAACAAGATAAATGACGGGTTCGCAATCGGCATCGAGTCCGATGTCAGAAGTCTGGAATCCCAGCAAAAAGCGGTGGAAACCGTTATATCAAAATGGGGACAGCTTAATTATCTGATAGCCAATGCCGGCGTAGGACATTTCGCCCCTTTAAAAGACCTTACTGCCGATCAATGGCAGGAAACTATCGACATTAACCTGACCGGCGTATTTTTCAGTGCAAAAGCATCACTGGCAGCGCTGACAGAGACAAAAGGTTACTTTATCAACATTGCCAGCCTGGCCGGCACCAACTTTTTCGCAGGCGGAAGCGCATATAATGCCAGCAAGTTCGGACTGGTAGGGTTCTCGCAGGCCATGATGATGGACGTGAGAGATGCAGGTGTCAAAGTAACTACGATAATGCCAGGCTCCGTTGCAACCGAATTCGGAGACCATAAACCGTCCGAAAAAGATGCATGGAAAATCCAGCCGGAAGATATCGGACAAATCGTCTCCGATCTGATCAAAATGCCAGCCAGAACATTGCCTAGCAAAGTGGAAGTAAGACCTGCTATGCCACCTAAGTAGCAATCTGATTATCAAGTATAACGCCCGCCCGGAAGCACACAGCTTTTCGGGCGTTTTATATATAAAGTAGGCCTGAATTCACATTCAGCAAATTACATATCAGCATTCGCCAGTTTTGCAAAATAATGTTACTTTCATTGCCGGATGAAGCATAGGAATGTATATTTGAAAAAATTTTAAAAATACATCCTGATGACCCCTTCTCGCCGTTCGTTTCTCCGACTTTCTGCCCTGGCTTTGCCGCTTACGAGTGTTCAGAAACTGTTTGCAAAAAGTGTAGTAAGAAAACCGATTGTGATTTCCACCTGGGATAGCGGTCAGATTTCCAATGCCGCAGCGTGGCCTGTGCTGGAAAAAGGTGGAAAAGCATTAGACGCAGTGGAACAAGCCGCCATCGCGATGGAGAATGAAGTCAACTGCTGCGTAGGCTTAGGCGGAAATCCGGACCGGGACGGGTTTGTGACGCTGGACGCATGCATCATGGATGAGAAAGCAAATTGCGGGTCTGTTGCTTTCCTTGAAAGAATAAAACACCCCATTTCCGTAGCCAGAAAATTGATGGAAACTACGCCTCACGTGTTTTTGGCTGGCGTCGGCGCGCAGCAGTTTGCCGTGGCGAATGGTTTTAAACTGGAACCGGCAAAGCTTTCGCCTGATGCCGAAAAATCTTATAAGGAATGGTTGAAGAAAGCTGAATATAAGCCCGTTATCAACATTGAACATCAGCAATTAAAAGGCCAGAAAGGCCACGGCCCATTTGCCCCTCCCCGCCTCGAAGACGGCTCTTTTAACCATGATACAATGGGCACATTAGCCCTGGATAACAACGGCGACCTGTCGGGCATGTGCACAACCAGCGGAATGGGTTTCAAGATGCGCGGAAGGGTTGGCGACTCCCCTATTATCGGCGCCGGACTTTTTGTAGACAATGAAATAGGCGCTGCCACATCGTCCGGGCAGGGCGAAGAGGTGATCCGCGTATGTGGAACACACCTCGTTGTAGAGTTCATGCGCTCCGGCCTTTCACCGGAAGAAGCCTGCAAAAAAGCCATCGAACGCATCGTGAAGCCCAATCCCGAGCGTGCAAAAACTTTCCAGGTTGGCTTTCTGGCCATCAACAAGCAAGGTGAAGTAGGCGCTTATTCCGTACAAAAAGGTTTCAACTATACGGTTACAGAAAAAGGCGGAAAAGGAGTCGTTATCAATGCTAAGAGTTATTTTTCATGAGCTGCCTGGAATCAGTTAGAGCTTGGGCGGGAAGGATTTGTACATATCACCACGACTAAGGATACGTAACAAAGTGATATCGGGATGAATACATTCAATCCCGATCCGCCAATCCCCTATCCTGATCCGAAAGTAGTTTTCGCCCCTTTTCTGTCCCTCAATTCGCTTGTAATCTAAACCTGAGCTTTCAAGATTATGTGCTGATTCCAATACTGCGATAATATCAAAAACCTTCCTTTGAATGTCCTTCGGTGTATTTTTTAAATCTTTTGAAAACCTTTTAACGTATTGAACTACCATCCCATTTCCTTCTTCAGATCCGCAACAGGATGGCGTGGCTCGTCGGCTTCGGACCTCATGAGTTCAAGGAAAAAGTAATCTTCAAGTTTTTTATTTTGTATAATGGTCAAAATCTGCTTCATCTCGTTCTCCGTCCAGTTTCCGCGCTGCTTCTTGACACTAAAGGTAGGCGCAGGAATACCGATCTGTTCCGCCAGAAACGCATTTTTATAGCCTGATTTATTGATCAATGCGCCCATATTCTTTTTAAGCTCCATATAAGATTCGACTATACTTAACATTTAAAAAATTCAAGATGAACGTTGATACTATTTCAAATATATAAATTTAAATTAAGATTTATGTTATGTTCTTGTATCATGTGACGAGCCTTGGTTATGAAACGCAATTTTCATTCACATACTCAACAAAAATTAGTGATCTGTTTCAAAAAAACCGATCTTCACTTTTAGAATTCACCGGACGTTTTCTATTTAATTTTAATACAAAAAATGATAAAACCCTTAGCCACACTTTTCCTGTTAACGGCATTAAATTCGTTTGCGCAAACTCCTCCGAAACCTTACGGCGCATTACCAGCCCCGAGGCAGGTTGCATGGCATGAAACCGAAGTTTACGGCCTCATCCACTTTACTCCCACAACATTTGAAAACAAGGAATGGGGCTTCGGCGATGCAGATCCGAAAGCATTCAACCCTTCTGATTTTAACGCCGAGCAAATCATACTTGCTGCAAAAGCAGGAGGACTAAGAGGAATAGTGCTGGTGGCCAAGCACCACGACGGCTTTGCATTGTGGCCTACCAAAACCACAGACTACAACATTACTAAGAGCCCGTTCCGCGGCGGCAAAGGCGATATGGTTAAAGAGGTCGCTGACGCGGCAAGAAAGCATGGGCTTAAATTCGGCGTTTACTGCTCTCCGTGGGACCGGAACAATGCAAAATATGGCACGCCCGAATACATTGCCATCTACAGAGAGCAGCTTCGTGAACTTTACACCAATTATGGTGAACTGTTTATGTCGTGGCACGATGGCGCTAACGGCGGCGACGGTTATTATGGCGGCGCACGGGAGAAACGGGCGATCGATAACACTACTTACTATCAGTGGGATTCCACATGGACCAACCTGACACGTAAACTACAACCAACCGCGAACATATTCAGCGATATCGGCTGGGACGTTCGCTGGGCTGGAAATGAGGACGGCAGTGTAAACGAAACTTCCTGGGCAACGCTTACCCCGAAGCCTTCGGAAGGCCAGAATGTTGCAGTTCCGGGACAGGCAAATGCCACCGAAAACCCAGGCGGAACGAGAAATGGTAAATTTTGGATCCCGGCTGAATGTGATGTTCCGTTACGCAAAGGATGGTTTTATCATCCGACAGAAAAGCCAAAAACACCCGAAAAGTTATTTGATCTCTATCTAAAAAGTGTGGGTCGCGGTGCGGCGCTGGATCTTGGCCTTGCTCCGGATACGCGGGGACAATTGCACGAGGATGATGTTGCAGCATTAAAATCCTTTGGTAATCATGTAAAAGAGACATTTGCAACGAACCTGATCGCAAGAGCAGGCTCCAAAGCTGTGAATGTGCGGGGTTACAACTCTATTTACAGCGCCAAAAACATTCTGGACGGAAAACAGGATACATACTGGGCAACCGACGATGATTTCAAAACTCCCGAGGTTGTCATTGACCTGAGCCAGCCCATCACGTTCGATATTATTACGTTACAGGAATTTATCAAGCTAGGACAGCGCATAGAAGAATTTGCGGTAGATAGCTGGGAAGGCAACGCATGGAAGGAAATTCATAAAGGAACGAGTGTTGGCGCCAAAAGGATTGTGAAACTTGCTACGCCTGTTACTACACAAAAAGTCAGACTTCGCATTACCAAATCGCCTGTCAGCATTGCGGTTAGCGAATTCGGGCTTTATAAAGATTCGGAATAGATCTATCTGAGAAACATTTCTCAGCCAATGTTATAACAAAACCCCTGACCGATTTGGACAAAGCAGGTTGATTATTTAACTTGCTTTGTCACAAATTTTTCAAATTTTAGTTATATAAATCTATTCCTAAATCTTTACACCATGTCTCTTGATTTGAATACGAAAGGTGACGGCGAATCACGACGGACCTGGTTGAAGACTGCCGCACTGGCAGGCGTCGCGGCTGTGGCGGGTAAGCCCGTAAACGCTGTCACAACATTACCCGCAGCTTTGCCAGCAAGACGAATACCGATTGCCGTTTCAACCTATTCTTACTGGCATTTCGGAAAAGAGAAATATCCGGTTGAAAAAGTGATTGAAGACGCGGCGAAGCTGGGATTTGACGGCGTTGAGATTCTGCATCGCCAGATGGAAAACGAAACGGTTCCTTATATGAACAAGTTGAAAAGACTTGCTTTCGATAATGGCTTATCGCTTCCGCTGCTTTCTATTCATCAGAGTTTTGTGCAGCCCAAGGCCGAAGACCGTAAAAAAGACATCGAGCATACGCTCAGATGTATCGATATGGCTGTTCAAATGGGAATCCCGGCCATCCGGATGAACACAGGCAGCTGGCGGACTGCAAAGCGGGACGCCAATTATTATAAAGACGGCAAAGAACCACCGATTGAAGGTTACACTGACCAGGACGCCATTAAATGGTGCATCGATGCGATGGGCGAATGTCTCGTTGCTGCCGAAAAGGCTGGTGTAGTGCTCGCTATCGAAAACCACTGGGGCTTATCTTCCAACATTGATTATCTGCTCGAAATTTACAAGCCACTTGCTTCATCGCCTGCCATGGGTATGAATGTGGATACGGGAAATTTCGTCGGGGATCCCTATCCGCAGTTTGAGCGGTTGGCACCATACGCAACAATAGTTCAGGCTAAAACTTATTACGGAGGTGGGCATTATTACGACCTGGATCTGGACTATAAACGCATTGCAGACATTCTGCGCAAAGCCAATTTCAAAGGTTATATCTCTTTGGAAATGGAAGGAAAAGAAGACGCGGCCACAGCCGTACCCAAAAGCCTGAAATTATTCAGGGAAGTGTTCAGTTAATCCCTGCAAGACAATCATATTATAAAGTGCGGCCTCATTGGATTCGCACTTTTTTTGTGTTGCCACGAACACACCGCCGCGACGAGCCTCTTACGATCAGCTCAGTTTTCAAAATTTTCTTGTCGGGAAGAATAACATCCTCATCATCAACAAGCTGCAAAATCCAGTCTGCTGTGGTGCGGCCAATTTCGTGCGTGGGCTGGCGGATGGTGGTGAGGCCGGGGCCGATGTAGGCGGATTCCGGGTTGTCGCTGAAACCGACCACGCCGAGCTCATCGGGAATGCTGATCCCTTTTTCTTTTGCTATCAGCATAATTTCAATGGCCGCAGAGTCATTCACCGCGAAAATGGCATCCGGGCGATTGGCCAGATCGAGCAGATATTGTCCGTAAATCCTCGCCTTCTGCTGCGTCAGCATGCCCTGGATGATCATATGGTCTTCAATGATTTTGCCATGCTTTTCCATTGCGGCCCGATAACCTCTTAACCGCTCCTGGCTGACCAGCAAATTAAGCGGCCCGCCCAAATGCGCGATCCTTTCATAACCATTCATAATCAAATGCTCCACAGCCAGAAAAGAAGCTTCAAAATCATTCACAACCACTTTGGGCACGTTGATCTGCTCACAAACCCGGTTAAAAAGCACGAGCGGAATGCCCCGCTTTTCGAACACACCCAAATGTTCAAAATTGTTGGTTTCCTGGGTGAGCGATATCAGCAATCCATCAATGCGGTTGGCGAGCATTGCTTTTGTATTGGATATTTCAACCTGGTATGATTCGTTGCTTTGCATGATCGTCAGGTTATAACCCGCCTTAGTAAGCACTTCATGGGCGCCTATGATCACATTAGGGAAGAACGGATTGTGGAATTCCGGAACGATCATTCCAATTGTATTGGTCTTGCTTTTCACCAGGTTATAGGCCAGCTGATTGGGCTGATAATCCAGCTGCAATGCCTTATCCAGCACAGCCTGCCGGGTTTCCGGATTAATGTCTGCATGCCCGTGTAATGCGCGGGAAACCGTGGAGTTGGAAACCCCCAGCGATTTTGCAATGTCGATGATCGTGGTCTGATGCCGCTTGCGCTTGACAGCAGAAGGCAGAGACAAGTCCTTTTCCGAATGCGTAAAATAGTAGTTACAGGTTTTGCACAGATAGCGCTGTTTGCCTCTGACGTAACCTGCCTTCATAATGCTATCCACCTGTTCACACTTCACACATTTAATCATAAACCTTGCACTTTTTTAATAATCCGACCTTTTGAACAACAACTTGCCCTGCACACTGATCCCACTCACAAAAATATAAAATTCTTATATTAAAAAGTCATAAAACCATATATCGGCAACGTCTTCGCAAACGTTGCCGATACTTTTAGTTTAATTCCCACATTTATTTGGGTCCTGAATGGCTTGATTTCACTTCCAGTCGGATCTATATTTATGTTAAACGACCAATTAAAACGCAGAGTGAATAAGTTTTTCAATAACCATAATCAACGTTTCTACATATCAACTGCATTTTAAATTGCATTATTCCCATTTGAACAACATTGCCTTTAACCCTAATAATTAGTATATGAAGAGAAGAATACTTGAATCAATTTTGCTGATGGTCCTGCAATTGGGCTTGACGCATGCATTGCTGGCGCAGTCCGGCATGGTGACGGGAAAAGTTACAGATGACAAAGGGGAAGGAATTCCCGGTGCCAGTGTAACGGTAAAAGGGACGCAGCAGGGAACATTAACAACCGTAGAAGGCACCTATGCCATTGAAGCTGCGGCAAATGCTACGCTCGTCTTTTCATTTGTCGGGTATTTAAAGGAAGAAATTGCCATCAATAACCGCACGAGCATTGACATTAACCTAAAAACCGACACAAAGGCACTGGAAGAAGTGGTTGTAGTGGGTTACGGAACACAGCGACGTGTAGAAACAACCGGTTCAATTGCATCCGTGAAGGCAGAAGATCTGGTGCAAACGCCCGTTGCAAACATTGCGCAAGGTTTACAAGCAAGAGTTTCAGGGATGCAGATCAACCAAAATTCCGGCGCTCCGGGCGGTAATATCAGCGTGCGGATCCGGGGAACCAACTCTATTAATGGTTCGTCCGAACCACTTTACGTGATTGACGGGATCCAGATCTCCAACGGCGGCGGCATCACGGATGTAAGCCCGCTTTCTACCATTAACCCCAATGATATCGAGTCCGTTGAAGTCCTTAAAGATGCTTCTGCATCGGCTATATATGGCGCCAGGGCTGCTAATGGTGTTGTTCTGATCACAACAAAACGAGGTAAAAGCGGCAAAACAAATGTCACATTCGATAGCTACTACGGCACCCAGAAGGTAAACAAACAACTCGATGTATTAAATGCGTCCGAGTTTGCACAGCTCGAAAATGAAGTTTTCAAAAACAACTATTATCCCGATCCTGCTTCTCTGGGCGAGGGTGTGAATTGGCAGAACTACATCTTCCGTAAAGCACCGATCCAGAACCACCAGCTTTCGATCAATGGTGGAAATGAAAAAACACAACTGGCATTGTCACTTAACTATTTCGACCAGCAGGGAACATTCATTGGATCATCATTCAAGAGGTATTCGTATCGTTTGAACCTGGATCACAGGCTGAGCAAAAAGGTGAAAATCGGAACGAGCATTCTAGGAAGTTATTCAATAAATGATGGCATTCAGACGGGTGGTGAGAACATCGGGGACGGTGGCGCAGTGCTGTCTTCTGTGCTGGGAGCCGCAATTGGCGCACCGCCTACGCTGAAACCTTATCGAGAAGACGGTTCCATTTTCCCGTTCGGTGAGCAAGCCGGCGGTCAGTATCGCGAGGTTGTGAACCCGCTGAATTTTGCGGCAATGGTCATGAACAGGGACATTAAAAGAACGCTGGCCAATCTTTATGCCGAAGTGAATTTTGTCAAAGGACTTACCTATCGCGCTTCTTTCAACATTGACCAGCGTGGCGAATTGTTCAACGCTTACTCGCCCAGGTCGATCGTTAATAAAAGTGACCTGAATGATAATTCCGGGTCTGGCGCCAAAGGCAATGGCAATTTCCTGGCCTTGCTGCACGAGAGCATTTTAACCTACAATACAAATTTTGGAAAAAACCATTCGTTCAAAGCCACAGCGGTTTTTGGAACGCAGCTCGAACAATCGAATTCCAACAATTTGAATGCAACCGGTTTCCCAAACGATGCCACGCAGAACGAAGCATTACAGCTTGCATTAACGCGGACAGTTAGCAGCAGCCGGAGCAGCCAGCGACTCGATTCTTATCTTGCCAGGATCAATTACGGTTTCAAAGACAAAATTTTTCTCGACCTCACAGCACGCGTGGACGGTTCGAGCAAGTTTGGGGCTAACCACAAATACGGCGTTTTCCCAGCCATTTCAGCAGCCTACCGTCTGATTGAAGAGCCATTTATCAAAGATTTAAACTGGTTATCAGACCTGAAATTGCGTGGAAGCTTCGGGATCACAGGAAATGCGGGCGGCATAAGCCCCTACCAATCACTATCAACGGCCGCCTCAACGGGCAGTGATTATTTGATCAACCATACTTACGTGACCGGCATCAATCCTACCGGCATTGCAAATCCGGATTTGCGCTGGGAACGTTCGAAGCAGGCTAATTTAGGGATTGACGTGAGTTTGCTGAACAACCGCGTGAGCTTCATTGCCGATGTTTATCATAAGAAAACAGACGATCTGCTCTACATCAAAGGCTTGCCGTTAAGCGCAGGATATGGCTCGATAACGGGCAATTTTGCATCACTTGAAAACAAGGGGCTTGAACTCGCTGTGAATGCCCGGATCCTGGACGGAAAATTGAAATGGGACGTTTCGGCCAACACCACATTCAACCGCAACAAAGTGCTGAACCTGGACGGCGGTGTTACCAATGAGCGCTTTGTTACCACGTACACGATTTTGTCTGTGGGACAGCCGCTTGGCATGTTCAAAACGTATGTTTTTGATGGTGTGAATCAAACAGGCGAAGCGATTCTTCCGGGTTATGACGGACGCTTGGGCGGCCATAAGATCAAAGACGTGACGGGCGACAACCAGATCACGGCCGCCGATCAGGTCATTGTGGGTAATCCCAATCCGAAATTCATCTATGGTTTTTCAACCAACCTCGCCTTCAAAGGCTTTGACCTGGGTGTGTTTATCTCGGGATCGCAGGGAAATGATATTTACAATGCCAGCCGCTTATCTTTCGAAAACCCACTGGGTCAGCGCAACTTGCTGAAAGGCGTTGTAGACCGCTGGTCGCCTACAAACCCGAGCAATCAGTATGTGAGCGGGGCGCAAGGCGGAAGGCTTCCGATTTCAAATTATGTGGTTGAAGACGGCTCTTATATGCGCTGCAAAAACCTGACGCTGGGTTACACATTACCACGTTTCAAGGGTGTGCAGGGCATTCGCGTGTATGTAAGCGCCAATAACCTGTTCACGATCACCGATTACAGCGGATACGATCCGGAGGTGAATACTTACGCAGGTTCCAACACGATCATCGGCGTTGACAACTTCGTTTATCCGCAATCCAGATCATTCCTGGGCGGTATTCAGGTAACATTCTAAATCCTCATCACTGATCTTAATTTTTGAAACATGAGAAAAGCATTAAAATTAAGCGCTACGCTGAGCATACTGGGAGCCTCCTTGCTGCTGCCATCCTGCGAGCTGAACGAAACGATATATTCATCTATTTATACCGAAGATTTTTACAAAACCGCAGCCGACGCTGAAAAAGGACTCGTAGCCGTTTACGGCGCATTGGGCGGCCTCGGCGGCGCACCGGCACTCACATTAGTTGCCGATTTCAGCGATGACCAAACTTACCCCCGCGGTGTGGTAGGCCGTAACACGTTGACAATGTTCACTTACGACGTCAACTACACGACCCAAAAAAGCAACAGCCGGGTAAATGAATCACCCCAGCAGATCTGGCAGTCGTGTTACAGCGGCATTGAAAAGGCCAACTGGGTAATTGCCAAAGTTCCGGGCGCAACCATGGACGAAGCCCGTAAAAAACAGGTTTTGGGCGAAGCATATTTCCTACGCGCATTCTACCATTGGATCTTGGCCAAAAATTTCGGCGACGTGCCAGTGAAGATCACGCCCAGCTACACCGAAGAGGAGGCATTGACTGCCAAAAGCCCGAAAGCAGATGTATACAAGCAAATCTACAGCGACCTTGACCAGGCCACGTCAGCGGGACTTCCATCTTTCCCGGCAGTTGTAAAAGGTCGTGCGTCGAACGAAGCTGCGCTTGCACTTTATGCAAAGGCTGCGCTATATAATGAGGATTATGCCACCGCGCTGGCGAAGGCGAAGCTGGTCATCGCATCTAATAAACATGCGTTGTTGCCTAATGTTCAGGACGTATATCGCTTTGATAATGAGGATGCTGCGCGTTTGGAAAACATCTTTGCATATGAAGTTGACCCTGTTTCGCCTGGGCTAAGCCACCAGCTGGTAGGCCTTTGCGGCCCTCCGGGAAGCGCCGGACCCGAGTATGCCCGGACTTCGTTCGGATCCATGTTTGCTTACCAGTCTTTTTTTAATTCATTTGATCCAAAAGACAAACGCAGAACGCTTTTGGATACCAATTATATTGACAAAGCCGGGAAAACGGTGCCGCAAAGAAGCATTACCCCCATCACAACAGAAGGTGTTTTGATCAAAAAATACCAGGACCCTGTGTCGACCATTGGCCTGATTCCAAACATTCCGATCCTGCGCATGCCGGATGTTTACCTGATCGCCGCCGAAGCCGAAGCGCGGTTGAATGGTGCTACTGCTGCTGCCTATGAGTCGATTAATGTTGTGCGCCAGCGCGCTGGCTTGCCTGTTTTGAAAACTGGTTTGACCAAAGATGCATTTATAGAAGCCGTTTTGCAGGAACGCGCGTGGGAATTCTTTGCCGAAGGCGACCGCTGGTATGACCTTACCCGCACCGGAAAGTTTTTAACTGTTATTCCAAAAGCGGTAAACAGCGTATATCCGGTCAGGAATGTAACTGCAAAAAATCGCTATTTCCCGATTCCGCAGGATGAGATCAATGCAAATGCGAAGATTGAACAGAACCCGGACTGGAAGTAATGAAAAGCGTATTAATCATTTTCCTGGTTGCCACGATCCATCATTTTTCTGCAAAAGGAAATGACAGGATCCGTGAATTTACGATCGTGGAAAATGACACGCTGACTTACACATTGAAACTCGTGCTGGATGAGAAGGGGCAACCGCAGTATTTTTTCAGAAACATTTTCACGCCGGTTTGCTATACAAATGAATGCAAACCGGTGCATATCAACTTCTACTGGGATTTACTGGGTAATTATGAACGTTTTGATCTGCCCAAAAACAAAGTGCTGACCAAAGTGGATCACGACGAATTCAGACAGGAAGACTATGACAAGTTGCAGGATATTCTGGCTCAGCCCAATTCCATTTTTGCTGATCTGAAAATGGAAGATCTGATCACAAAAGGCACTGATGACCTGTCCGATTCGGTTGATGCCAAGACAGGCGCAACATTAAAAACGATCAAAAATCATGTGATCGACGGCGCTGTTTATACCTGTTACACGCTTTGGCACATTGCATATGGAACGGTCGTTCCAGAAATGAAAAAGATCATTGAAACTTACCAGAGCGACGCCCTACTGCATCGCTTTCTGACGAGCAACAATTACCATTATCAATATTGGGCAATGGAAAAAGTGATGGATGCAAAAGGAAATGTTAAGAAAACTTTTGAGCCTGATATTGAGAAAGTGATTGATGGAAAAAATGTCTTCATCGCAAAAAATACATTGCAGCGCCTGAGCAGCGATTTTTTCTCAGGACAAAAAAGACAGAACTGGATCTGGCAAACCTATGAAAGGTCTCCATATGCCCTGCAAATATCGATTCTGAAAAAGCTGAACACCATTGCCCTCGACGAATCCCTAAAAAACAACCTGAAATCCGCGCTGGCCAAATCCAACGACGAACAAATATCCCTCATTAACAAAATCCTGAACCCATGAAAAACCCATATTTCGTCGGGTTGAAACCCGACGCTAGCAGTATTGGTCGTGCCGATGGCACTTTTTGCCAGTTGTTTGGATGGAAGTGGCTAGCCAATGCGGTAGGCACTTTTTCTTGGCCTTCAAAACCGAATGCATCAGCCAGTGCCATCGGCACCCTTTCATTTCATATCCCCGGACTTCAGTCCGGGGTAGCCGCACCCATCTTCACACTGCTCCTAACGCTCCTAACCTTTTGCTCGTCCGCGCAAAACCATGTTTTGGTAGAAACAGAATCGTTTGAGGACAAAGGCGGATGGGTGATTGACCAGCAGTCTTTTGTGGTGATGGGCTCATCCTACATTATGGCGCATGGAATGGGCAGGCCGGTGAAAGACGCTGCTACAACCGTCAAATTCGCAAAACCGGGAAAATACAAAATGTGGGTCCGTACCAAAGACTGGGCGCCCTTTCCGAAAGGGCCGGGGAAATTTGAGATCAGTATCGACGGCAAGCAAGTTGGCCCGGTGTTCGGTTCGAGCGGATCCGATGCCTGGAAATGGTATGACGGTGGCGAAACGGACATCAAAGCTGGCTCGGCGAAGTTGTCTATTAAAGATTTAACCGGCTTCAACGGCCGCTGCGACGCGATCCTGTTTACCGACGATTTAAAATTTACGCCTCCTAACGAATTTGAAGCATTAACGACATTCCGCAAGAAACTGCTGAACCTCACCGAAAAACCAGCCGAGGCAGGCCGATTTGATATGGTGGTGGTTGGCGGAGGAATTGCGGGAACCTGCGCGGCCATTTCAGCAGCCAGGATGGGACTAAAAGTTGCGCTGATCCAGGACAGGCCGGTCCTGGGCGGAAATAACAGCTCCGAAATCCGGGTGCACTTGATGGGCGATGTTGATAAAAACCATTATCCCAAACTTGGAAGGATTGTAAGAGAAATGGACAATGGCGATCCCGGAAACGGGAATCCGGATGCCAAAGAATATGGCGATGCACGTAAAATTTCGATTGTAAAAGCAGAACCAAACATTTCACTATTCCTAAACACCCACGTTTATAAAGTTGAAAAAGAAAACGATATCATTACCGCAGTAGTAGGCCGCGACATTGCTACAAACAAGGAAATACGCTTCACCGGCTCCTTCTTCTCTGACTGCACCGGCGACGGAACAATAGGCTATCTGGCCGGCGCAGAATTTAGAATGGGACGCGAAAGCAAGGCAGAAACGGGCGAATCGCTCGCTGCCGAAAAGGCCGATGATTTCACATTAGGAACATCCAATTTATGGGCCTCACTGGAACGTGACACAGTTTCGTCATTCCCCGAAACGCCCTGGGCCATCCAGTTTTCCGATGAATACCACATTGACGAACCCAAGGCTGACTGGCAGTGGGAAACAGGTTTTGGCAATTTCAACACCATTACCGACGCGGAGAAAATCCGTGATCATAACCTGCGCGCTATCTACGGAAACTGGTCTTATCTGAAAAAGAACAAAGCCGCGAAATATGCCAAACGGGAGCTTGCGTGGGTAGCTTACATTGGCGGAAAACGCGAATCGCGCCGCATTATCGGTGACCACATTCTGAATCAGATGGACATTCAGGAGGGCAAGTTCTATCCGGACGGCTCCGTAACGGCAACGTGGACCATTGATCTGCATTTCCCAGATGCTAAAAACAGCAAATACTTTGAAGGTCAGGAGTTTTTCGCGGGAACCAAGCACATTAAAGTAGCGCCATACACCATTCCCTATCGCTGCCTTTATTCCAAAAACATTCAAAATTTATTCGTCGCTGGCAGGAACATCAGCACCACGCACGTGGCGTTCGGCAGCACGCGGGTCATGCGCACCTGTGGAATGATGGGAGAAGTGGTAGGTTTTGCTGCCTATTTAACTACAAAATATAAAACAACGCCCAGGGGAGTTTACCAGGATCATTTACCCGAACTAATGGCCATTCTAAAAGGTGAAACCCCTGCGCCTCAGCCTTGATAAGAGACTAGCCTGCTGTTTTTTTCCGGTTAGAAAAATGAAGGAAGTATATGGAGCCGCAAAAGGCGCTTTTGCCCCAACAAAATGGGCAGTCAAAGCCTTCTTATCATCGCAGGAATCAAAGATTTTATTAATGAAATAAAGTAACAATGAAATTATACTTTGCCATTTTTCTGTGTTTAGGATCAATCAATTATGTTTTAGGTCAGGGCAAAACGCCTGTCAGCCTTGCGAATGATCACATTAGCATTCAGTTTAAAAACGACAGCAAAAACTGGTCGATCAATAAAATACTGGTAAAAAAAGATGGCAAATGGATTGAAGGGCTGACGCCTTCCGGAGAATACACGCTGCTTTACGCGGAGACGAAACCTTCCGACGAACCGGCCGAAACGTTTGAAAAAACGACCGGCGGAACATTCCCCGAAGACAACTACCATTATCAGGAACGCCAATGGAAAGAAAGCACCACGGCAGTTTCACTGAATAAGGCCGGGCAGGTTTTTAGCTTTTTACCAGCGGATCTTTCGGCAAAAAAAAATGAGCTGGAATTCACGAAAGAAACCGAAGTAGCGACGGTTAAAGCGACCTGGAAATTAGATCCCAATTATCCCACGGACATTCAGGTTACCATGCGGCTTATCCCAAAAAAGAAGGGATATTTTTCCTTGGCAACACCCACCCTGGCTTCTGTCACTACAAACCAAATGTCCTGGGCATCTGTACCGGGCTATTTTCAGGGTAATTTTATACAACGTAATTTCGCCCTCGCTTATGCTTATGGACACGGAATTCCGGATCGTCCGGTGGTTTATCGCGAACGCTGCGCAACAACATTAAGCCCGCTGATCAGCACTAAAAACGGCATTACATTGTCGGTCATTCCCAATCCGGGACTCGCGCGCGATCCCTGGGCAAACGACAAAGTCTCACAAACAGACTGGCACCTTGGGCTGTCGCATATGAACCGGAAATCGCAGCTCTCACCTACATTATACTATCCGGTTTTGGGCGAACCAAAATCAGAACTAAATGCTGGTGAAGAGATTACCTACTCATTCCGTTACAGCCTCATTGCCGGCGACTGGTTCCAGGCGATCAAGCATGCGGCAAACGACATTTACAAATTCCACGAAACATTAAGCCTTCGCCAAAGCAAGCAGGCACTCACCGACCGCATTGAAAAAATGCACCATTATCTCACGGATCCGAAAACGTCGCTTTGGAACATTGAGGAATACGAAGGCAAGCAGATTGGCGCGCAATCTTACCTTGGCGGCGTGGTCGGCTCCAACAAAGACGCCATGAAAAACGCCGATTACGGCGCTATGTGGATGCTGGCCAATGCAACCAACGATCCTGAATTGAAGGAAAAGGTTTTGCCACCTGCATTAAATTTCAAATTAGTACAGCAAGAGACCAATAAAGGCTTCTTTGAAGGAGCGATCGAAGGGCAATATTATTTAGCCAAAAGTAAAAAATTCGTCGAAGAATGGGGTGAAGTCGTGGAACCTATCGCACTGACATATTATGTGTTACTGGACATGGGAAATATGCTTTTGTTCGAGCCTCAAAATGCAGAGTTGAAGGAAAAATTGCGCTTAGGAGCTGATAAATTACTCAAATGGCAAAACACAGACGGCAGCTGGGCCGTAGCCTACGACCGAAAAAATGAGCAGAAATTATTCAAAGACATTCAAGATGTAAGACCCACATTCTACGGAATGATCGTGGCCTACCGCATTTCGAAAGATGAAAAATACCTGAAGGCCGCACAAAAAGGTGCGGATTGGTTTGTAAAAAATGCCGTTGAAACCGGCTCGTTCCTGGGTGTGTGCGGCGATGCGCGCTATGCACCCGATTTTGCTACCGGACAATCGGCTCAGGCACTACTGGATCTTTATGATTTGACCAAAAATAAAAAATACCAGGATGCGGCAGTTACCTGTGCAAAAATCTATACTGCTTCAATCTATACGCATCCTATTGCTAATAGGAAGATTAAGCAAGTCAATGGGAACAGTAGGGAAGACTGGGAAATCAGTCAGACGGGTTTGAGCTTCGAACATGGCGGCATTTTCGGTTCGGCAACACGCCTTGGCCCTATTCAGCTGGCCAGTCACGCCGGGCTTTTCGTTAGAATGTATCAATTAACCGGCGAGCAAATTTTCGCCGACATGGCCCGGTCCGCCGCCATCGGACGCGACGCATTTGTAGACAGCAAAACCAGCGTCGCATCCTACTACTGGCAAGCCATGAACAAAGGTGCGGGGCCTTACCCCCACCACGCCTGGTGGCAAATCGGCTGGATCACGGATTATTTACTCTCAGAAGTAGCACTGAGGTCCAATGGAAAAATTGAATTCCCAAGAGGCTTCGTCGCTCCAAAAGTAGGCCCGCACCAAACGTATGGCTTCGAACCAGGTAAAGTTTATGGCGATAAAGCCAGGCTTGTTATCCTGGAAGGATTCGCTGTGGCCAGCAAACCTGCAATTGACGTGATTACGGCAAGGTCGACTTCGAAAAATAGTATTTACATAACATTACTAAATAACAGCGCATCAGCGACCACATTTACATTGAAACTGGACCAAAGCAAACTCGGAGAATCTAAAAAAATACAGGAACAAAAATGGCTGGAAAACAACCAACCCGCAAAAACAGACCAGATAACTATCAACCCATTCGGCCTAAAAACCCTAAAAATCGATCTTCTTTAACCGTCAGCTTAAGCTGACGGCTAGAGACGATGCTCAGCTCGAGGCTGACGCCTAGCCGATGCTCGGCTCGAGGCTGATGCCTAGCCGATGCTCGGCTCGAGGCTGATGCCTAGCCGATGCTCGGCTCGAGGCTGATGCCTAGCCGACGCTCAGCTCGAGGCTGATGCCTAGTCGATACTCGGCTCGAGGCTGATGCCTAGCCGATACTCGGCTCGAGGCTGATGCCTAGCCGATGCTCGGCTCGAGGCTGACGCCTAGCCGATGCTCAGCTTAGGGAAACTTGCGAAACGGAATGAGAAAATGCTAACAACCGAATAATGAACAACACCATTGATACTGCCGTCATCCTAGTCTTTTCCGCATTCGTGATGGGCATTGGGATGTTATTTGCACGAACGGGACGGAATTTGAAATCTTTTTTTGCCGGAGGAGAGGCGGTTCCCTGGTTTATCGGGGGGCTGTCCTTATTCATGAGTTTTTTCTCGGCCGGGACATTCGTGGCCTGGGGCTCCATCGCCTACAAACACGGCTGGGTGGCCATTACCATCCAATGGACCATGTGCATAGGCGCATTGATCACCGCCCTTTACCTGGCACCACGCTGGAAAAGAACCGGCGCATTAACCGCTGCAGAATTCATCCGCGAGCGCCTGGGCCTGCCCGTGCAGAAGACTTACATTTTCATCTTCACATTGGTTTCGGTGTTTATCAAAGGCTCTGTTTTGTATCCCGTTGCCAAACTTGTTAGCGCTTCGCTAGACTTGCCTTTGATGCCTTGTACGATTGGATTGGGGCTTTTTATGATTGCTTATACGGCAGTCGGCGGGCTTTGGGCGGTAATGGTTACCGACATTCTGCAATTTGTAGTTTTGTCCGCAGCGGTCTTCATTTTGCTTCCCCTATCCTTTGACAAAGTCGGCGGCTGGGAAGGTTTCAGCAAGGCCGTTCCGGACGATTTTTTCAATCTCTTAAATGGCGAATACACTATCGGTTTCGTCGCCGCATTTGTCATTTACCATATTTGCTACATCGGCGGAAACTGGACGATGGTGCAGCGCTATACGAGCGTCGACAGTGAAAAATCGGCTAAAAAAGTCGCTTTTCTCTTTGCTGGCTTGTATTTGATCAGTCCGGTGATATGGATGTTTCCGCCTATGATATACAAGGCTATCAACCCAACATTAACAGGCCTGGATACAGAAAATGCCTATTTAATGATCTGCAAAATGGTGTTGCCGCCCGGCTTGCTGGGGCTAATGCTGACCGGCATGTATTTCTCTACATCCGCAAGCGCAAACACCGCATTGAACGTCGTCTCCGCCGTTTTCACCAATGACATTTACAAGGGAATGGTCAACCCAAAGGCCTCCGACAAGCAGTTGATCCGGGTTGCCCGTGGCTCTTCCTGGTTTTTTGGTTTGGGTATGATCGGCATCGCCTTACTCGTTCCTGCCGCCGGTGGCATCGTGGAAGTGGTTTTAAGCATTTCCGCTATCTCCGGCGGCCCGCTTCTCGCACCGCCGCTCTGGGCCTTATTTTCAAAAAGACTCAACAGCATAGTTACTTTATGGGTCACCGGCATCGGCCTTTCGGTCAATCTCTTCTTTAAAATCCTTGCGCCCATCTTACTGGATTTCAAACTATCCAGAGGCATGGAAACGATCGTCGGCGTTGGCCTTCCCTTGCTCCTTTTATTAGCCTACGAACTCTGGGCAAGCTCCAAAGACATCATCGCCAAAGAATATCTGACTTACCTGGAAACCAAAGAACAAAAGCGCATCGACGCACTGGAAGTCAACGAAGAAGAAGCCATAGAAATCAAACGCCAAAACCGCTTTGGCCTGCAAGTAATCGCCGGCGCATTGCTTTTTACAGCAATAATGCTCTTCATATTAAGTGTAATGACCACTTCCGGGACGTTGATAACCGCAGTTGTAGCAACGTTAGTGCTCTTTTCATCAGCAATTCCGTTTGTTGCCTCCCGGAAGGTTCTCGTCACGTGATATTCTTGCATGCCTCCGGCATTTGACATAAGTGCGTTCGCATTAGGTTACCAATATTGCGTCCCTCTGGGACTAGGGATAGCAGATAACAGAAATGGAAATGGTATCAATTCAACGATTGACGCTAAAATATTAGTAAAACAAAACGCAGTCACCAAGTCCCGGAGGGACGCCATATTGGTAGAAAAGAAACATTGAAACGAATCGCCAAGTCCCGGAGGGACGAAACATTGGTAGAAAAGAACAACAAAATGCAGTCACCAAGTCCCGGAGGGACGCCATATTGGTAGAAAAGAAACAATGAAACGAATCACCAAGTCCCGGAGGGACGAAACATTGGTAGAAAAGAACAACAAAACGCAGTCACCAAGTCCCGGAGGGACGAAACATTGGTAGAAAAGAACAACAAAACGCAGTCACCAAGTCCCGGAGGGACGAAACATTGGTAGAAAAGAAACAATGAAACGAATCGCCAAGTCCCGGAGGGACGCAACATTGGTAGAAAAGAAACAATGAAACGCAGTCACAAAGTCCCGGAGGGACGCCATATTGGTAGAAAAGAAACATTGAAACGAATCGCCAAGTCCCGGAGGGACGCAACATTGGTAGAAAAGAAACAATGAAATGCAGTCACCAAGTCCCGGAGGGACGCAACATTGGTAGAAAAGATCAACAAAACGCAGTCACCAAGTCCCGGAGGGACGCCATATTGGTAGAAAAGAAATGATGAAACGAATCGCCAAGTCCCGGAGGGACGCAACATTGGTAGAAAAGAACAACAAAACGCAGTCACCAAGTCCCGGAGGGACGAAACATTAGTAGAAAAGATCAACAAAACGCAGTCACCAAGTCCCGGAGGGACGCAACATTGGTAGCAACGAAAAACCGCGATAATGCCTTAAATCCGACCGTAAAAACATTTTGAATTGAAATATCGATATCCGTCTTAAAAACTCAATATATACAATGAAACAACTTTTAATCCTGCTAACCCTCTTATACTTTGCCCCAAAATCTGCTTCTGCGCAGTTCAAAATCCGGGAGCCAAATGCGATTCCGCTGCACGGAGAGTGGCTTTTTGCGATGGATCCTGCTGAGATGGGGATGAAGGGAAAATGGTATATGGACAAGCTGGCGGAGAGTAACCGGCTGGACAAGGTGACGGTGCCGCATTGCTTTTCTTCGGACCCGCGCTTCGAACATTATACCGGAACGGCCTGGTATAGAAAGACTTTTACCTGGAAACCAGTTGCCGAAAAGCGCGTGATCCTGCATTTTGATGCGGCTTATTATAAGACGAATGTTTGGCTTAATAATGAGAAAGTCGGTGCGCATGAAGGCGGTTATACGCCGTTCGGCTTTGATGTGACGGATTTGTTGAAAGATGGTGATAACCTGCTGGCGGTTTCGGTTAATAATGATACGTGGAAACCGGGCACGATTCCGGGTGCGAAGGACAATGGCAACATCAATGATCCTTTCATGGGCTGGCTGAATTACGGTGGTCTGGTGCGTCCCGTTTACCTGACCATCGAGCCCGAAGTGTATGCCGAAAACCTGAAAATAGATGCCCTACCGGACCTGGCAAAGGGCACTGCAACATTGAAAACCAGGATCAGGATCCGCAATGCTTCTAAGGCTGCCGCGTCGCCGAAGGTCAGTTATAAAGTTTTGTTTGATGGGAAAGCGGTTCCTGTCAATGTGAAAGGCAAGTCGGAAAGCATTCCGGCTGGGCAAACGGGTTTTATAGAAGCCGAAGCCACATTAACGGCTGCGCAGGTGAAGTTGTGGGATCTGGATGAGCCGAATCTATATCAGCTTAAAGTGGCTGTGGGCGAAGATTCGATCGCTGCGCATTTTGGGATAAGAAAAGTGGAAGTAAAGAATGCACAGCTGCTTCTGAATGGCAAATCTATTCGCGTTGGCGGCGGAAACCGGGTTGTGGATTATCCGGGATTGGGCTCGGTGGAGCCCGATTGGCTGATTGAAAAAGACTTTAAATTGATGAAGGAAGCAGGCATGGAATTCCAGCGCTTAACGCATTACACGCCTTCCGAATATTTCTACGACCTGGCCGACAAACACGGGATGCTCATCATTACCGAGGCCGGAAACTGGCAGCTTACGCCCAATCAAATGGACAATGATTCGATGCGGGCGAAGTTCAAATCACAGTTTACCGAAATGGCGGAAAGAGACTGGAATCACCCGAGCGTAATCGCTTATAGTGTTGGTAATGAGTATCTTTCCGAGCAGCCTGCGGGACAAAAGTGGACGAAGGATATGATCGAGTTTGCCAAATCCCTTGATCCGACACGGCTCTACACATTCGCCTCTATGCGCCTCAATATTTTACCCAAAAAACCGGAAGATGAGGCCAGTCAATACGTGGATTTCATCTCGACCAACACCTACGGAAACCACGCCAAAGTCCTGGACCACATTCATTCGCTTTATCCCGACAAGCCTATTTTGGTAAGCGAATGGGGCGTGCGGGCGGATGCAAAAGACGAAGCATTTCAGGCGCAACACATTACGGATCTGATGCTTGAGTTCCGTAAACGACCTTATGTGGTGGGCACTTCCTGGTGGACTTATAATGATTACCAAAGCCGCCATCATGGGACGAATGCAAACGGCTATCGCCCATGGGGCATCGTCGGCCCCGACCGCTCATTCCGAGCTGCTTACCGTGTTCATCAAAAGGAATATTCACCGGTTACCATTGAAAAAGTAGGTTTCAAAGCAGGCGGACAAGGTCAGCATTTGCTAACCGTTCGGTTGACCGCCCGCGGCGATTTTCCAGCAAGAACAATCAAAGGTTATAAGCTGAAAGCAAACGGCCTGACCATTGGTTTACCGGAAATAAAGCCGGGCGAAGCAAAGGAAATCGACATTCCGGTCGCGGGTTTTGATAAGAAACTGCACATTAATATCTCGAAACCGACCGGTTTTACCAGCATCGAGACAGACATTGAATTGAAATAATTATAAAACGCGCTCTGGTTTTTGCAACGGCTCCGGTTTTTGCAAATACAGAGTGGAGCTAATGACCTTACAAAATGATACGCGAAGAAGCATCTGAGAAAAGAGCACCCAAAACCATTGCATCGGCGGCAGATCTGGTGATTGTAGGAGGAGGATTAACGGGCACTTGTGCAGCGATTACGGCGGCGAGGGCTGGCGTAAAGGTGACATTGATCCAGGACAGGCCGGTTTTGGGCGGCAATTGTTCGAGCGAAGTGCGGCTATGGATCCTCGGCGCAACCTCGCACATGGGCAACAACAACCGCTGGGCCCGCGAAGGCGGCGTGATCGACGAGATCATGCTCGAAAATATTTACCGAAATCCGGATGGAAATCCGCTGATTTTCGACACCGTTTTGCTGGAAAAGGTCATTGAAGAAACGAATATTACATTGCTGCTGAACACTGCAGTATATGATTTGGACAAAAATACAGAAACCGAAACTATCACGGCCGTCCACGCATTTTGCTCTCAAAACAGCACTAAATACACGGTTACCGCACCGCTTTTCTGCGATGCCTCCGGGGATGGAATTGTCGGGTTTCTTGCAGGTGCGGCATTTCGGATGGGCGCGGAATCCATGGATGAGTTTGGCGAAAAATTTGCACCGGATAAGGCTTATGGCGAGTTGCTGGGGCATTCTATGTATTTCTATTCCAAGGACATAGGCCGCCCGGTGAAGTTCATTCCGCCTTCGTATGCATTGCAGGACATTACGGAGATCCCGCGTTACAAGACATTCAATCCGAAAGATTTTGGCTGCCGGCTATGGTGGCTGGAATATGGCGGAAGACTTGATACTGTGCATGATACGGAAAAAATCAAGTGGGAATTATGGAAGGTCGTTTATGGAGCTTGGAACTACATTAAGAATTCAGGCGCATTTCCTGAATCGGAAAATATGACATTGGAATGGGTTGGCACGATTCCGGGGAAACGCGAAAGCCGGCGTTTTGAAGGAGATTATTTGTTAAAACAGCAGGACATTGTGGAGCAAACTGCGTTTCCGGACACGGTCGGCTTTGGCGGTTGGAGCCTGGACCTGCATCCCGCCGATGGCGTTTACAGTGACCAATCGGGTTGTAATCAATGGCATAGCAAAGGCGTTTACAGCATTCCCTATCGTTGTTTTTATAGCAAAAACATCAATAATCTCTTCATCGCAGGCCGCATTATCAGCGCGACGCACGTAGCATTTGCGTCCACCCGCGTGATGGCCACCAGCGCGATGGGCGGTCAGGCGGTCGCCGTCGCGGCTGCGCTTGCGAAAAAATATAATTGCCCGCCACGTGAGGTGGGTGAACAGCATTTGAAAGAATTGCAATTGGAATTATGGCGAGCAGGCCAATATTTGCCACAAACTGACATTGCTGATTCAGAAAATCTGGTCGAGAAAGCCATTGAGATAAGTGCTTCTTCCAGTTTGAAATTAAAAGATCTTCCGGGCTCGGATCATTGGGCGGTTATCGAACATTCGGTCGCGCAAATGTTGCCTGTTCAGGGGAAAATGCCATCTGTAACCGTTTGGGTGGAAACATTGGCCGACACTGAACTGGTGGTTGAATTAAGAAAAAGCAGCAAGGCATTTAACCACACGCCGGATGTTACGCTAGAAACAAAGTCTTTTGAATTGAATGTTGGAAAACATGAAATTCAGCTCGACTGGTCGGCTGTTTTTGAAGATGCTGGTTATGCTTTTGTTTCATTTATCAAAAACCCGAACATTAAAATCCAATATAGCGAAAAACGCGTAACGGGCTTGCTAACGGTCTTTAATGCGACCAATCCGGCTGTTTCAAATTACGGAAAACAAGAGCCGATGGAAGACATTGGCGTGGACACATTCGAATTCTGGTGCCCGCAGCGAAGGCCAGAAGGACGCAATCTGGCATTCAGTCTCACCGAACCGATCGCCCTTTTTGAACCTGAAAATTTGAGAAATATTCATAACCGCCCCATCGCAAGTCCGAATGCATGGGTTGCCGACTTCAATGATGCCGAACCGGTGGTCACCATCCGCTGGGAAGCGCCGGTGAACATTCAAAAAATCGACATTTGTTTCGACACCGATTTTGACCATCCCATGGAAAACGTCATTTATGTGCATCCCGAAACGGTTATGCCCTTTTGCGCAACAGATATTGAAATTTGTAATGATCAGGATGAAATCGTGGGTAAAATCCATGATAATCACCTTTCCCACCGAACCATTTCCTTCAACAAGCCTATCCAGACCCAGTTTTTGAAAATAAAAGTGACGAATCCCAACCCGCAAACGCCCGTCTCTTTATTCCAGATCCGTTGCTATTGATCTCTGCCGGGAGATTTTTGTTCTTTGAAAACTAATAATTTGATCTTAAATTTGGCACCCGAAATAGCAAACATTTGTTTGCTATTTTATTGCTTGATTACTCTATAATAATAGTATACTACATAGACTTTGAAGGAAGCGGCGGATTTTACACCCTCATCGGATAAAAATTGGGAATCTTTGGATGTAGCCTACATCGCAAGTGGTGATCCTGAGGAAGATCGGCGCCTGGCGGCTCTGGCCCGGGAAAAGGGTCAGGTGGTTTTCCTCCGCGATCTTCCTGATGAATCCGATGTTCGTTTTAATGCTTCGTCTAATGTTACTTTGCCAATTGAAGCTGAGCACAAACCAACAAGGAATAATACAAAAACGCCGCTGACCTGGGAAACGATACAGCAGAAAATCTGGGCCGCCACCATTCGTAAAAGAACACGCACCGAAGTTGCGGTTAACATCTTCTCCGCGATAGCGTTAATGGTCCTCGGTCACCTGCTTTTCACCTTCTTCACTTACGACCGCCTGACTGTTCTCTGGAACGAACTCGAATTGAGTGAAGGTTTCTTTTATTATGTTTTGGGCGGTTTTGTGGCGCAGATGATCGACGGCGCATTAGGCATGGCCTATGGCGTTACGGCAGCTACATTTCTGCTCACATTGGGCGTTCCGCCTTCGGCTGTAAGCGCGAGCGTACACACTTCTGAAATATTTACCAGCGGAGTTTCGGGCTATATGCACTTGAAATTCGGTAATGTGAACAGCAAGCTTTTCAAAAAAATCCTGTTTCCGGGCGTTTTAGGCGCTATTACGGGTGCTTACCTCCTATCTTCTTTTGAAAAATACATTTACGTTATCAAGCCTTTAGTGGCTGTTTATACATTAATTCTGGGAATTCTTATCATCCAGAAAGCGTTAAAGAAGCGAGTTGAAAAGAAGCCAATGACTAAGATCGGCTGGCTGGCGATGGCAGGCGGAACGCTCGATTCGATCGGCGGCGGCGGCTGGGGACCTATTGTAACATCTACATTGATCGCCCGCGGACGTCACCCGAAATACACCATCGGATCAGTCAACCTGGCGGAGTTTTTTGTTTCACTCGCAAGTTCAGTTACCTTCATCAGCCTCATCGGATTTTCGCATTGGCAGGTCGTGCTCGGGCTCATATTGGGTGGTATGGCCGCTGCCCCGATCGCCGCAAACTTATCCAGAAAACTACCGATCAAAACCATGATGATAATGGTTGGAACCGTGATTATCATTGTGAGTTTGAGGATCATTTACATGGTTCTGAGCAGTTTATAAAAGACATTTTCTAAGTGAACGCACTTAGTTTTTATATTAAAACAAAAAAGGCTGAAAGTAACAGCCAATGAATTCGAATCATGAAAAAACAAACCAAAGCGATACGCACGCAAACGCCGAAGACCAAGTATCGCGAGCATTCAACACCATTGTTCCTGACCAGCAGCTTCACATTTGAAAGCGCGCAACAGGGAAAAGCACTTTTTGAGGAAACCGAAGAAGGCAACATTTACAGCCGTTTTTCCAATCCTACCGTGCAGGAATTTGTTGATAAGGTTTGTCTTTTAGAAGATTGTGAAGATGGCGTTGCAACTGCAACGGGTATGGCAGCAGTTTTCGCAAGTATGGCTGCATTACTCAAAACCGGCGATCACATTATCGCAAGTCGTGCATTGTTCGGCTCTGCACATCAGGTGATTACGCAAATTTTGAGCAAATGGGGCATCACATACACGTATCTGGATGCGGATGCAAGCGAAGCGGATTGGGAAGCTGCGGTTCAGCCGAATTCCAAAATGGTTTACCTGGAAACGCCTTCAAACCCAGGTCTTGATCTGGTAGACCTTGCCATGGTTGGAAAACTTTGCAAGAAGCATAACCTGATCTTCAACGTAGACAACTGCTTCGCATCACCAGCCTTGCAGAATCCTGCTGAATATGGCGCGGATCTGATCGTTCATTCTGCGACGAAATATATGGACGGCCAAGGCCGTGTCTTAGGTGGTGTCGTTGTTGGAAAAAAAGAATATATCAAGGAGTTACGCTTTTTCTGCCGCCAGACAGGACCATCCATGTCGCCATTCAACGCTTGGGTTTTGACTAAAAGTCTTGAAACATTGGGATTAAGAATGGACAGACATTGTTCAAACGCATTGGCACTTGCTGAAGCATTGGAAAAACATCCGGATGTAAAATCCGTAAGATATCCATTCCTGGAATCGCACCCGCAGCACGAACTGGCCAAACAGCAAATGTCAGCCGGTGGTGCCATTGTCACGATTGATCTGGAAGGTGGTTTTGAGCGTGTTTCCGCATTTATGGATGCACTGGAAATTGCTTCTCTATCATCAAACCTAGGCGATACAAGAACCATCGTAACCAACCCAAACACAACCACCCACGCCAAACTGAAACCAGAAGAGAAAAAAGCACTAGGCATTACCGAAGGCCTCATCCGCATTTCAGTAGGCCTGGAAGACATTGAAGATTTGATAGAAGACTTCACAAACGCCGTGGAGGTGTCGGTGAAAAGTGATATATTAGACTAAGTTAAGACGATTGCTATATTCACCATGAACGAAACAATAATATCTTCTTTAAACGCGGCCATTGAGGGCAAGAGTGAGACGGAGTCGCTGGCGATTCTGGCGGATCTTTTTCCTGGCGAGGTTGTGTTTTCGACTAGCCTGGGCTATGAAGATCAGGTTATTACGGATTTTATTTTAAAGAATAATCTGAATATTACGATCTTCACGCTTGATACGGGACGGCTCTTCGGCGAGACTTATATGACGCTGCAAAAGACGAATAATCGTTACGATACGAAGATCAAGGTTTACTATCCGCAAACGGATTCAGTCGAAACATTGGTCAGCACGAAAGGACCTCTGAGCTTTTACGATTCGGTTGAAAACAGGAAGGAATGTTGCTTTATCCGCAAAGTGGAGCCTTTGAACCGCGCTTTGAAAGGTGCGAAGATCTGGGTTACGGGCATCCGGGCAGAACAGTCAGGAAACCGACATGATATGCCGCAGCTGGAATGGGACGAAGCGCACCAGTTGGTGAAGTTTCACCCGATTTTGCATTGGTCATTTGAAGAGGTGAAGGGATATGTTAAATCGAATGGCATTCCTTATAACCCATTGCATGACAAAGGCTTCGTAAGTATTGGCTGCGCGCCTTGCACCCGTGCGATCCAGGAAGGCGAAGATTTCCGCGCCGGACGTTGGTGGTGGGAAGATGAATCGAAAAAAGAATGTGGCCTGCATGCTAAATAGCTTGCAAAATGCCATAAACGGGCAGTATTAGCCCATTTTATAGAAAAACAATTATTCAGAATATGTCAATTTCAGTTAAAGAAGTGTCGGATATCAGCGATCAGGAAGCGCGACGCAAGTCACCCGATTATCTGGACCAGTTGGAGGCCGAGGCGATTTACATTATGCGTGAGGTCGCAGGCCAGTTTGAGCGCCCTGCATTGTTGTTTTCAGGTGGAAAAGATTCTATCACATTGGTAAGACTGGCCCAAAAGGCCTTTGCCCCCGGAAAAATCCCCTTTCCACTGGTGCACGTTGATACCGGACATAATTTTATTGAAGCGATAAATTACCGCGACGAACTGGCCGAACAAATCGGCGCAAAACTGGTCGTTCGCTATGTGGAAGACACCATAAAGGCGAAAGGTTTAAAAGAACAAACCGGCAAGAATGCAAGCCGTAACTGGCTGCAAACCTTCACTTTGCTGGATACAATCGAAGAATTTGAGTTTGATGCCTGCATCGGCGGTGCACGTCGTGACGAAGAAAAGGCTCGTGCGAAAGAGCGCATTTTCTCATTCCGTGACGAATTCGGTCAGTGGGATCCAAAACGTCAGCGTCCTGAACTTTGGAACTTATTCAACGGCAGAATCCATAAAGGTGAAAACGTGCGCGTTTTCCCAATTTCTAACTGGACAGAACTGGACGTTTGGGCATATCTGAAAAGAGAAAACATCACATTACCATCCATTTATTTCGCCCACGAGCGTGAATTGATTTTGAGAGATGGCAAATTGCTAAACAACACGCCTGTTATCGAAAAAGACGAATACGACCAGATCGTAACGCGTCAGGTTCGTTTCAGAACGGTTGGTGACATGACCTGCACGGCGGCTGTAGAGTCGAGTGCTGCGACGTTGGACGAGGTTATTGCTGAGATTACTGTTTCCAGGATTAGTGAGAGAGGTGAGACGCGGATCGATGATCAGCAGACGGAAGCGGCGATGGAAGATAGGAAAAAGGGGGGTTACTTCTGAGGTAACATGGTGCTGCCCTTCGGCTCCGCTCAGGGTGACAGGTCAGCAGGGCATTACTCTAGGTTGACACGGCAACAGAGCGTTAGACTCAGAAGACATCCTTCGACCGGCAGGCTTTCCAGTGCACTAAGGATGGCAGAGTACTTAACATTCAGTCATTCACTCATTCAATCATTCAACATTAAAAAAAGGTGGATTTACTAAGATTTATAACAGCAGGTTCCGTGGACGATGGCAAGAGTACGTTGATCGGACGCTTGCTTTACGATACAAAAAATATATTGGCGGATCAGATGGAGGCCATTGAGCGCGCGAGTAAGAGCCGCAATGTGGGCGAAATTGATCTGGCGTTGCTTACGGACGGCCTTCGTTCAGAGCGTGAGCAAGGGATTACGATTGACGTTGCTTACAAATATTTTCAGACGCCTAACCGCAAGTTTATCAGCATTGATGCACCTGGACACATTCAGTATACCAGAAATATGGTTACGGGTGCTTCTAATGCAGATTTGGCGATCATTCTCGTGGATGCGCGTCACGGCGTTGTTGAACAAACCCGTCGTCATTCATTAATTGCTTCCATGCTGGGCATTCCGCATGTGATTGTTGCGATTAACAAAATGGATCTGGTTGGCAACTCGGAAGATGCGTTTTTGGAGATTGCGAAATCTTACCAGGAACTGGCTTCCAAACTGAATATCAAAGACCTGACATTGATTCCGGTTAGCGCCTTGAATGGCGATAACATTGTGGACAGATCCGTAAATATGCCCTGGTATACAGGCGAAACATTGCTTTCTGTTTTGGAAAATGTCAATGTTTTGAAAGATCAGAATCAGGAAGATGGCCGTTTTTCAGTTCAATATGTGATCCGCCCTCAGACGGACGAATTGCACGATTACCGCGGATATGCGGGACGTGTGCAAAGCGGAACATTCAAAAAAGGCGATATGATCAAAGTTTTGCCGTCTGAAACCGAATCCAGGATTGCTAAAATCGAATTTGGCGGAAACGAAATTGAGGAGGCCTCTGTTTTAGAATCTGTGACGATCTTGCTGGAAGACGACGTGGACATCAGCCGCGGCGACACCATTGTTTCGGTCACCAATTCACCGATTGTGAGCCAGGATATTGAGGCGCTCGTGTGTTGGATGGACGATAAAAAGACTTTGAAAGCGGGCAATAAATACGTTTTACAGCACGGAACAGCAAGATCGAGATGTTCTATCCGCGACATTGAATACCAAATTGATATTAATTCCTACGAAAAGCTGGATGAGGTTGATAGCCTGAAACTGAACGACGTTGCCAGAATTGTATTAAGAACAGCACAACCCATCGCCTACGACCCATATCAGAAAAACCGCGCGAATGGCGCAGCAATCCTGATCGACGAAACGTCAAATGTGACCGTAGGAGCTTGCATGATCGAATAAAAGAAATTATCACCATGAGCGAAATATTGATTTCTGACAAAGTATCCGCTGTTGCGAAGCGCGATATCATTGATTTGAACCAAAAAATCAATGCATTTAACACGGGCGAGACACCCGAGGAAGCATTCCGTAAGTTTAGGCTTACACGCGGAGTCTATGGCCAGCGCCAGCCGGGCGTCCAAATGATCCGTATCAAGCTGCCTTACGGTCGCATTACGGCGGACCAGCTTGTCAGGATCGCGGATACTTCCGACAAATTTGCAACGGGTAATCTGCACGCAACCACGCGCCAGGACATTCAGCTGCACTTTGTAAAACTTTCCGATTCGCCGCAATTGTGGGCCGATCTTGAAGATGCCGGTATCACATTGAAAGAAGCCTGCGGAAACACGATCCGTAACGTAACGGCTTCATCGATCGCTGGAATTGATCCGGACGAGCCGTTTGACGTGACGCCAATCACGCATTCCATATTCAGCTATTTCCTCCGCAACCCGATCAATCAGGATATGGGCCGGAAGTTTAAAATTGCCGTTTCTTCTTCTGAAAAAGATTCAGCATTGGCATTCATTCACGACGTCGGGCTTATTGCTAAAATGGGCGTGAACGAAGCAGGCGAAACGGTGAAAGGTTTCAAAGTGCTGATTGGCGGCGGATTAGGCGCACAGCCTTTTTCTGCACAAACGGCTTTTGAATTTCTCGAAGAAGATAAAGTAATTCCTTTCATTGAAGCATTGCTCCGCGTTTTTGACCGTTACGGTGAGCGCGTGCGTCGCCATAAGGCGCGTATGAAGTTCTTGCTGAACGACATCGGCCTTGAAGAAATGATGGCCAGAGTTGAAGAACAACGCGTTGCGCTGAAAAACAAGATTTTCACAATTCCGGAAGATCTGTTTGGAACGAAAGAAGTGGAATCAATCACTTTCGCTCCGCGTCCATCTTTGACAGAAGCTGAAATTTTGAACATTGCTTCTCAAAGCATTGAAGCGGAAAAGCTTGATATTTTTACAAAATGGTTGAGAACCAACACTTTTGAACAAAAACAAAAAGGCTGGTACGCTGTTCAATTACGCGTCCTTTTGGGCGATATGCATTCGGATACAGCGCGCCAGCTTGCCAATGTGGTTCGTCAGTATGCTGCGGATGACATTCGTGTAACGGTGAACCAAGGTTATGTGCTTCGTTTTGTAAAAGGTGAAGACTTGGTTGCGATTTATCACGAATTGTCAAAATTAGGACTTGCAGCGCCTGGTTTTGACAGCACAATGGACATTACAACTTGCCCGGGAACGGACACTTGTAACCTGGCCATTTCAAGCAGCTATGGAATTACGCGCGTGCTGGAAGATGTAATGCGTGACGAATTCCCTGAAATGATTTACAATCAGGACATTAAGATCAAAATAAGCGGATGTATGAATGGTTGCGGCCAGCATAATGCGTCCAACATTGGTTTCCACGGAAGCTCTATCAAAAACGGCAAGCTGGTTCTTCCCGCATTGCAGGTTTTGCTGGGCGGTGGATTTACAGGTGACGGCGTTGGTTTGATCGGCGATAAAGTGATCAAGGTTCCGACCAAACGCGGTCCTGAGGCGCTACGCACGATTTTCAATGATTTTGAAGCCAATGCATATGATGGCGAATATTTTAACCAATATTACCAGCGTCAGAGCAAAAATTACTTCTTCCAATTGCTGAAACCGATTGCGGATCTCACCACTTTGCAAGACGACGATTACCGCGACTGGGACCACGACGAATTGTTCAAAACAGAAATCGGGGTTGGAGAATGTGCAAGTGTGCTCGTTGACCTTGTAGCCACGACGATCACAGAAGGACAGGAAAAATTGAATCTTGCCAAAGAAAACTACGAATCAGGAATCTGGGCGGATGCGATTTATCATGCCTATAATGTGCTGATCACCGGCGCGAAAGGTTTGTTAATGACCAAAGACGTGACTTTGAACACGCAGTATGGCATCGTAAATGACTTTGACACGCATTTCGGACAGGATTTCAAATATGAAACACCGGCTGAATTTGCCCGCGAAGACAAAGCCGAAGCGCCTTTCCGTTCATTGGCATTCAGCATCAATCATTTCGAGCCTACACAGGAATTTGCGACTTACTTCCTGAGCAAAGCAGAAGAATTCCTGAATTTCGTTCGCAATACACGTGAATCACAATTGGTTGAAACCGGCGAGCCTGTTTTGCAAGAATTGTCATTCGGAAAAGATAGTTAAAATGGCTGTCAGCTTTCGGTTGTCTGCACTCAGCATTATGCTTGATTGCCGACAGCCGAAAGTCGAAGTCTTTCAGATATGAAACTTACACTCATTGGTGCCGGGCCAGGAGATCCGGACCTGATCACTTTGAAAGGGGTTAAAGCGTTACAGAAAGCCAAAGTGGTTTTGTACGACTCCCTCGCCCACCCTTCCCTGCTCGATTATTGTCCTGAAAACTGCGTTAAAATTTTGGTCGGCAAGCGTTTTGGTAAAACCAGCTGTACCCAGGACGACATCAATGCGTTGATCGTTGAGAATGCGCGTATTTACGGAGAAGTTGTCCGTTTGAAAGGCGGCGATTCATTCATTTTCGGTCGGGGTTATGAAGAAGTTGTTTATGCTGCGCAATTCGGCATTGAATCAGAAATTATCCCCGGCATTTCCAGCAGTTATGCAGCTCCGGCATTAGCTGGCATCCCATTGACTTCGAGAGGATTAAGCGAAAGTTTTTGGGTCATTACCGGCACAACAAAACAGCATGCGCTTTCCAATGATGTACATTTGGCCGCACAATCCACGGCAACCGTCGTGATCCTGATGGGCTTGCATAAGCTGAACGAAATTGTTTCTATTTATTCAAAACTGAACAAATCGGACGAGGCCATTTCCATCATTCAAAACGGCACATTAGCAAATCAAAAGGTCGTAACAGGCAAGATCAGCAACATTTCGGCATTGGCCCAAGTGAGTGAAATTGCTTCTCCGGCTGTAATTGTGATCGGAAAAGTGGCTGCATTGCCAGATCTGAGCTATAAGCACATTGAACAACTGATGCAGCAAGGATCTGTTGCGAGTGAAGCGAATTAGAGCAGGCTCAGAATCCAGTTGAAATCGATTCCACTCCCCTTTCCTTTAAATTCCAGGAAGTAAATAATCCCTGCCAGCACGACATAGCTGATAAACAGCCACTTCTTTTTCATCTCATACTGATCGTGATGATGAAAATAATGGTATACCATAGAAGCGGTGAAGCCGAAGATCATTAATGCGAATGACAAAAGGCCACAATCCTGGCGGTAATGTTTGAAAGTATGCAATGCAGGCGCGCCGAGAACGAGATACATCAGCCACATGCCGAATCCCATCCGATACAAATACATGCTCAGGCGACGATCATTCTTTATGTCAAATATTCCCTCCAAGACGTCGTTATTGAACTGGTTTTGAAGCAGTGAATGTAACAAATTGCACGTACAAAAACCAGGATTTCATATAGATATAATATATACGTATTATTGCACTAAAATGTCTGCATGCAATTATTTGTCTCAAAGTTTCTTTTTTTTATCCTAAATCAGGTTTCAAAGCTTTCCTGGAAAAACGCTTTCCGGCTTTCCGATTTTCTGCGCTGGTCTATTTTTAGCGTCGGCCGTTATCGCCGGGATGTGATCCGCGAAAATCTAAAAAACAGTTTTCCAGACAAAACGGATGCAGAGTTATCCCGCATAGCAAAAGATTTTCAGCTCCATTTTACAGATTTAATTGTTGAAACGCTCAAATTCCGCACGGCCAGCCCGGAATGTGTGCGCGAGCGGCTGCAAGGCGACATCAGCATTATGGACAAGTTTTATAATGATAAAACGAACATTATCTATCTGATGGGCCACCGCGGCAACTGGGAGCTTGCCAATCTATTTTCATCGCTTTGCTTCACACACGAATGCATTGTGGTTTACCGGCCATTGCAGAATGAGGCTTCGGATCAATGGTTTAGGGATCTCAGGACGCGTTTTGGTGCGAAACTGGTTCCTATGGATTGTATTTTTAAAGAGTTACAGAAGCCGCGAGATAAACCTTACGTCGTCGTGCTAGCAAATGATCAATCCCCTAATCCTAAAACTGCATTCTGGACCAGATTCCTGCACCAGGACACGGGCGTTTTCCGGGGCGTTGAGACCATTGCGCGGCGTTACAATCTTACGGTTCTTTATGCCGATTTCAGCAAAGTTGCCAACAAGCGCGGTTACTATCAGGTGGCTATTTCAACGATTACGGGATGTCCTAAGGAGGTGAAAAACAATGAAATTTTAGAAAAACAGCTTCGCATTTTGGAAAATGATATTCAATGTCAGCCGCATAACTGGCTGTGGAGCCATCGTCGCTGGAAACACAAGCGTCCCGCTTGCCTGAAACCAGAGCAGACTTTGAACTGATTCCCCTTCCATTTTTTGATTGCTAAGTCTCCGAAAAGTGACATTTTCCGGAACTATTTCTTTTGCAGAATTGCTTTTTCATTGCAATAGAATTCAATGCAATGAAAACACTTTCCACCCGACTATTGCTGTTTATGCTGACAGCGATCTCGAAGCTTTCGTGGAAAAAATTATATAAGCTTTCCGATATTTTCCGCTTTCTCATTTTTGACATTGGCCATTACAGAAAGCAGGTTATTTTCTCCAATCTCAAAAACAGTTTCCCTACTTACAGCGACGACACCATTGCCTGCATCGCGCGCCGTTATTACCGCAATTTCACCGACATTGTCTTTGAAACCATTAAGTTAAGGTCCATTTCTAAGAATGATCTGCTCGGCCGGTTTGACTTGGAGACCGAATTGCTGGATCATTATTATGCGCAGCAGAAAAACGTCGTGGTCGTTTCCGGGCACCTGGGCAACTGGGAAATGCTCAACTTATTTGCTTCTGCCAAATTATCCTACCAAATTGTGGTTGTTTACCACGAGCTGGCCAACGAGATCTTTGAGGACTGGTTTAAGAAAGTAAGGACCAAGTTCGGGACGGAAATGGTGCCTATGAAAGAAGCGATGGTCCGGGCGATGGCGCCAAGGGAAAAACCGTTTCTTTTTGTGCTGGTCAATGATCAGTCACCAAGTCCGGATAAGGCTTACTGGACCAATTTCCTGAACCAGGACACCGGGATTTTCAGAGGCGGCGAGCTGATTGCGAAGCGCCTGAATGCGCCGGTTTTGTACATGGGCATTTTACGGGATGAGCAAAAAAGGGGACATTACCGCTCCTATTTCAAGCTGATCACAGAAAATCCGAAGAAAGAGCCGACGAACAACATTCTGCAAAGTCAGATCGAATATCTGGAAGAAGACATTAAGCGCCAGCCCGATAACTGGCTTTGGAGCCACAGACGATGGAAACATGCGAGGCCTCAAAATCTGTTGCCATTTCAATTACGACAAGAAATAAAAAGTGAATAAACCTGTTAAAGTCCTTATCCTGCGTTTTTCTTCCATTGGTGACATTGTGCTTACCACGCCGGTGATAAGGTGTTTGAAACAACAGGCTAATGTTGAAATTCACTATTTTACCAAATCAAAATTCGAATTTCTCCTTACCGACAATCCATATGTCGATAAAATCTGGCTGCTCGATAAGGACATTAACCCTATCCTGAAACAGCTCAAAGCAGAACATTTCGATTACATCATTGACCTGCACGCAAACATCCGGACGTTGCGCATTAAGCTGGCATTGGGTGTTAAGGCATTTAGTTTTGATAAATTAAATGTGCTGAAATGGCTGCGGACCACATTCAAGGTCGATTATTTGCCGGATATTCACATTGTCGACCGATATATGGACACCTTAGGCGCATTCAATGTGATGAATGACGGGCAAGGGCTGGATTATTTCATTCCCTATAAAGACAATGTGGAAACCAGCTGGCTTCCTGTAACGCACCAACAAGCATTTGTCGCATATGCTATTGGTGGACAGCACAATACAAAAAAGTTACCAGTTCCGAGAATGATCGAGCTTTGCAGGAAAATCAATTTCCCAACCGTGCTTTTGGGCGGGAAAGAAGATTTTGAAGCAGGCGAGGAAATCCGGAAAGCTGTTGGCGACGAGTTAATCCTGAATGCTTGCGGAAAATACAATTTCAATCAATCGGCATCATTGATCCAAAAATCGCTGATCGTGTTCTCACATGACACGGGATTGATGCACGTGGCTGCTGCATTTAAGAAAAAAGTATATTCAATTTGGGGAAATACGATTCCGGGTTTTGGGATGTATCCTTACAAAACGGCATTTGAAGTTTTAGAAAACAACAATCTCAAATGCAGACCCTGCTCCAAGATCGGTTATAAAGCTTGTCCGCAAAAACATTTCAAATGCATGAACGAGCTGTCCTTCAACTTCCCGATAAAAGAACTACCCGGGAACAATTAATGTTAAAATAGCTGAACATTCAGATCACAAACGACAATTCATGAATAAAAAGGTAAACATTGGCATCGTCCAGATGAGCTGCACGGAAGACGTGGAAGCGAATTTCCAGAAAGCTGTGCAGGGCATCCGGGATGCTGCGGCGAAGGGCGCCAACATTGTATGTCTTCAAGAGCTTTTCCGCTCGCTGTATTTCTGCGATGTGGAAGATCATAAAAATTTCCTCCTGGCAGAGCCGATTCCTGGTCCTTCTACGGAGTCGTTAAGTTCGTTGGCGAGGGAACTCGGCGTGGTGATCATTGCCTCCCTTTTTGAAAAACGGGCACATGGTTTGTATCATAACACCACGGCGGTTCTGGATGCGGATGGCGCTTATCTGGGCAAATACAGGAAAATGCACATTCCGGATGATCCGGGTTATTACGAGAAATTTTATTTCACACCCGGTGATGCAGCCATGGGCGAGTCCGTGGGTGAAGCGGGTGACAAAGATGGTTATCGCGTTTTTGATACAAAATTTGCAAAGATCGGTGTGCTCATTTGCTGGGATCAATGGTATCCCGAAGCAGCCCGCATTACGAGCTTGATGGGCGCTGAAATTTTGTTTTATCCAACGGCGATCGGCTGGGACACCAATGAAACTGATCCGGTTATTAATGAAGAGCAATACGGCGCGTGGCAAACCATTCAGCGCGGCCATGCCGTTGCGAATGGCGTTTACGTCGTTGCTGTCAACCGGACAGGCCGCGAAGTGGACCAGCAGTTCTGGGGCGGATCATTCATCGCCAACCCGCAAGGCCGCTTGCTTTATCTCGCGCCGCACGAAGAGGAAGTAACGCATGTAGAAGAACTCGACTTGCAAAAGCTGGATTTTTACAGAACAACCTGGCCATTCCTGCGAGACCGCCGCATTGATTCCTACAAGCCAATCCTGAAACGCTATATCGACTAGCAATTACCAATTAATATAATTATTCTTAGATAAATAAAAAGAGGACTTCCTAACGGAAGTCCTCTTTTTGCGTTTTTGCTATATTTCCGAAACTAAGTTCAAAAATCAACATTTGTAACCGTAATTTTATTTAAAATAAAAATATCAGGTTCATAATAATCTCAATTATAGACAATTATTTGTAGGAATTTAAAATTTAAGTCTAGCAGACGAATAGAGATTCTGTGGAAACGGGAAATTTAAACTTAATATAAAATTATTACCAAAACATTTTATAACCGTTTTAAATGACCAATTTTTATTGCAAAAAACTTCAATAATTAAGTTTATTCTCTTGCATTATTTCACATTGTCAGTATATTTGAGAAGTCGTTAAACGAATGACTGAACTTCTTAAAAGCAGATGTATTCCAGCCGCACATGAATATATCTGTCTGTATCAGGAGGAAGATTGAATAAATCCGGCTGCGATAACCAAACGCATCCGGCAGGTTCTATCCAGGTACAATATAATTTTTTCAATAACAGGTTTACCAGGAACACCGTGGACAGGCAAATGTCTGCGCTAGGATTGCTTTGTTTTTGCCTAAGCGCGAAATGCTGTCTGTCCTCGATTTAAGAGGGTATTGCTTTCCGGAAAAGCAGTTTTGCAAGCTTATGGCTGTGTTGTTCTGTCCACGCGAAAGTGTGTGCGGCGCACGGCAACGTGGACACCACACAGCCATAACTTTTTTCTACTCCGATTACTGATACCTAACAACAATTTAACTCATCTTCTCCCATGCGTAAAGTTCTACTCTTATTATTATGGGCCTCTCTTACTGCTCCGCTTGCCTACGCTCAGGTGCGTCAGATCAGCGGGAAAATTACAGCAGCAGACGATGGCCTCGGACTTGCAGGCGCCTCTATCATATTCAAAGGAACCAATGTGGGTTCAAATGCAGATGCAGACGGAAAATTCAGTTTCTCTGTCCCGGGTGACGGAATTCTTGTGGTTTCTTATGTTGGTTTCTTAATTAAAGAATTGCCCATCGGCAACCAGACCCAATTTGACATAAAACTTGACGCCGATACACGCCAGCTTGCCGAAGTGGTGGTTACTGCTTTTGGTATCGAACGTGAGAAAAAAGCATTGGGCTACACAGTCCAGGAAGTAAAAGGAAGCTCACTAACAGAATCGCGGTCTACGAATGTGGCCAATGCATTATCGGGTAAAATTGCCGGTGTGCGTGTACAATCCAATGGCGGCCCGGGCAGCAGCTCGACCATCCAGATCCGCGGATCTTCTTCGGTCTCAGGAAACAACCAGCCGCTGATCGTCATCGACGGTGTTCCTATGGAGCAAACGGCTAATAAAACATTAGGAGGCGGAATTTCAGAAGTTAACCCGGACAACATTAAAGAAATGTCTGTTTTGAAAGGCCCTAATGCAGCCGCATTATATGGTTCACGTGCAGCCAATGGGGTTATTTTGATCACAACAAAAAACGGACAAGGAACAAAAGGATTGGGTGTTGAAGTAAACTCAAACATCACATTCGAACGTCCGTGGATCAAGCCTGACTTTCAAAACACATACGGCGGCGGAAGCGGTTACCGGACCTGGTATAACGATGGATGGAGCTCTTCTATCACGGATCCTGCGCAAATCGCACAATACAGAGCTGTTTATGACGCAAGATATCCTCTCGCTGGCTCAGAGGGAACGGATGAAAGCTGGGGAGCACCTATGGATGGCCGTATGGTGAGACAGTGGTGGACTGGTGACGATGTTGCACCACTGACTCCTCAGCCTAATAACTGGGAAGAATACTGGCAGACAGGCCGCACGATTACAAACTCGGTGGCACTTTCAGGCGGAAACGACAAAGGCTATTTCCGTTTGGGATTGAGCCGCGTTGATCAGAAAGGGATCATGTATTACAATGATTTTCACAGAAATAACTTCCGTATTAACTCGGGATATAACCTGACCAAAAATATCAGTGTAACATTGTCAGGTGAGTATATCAAATCGGGCTCCGACAACCGCAGCTATGCAGCTGGTCAGGAGTTTATCTGGTCTCACCGGTCAGTTTCATGGGATCAGCTGCGGAATTACGAACAATATGCTGATGTACATAACCAGAAAGCCGGCGACACAGATCCAGCAAACTGGCAGCATACATTCTTCACAAACCCTTATTTTTCTCAGCTAAAAATGCCTTCCGGCAATGAGAAAGACAGGTTGCTAGGGAACATTGCTTTGAACTACAAAATCCTGCCTTCCCTTTCCTTAATGCTTCGCTCAGGAACGGATTACTGGTCAGATACGCGTATTAATGTCACCAACTTCCTTCGCGTTCGGAACGGCACAAGAACACCGGGACGCTTTAACGAAGAGGTTTTGCGTAGCCAGGAAACCAACACGGATTTCATGCTGACTTACAATAAAAACATTACAAGTGATTTTGGTGTGAATGTCCAGCTGGGCGGAATCCAGCGTAAAAATTATTACAAAAGAAATTACTTCGCTGTGGGCGAAATGGTTGTGGACGGCCTTTACAATGCAGGAAACTCTGTACCGAGCGCCAACACCATTGAAAGTAAAATCGAAGAATCGGAAACACAAAGCTTGTTCGGAACGGCGAACTTCTCGTGGAGAGACGGCCTGTTCCTTGACCTTACTGCCAGAAATGACTGGTCAAGCACATTGCCTTCCAATGCACGCTCCTACTTCTATCCCTCGGCTTCTTTGAGCGCTGTGGTTACGGAATTGTTTGATGTGAAAAGCAATGTCCTCTCATTTGGCAAGATCCGAGCGAGTTATGCCCAGGTTGGAAACGACGCCCTGCCTTATCAGCTTGCCCAAACATTCACAGCGAGTGGTTCATGGAATGGAGCTGTGCCTAAGTTCGCTGAGAACATTCAGATCGCTAACGCTAACCTGAAACCTGAGATCACAACCGGTCTTGAACTAGGTGCTGACCTGCGTTTCTTCAAAGGAAAAGTGGGATTGGATGTGACCTATTACGACCAAACTACAAAAGACCAGATCCTGGGTGTTGAGATTTCAAAAGCAAGTGGTTATGACAAGAGAATCCTGAATGCAGGAAAGATCACCAACAAAGGCGTTGAAGTAACATTGTCCGGAACGCCTGTCAAATTGTCGAATGGTTTCAGCTGGGAGGTTTCTTTGAACTATGCCCGTAACCGCAACAAAGTGGTGGAGCTGGCAGAAGGACTGACGACCTACACATTGGCCACACAACGCGGCATGACCTCAGAAGCACGTGTTGGGGAATCTTATGGAACATTCTACGGTGTGGGATTCCAGAAATCACCGGACGGACAAACAGTTTACGGAGCAAACGGCTTACCGGTTACAGCTTCCAATCAAAAACTCGGTAATGTTCAACCCGACTGGATCGGTGGCATGCTGAACACATTCAACTATAAAGGCTTCTCTCTAAGTGCACTGGTTGATGTGCGCATCGGCGGAGACATTTATGACGAAGGAACAGGAACAGCGCGCTGGACAGGTCAATATGCAGAAACTGCATTGGGCCGTGAAGAAGGTGTGATCGGCAAAGGCGTTCGGGAAGTTACAGGAGCGGATGGTTCTAAATCCTACATTCCTAATGACATTATCGTAACAGCAAACCAATTGTACGGTTACAGCAATCCGCGTAACTATCACGAATCAGCGATTTTTGATGCGAGTTATGTAAAGCTGCGCGAGGTCTCCCTGGGTTACAGTATCAGCCCTTCATTTTTAAAAAGAATCAAAATTCAGTCTGCAAAGCTCTCAGTAGTAGGACGTAACGTGTGGATGATCTTCAAAAATACACCGCATATTGATCCTGAAATTGATGCAAAAGGAGCCAACGGACAAGGTTTCGGTTACGGCGAGCTGCCTAGCTCACGCAGCGTGGGTATGAACCTGTCATTGTCATTCTGATCCAGTTAACTGACCTTAAAGAATCTGAAAAATGAGAAATATATTAAATCATAAAACCATTTGGATGACGGCGCTTGCAGGGATTCTTACTGCATCGAGCTGCACCAAAGATTTTGATGAAATGAATACAAGTCCGAACAGCCCTACGGCCATTGGACCACAGTATTTGCTTCCTACCGGCATTGAAACCGCCATCGACCGTTACTGGGGGCACCGCACCCGTTTCGAACGGATCAACATCGATGCAGCCGAGCTTTATGTGCAGCATTTGACGCGTAATATTTATTCCAATGAAGGCGATGACTACACGGTTTCACCTGCATTGGTTGCCAACAACTGGAAAGGATTTTACAACGATTCGCAACTCAATTTCCAACGCATCATTACAATGAGCGGCGAAGGATCGGCCAATCCGCACTCCAACTATGAAGGCGTCGCATTAGTAATGCGCACCTGGGTTTTCTCCTTACTGACAGATCTTTACGGAGCGATTCCCTACACCGACGCGATCAATGGAACAGCAGATTCGCCTGTTTACACGCCAAAATACGACGCTATGGAAGTGGTTTACGCAGGAATGCTGAACGACCTGAAAATGGCCAACGAAAAACTGGTTGTAGGCGGCCCGGCCGTTGCGGGTGACATTATGTATGGAGGTGATATCCTGAAATGGAAAAAATTCGCAAATTCGTTGCGCCTTCGCCTTGCGAACCGTCAGGCTGCGAAAAAACCTGCTGAGTCCAAAGCCATTATGACCGAGATCGTAGGCGACGCGAAAAAATTCCCGATTTTCACCAGCAACGCAGACAATGCTCAGCTAAACTGCACAGCGGTCCTGCCTAGTAACAACGAGTGGAACCAGGTAATGAAGCAGGATGGCCGCACCGACTGGAACATCAGCAAAACGCTGGCTGACAAGATGAATGCACTGGACGACAGCCGCATCAAGGTGTATGCCAACCCAAACAAAGACGGCAAATACGAAGGCCACCCAAACGGCCTGCCTGACGCGATCGCCACCACTTACCTGGCAACAAGCTCCACCATTGGCGACGCATTTACCAAAATGGATGCCCCGGAGGTAATTATGACATTTGCCGAATTGAATTTTATCCTGGCCGAAGCAGCATTGGACGGCGAGATCACTGGCAGCCCTAAGACATATTTTGATGCCGGCATCGCCGCTTCATTTGCACAATATGGCTTAACACCTCCTGCATCATTCATTACCAAACTCGGCGCCGTGACGCGGGAAAAAGTATTGGAGCAAAAGTGGGTAGCATTGTTTGCACAGGGTGTTGAAGCCTGGGCAGAATGGCGCAGAACCGGAATCCCGGTGTTTCCGGCACCAGACCCGCGCGCAGTGTTGCAAAACGGAGGCATCCTGCCCACCCGCTTCCCCTATCCCAACTCGGAATATTCACTGAATGCTGAGTCGGTAAAAGCAGGAGAAGGCCTGAACGGCGGCCCTAATGACATGAAAACCAAGCTTTGGTGGGTAGAAAAGTAATCGGGTTATCATTCCAAAAAACGCATTTAAAATCGAGATTATGAAAAATATCAAGACATACATTCCCGCTCTTTGCCTCGCGCTTACGCTTTCGCTGGGGATGACCTCGTGCAAAGAAGAAGATCCGTTCCTGGACGTAGACGTGGCACCCGTGCTGGTGGACATTGTTGGCGCAGCATTCGGCGCGCCCATTGCCAGCGAGCCCACCGTGGGTTACCAGTTAACTGCACCCAAGCTTACCCTTTCGGCCAGGTTACTGGAACTCGACAAGACCAACATTCTTGACCATACCAAAGGCATCGATTCCATTCCCGTTCCAAATGTCGCGATCAAAATAACATTGCGCTCGGGAGCCGTTCTGGGCGAGGTCACGTCTAATGCACAAGGCCTTGTAACGATCGATAAAACCTGGGCTGAGCTAGGCGTACCAACACCCAAGGCAGGCGCGGTAACCAAAATTTCCTGGACGGGATCTTATAAAGGAATTGCGTTCACGAGGTTTTCTCAAATTCAAGCTAACTAACTCAAAATAAGCATAGTGTACAGGTAATTTTTTAATTATTCTGTATATTGTATCAAGGAATTTACCACAAATATTTATCGTCACATCTTTTCTAACCAATACAACAATGACTCAAAAAATGGACCGTCGAAATCTGTTAAAATCCGGTTTAATGGCAATCGGAGGAATGACTTTGGCACCGCATCTGAGCATGGGTGCATTCTCCAACACGCCGCTTAGTCTGGACCCTGAGAACCGCATTTTCCGCAGCCCAATGGTAAGAGAACATTTCTTGCCAAACGACTTCAAAGCACCGAAGATCATTGCGAAACTAAACTCCAATGAGAACCCATACGGGCCTCCTATGTCGGCGCAAAAAGCCGTTGCTGATTCTGTGAAGAACGGAAACCGTTACGCATGGAAAGAAATGTATGATCTGATTGATAAAATTGCCAAAAAAGAAGGCGTTCCGGCGGACCACATTATGATGGGACCGGGATCATCGGATCTTTTGGAAAAAGTGGCTCTGGTAACCTTTATGAACGGAAAAGGAAACATTGTTTCTGCCGATCCTTGCTATATGTCGCTTGTTCAGGTGGCCAAATCCGTTGGCGCAACCTGGAAACCCGTTCCCTGCACAGCCGACTGGTCGCACGACCTGAAAGCCATGGAAGCGGCGATCGACAGCGAAACAAAACTGGTTTACGTTTGCAACCCAAACAACCCAACCGGCGCCATCACAAAAGGTCAGGATCTGGTGGATTTCTGCTCACGCGTTTCGGAAAAAGTGCCTGTATTTGTAGATGAGGCTTACATTGAGCTTGCTGTTGGCGCGGATACGAAAAGCATGGTTTCGCTACTATCACAAAAGAAAAATGTAATCGTAGCCCGCACGTTCTCCAAGATCATGGGAATGGCCGGAATCCGCGTAGGTTACATGGTGGCACTGCCTACTTACCTGGCAACGATCAATAAGATCACGCGTGGTGGAATGGGCATTTCTTACACGTCCATTTTCGCAGCGTCGGCAAGCATGGACGACAGCGCATTCCAGGACAACACCCGCAAACTGAACCACGAAGCGAAACTGTATCTATACGAAAACCTGGATAAACTGGGATACAAATACATTCCTTCTTACACCAACTTCGTGTTATTCCCGATCAGCATCACCGGTAAGGAACTCCTCACCAAGATGAGCGAAAAAGGAGTTGCCGTAAGGTCATTCGACATTCAAAACAAGCCCTGGTGCCGCGTCAGCATCGGAACGATGGACGAAATGAAATCCTTCGTCGGCGCGCTGAACCAGCTGAGCTAACATCACTTCGACTACGCTCAGTGTGACAGTGCTTGTCACACTGAGCGGACCGGGCGGCCGAAGTTCCATTGACCATTTAAATTAAGGCTAACAAAGCTTGTCTCGCTGAGCGTAGCAGGGCCGCCGGGCGGCCGAAGTGCTGTCACACTGAGCGTAGCCGAAGTGCCATTGACCATTCAAATTATTTTGATCATGAGTGATGCATTGCAAAAAACTATAACACTCTTATTATTAATTGGTTTGGGGCTTCTTTTGAAGTCCAAATTCAAAAACAAAGACCAGACAAATGGGATTAAGGAGATCATTTTGTCCGTTGCATTGCCGTCGACGATCTTTATTTCTTTAATGAAGATTGATATTGATTCCTCCATGATCATCATTCCGGTGGTGACGCTGGTTTTCAATTTCTTAATGTTTTTCTCGGCACCCCTCGCATTCTCATTGTTTGGTATTGAAAAAAACAGCCCGACAGGCAGGACATTAATGATGCTCATCCCTTCACTCGCTCCCGGCCTGTCGTGCTTTCCGTTTATTGCGGAGTTTCTGGGCGAAAAAAGTCTTGCTATCGCTGCATTAGCGGATGTTGGAAATAAATTTTTCGTGCTGATATCCCTGTACATTCTCGCGATGAACATGTTTTTGAAAAACAGTGATGACAAGGAGACAAAAATGGGTGGAAAGCTGAAAAGCCTGTTTGTGAGTATGTTTCAGGAGCCTATTAACATTCTGATTTTCCTCGCGATCATACTTTTGAGCGTGGGCATAAATTACAGCAGCCTGCCGTTTGTGGTTACCGAAATTTTCGACAAAACCAGTGCTATGATGACGCCTCTTGTGCTTCTGTTCATTGGTCTGGCTGTACAGCTTAAAGAGGGCAAAAAACGCATTGTAGCAAGCATTTTGTTCTTCCGTGCAGGCATTACCATGATCATCAGCGCGGGAATGATCTACGTATTGCACATTACGGACCTTTCCCTGATTCTGCTTGCTATTGTGATTCCGTTAAGTGCAGCCAGTTTCTGGCCGCTGGCGCATATTTCAGCGTTTAATCTGAGGGAAGATGCGAAAGGTTTGCCGAAAGAAAAAAGAACATTTGACCTGGAACTGGCTGTATTGCTTCTGGCATTCTCCCTGCCATTCTCCACCATTCTGATCCTCGCTATTCTTTCGTCCGGCTCTTTCTTTGCACATACCTCTACGCTGCTTACCTCCGGTATGATCTTTATTGTTCTGGGCGCACTGCCTAATGCTTTAAGTAAAGTTTTCGTCAAAGTTTCCAAAGCCTGATTTTCAATTGAAACTTACATTTATGCATAAGTTCGTCATTACGTCTGTCCTTGCCATCTTATCATTGAACCTGGTTGCCCAAACCAATATGACAACCGCTGACAATGTAAAGTCAGAAGTGACGATTAAAGTATCCAAAAAGAGCAAAAGACATAAATACTTTTCGGACAATGCGCCGGTTACAATGGCGGACGGAAGTGTGAAATCGATTGCAGATGTAAAGGTGGGTGAGCATGTTAAAACCTGCAAGGGAGGCAAAAGCATGGCTACGCAGGTGCGGCAGATTGATGTGTATAACAAACCTGACTTTTCGTTAACGGCCATTTACCTGCGCCCTGCCGAAGGAATTGCCAACTATGATCCTAAAATGATCCCCGCCCTGCTGCTGGAAGCAACGCCTAACCACCGCGTTCAGACCAGCAAAGGAAAGAAGCGGTTAAAACAACTTAGCAAGAATGACATCCTTTACCATTACGAGCCTTCCACAGGCATTGTATCATCCTGGAAAGTGGGTGCTGTAAAGCAAAATGCGCGCATTGTCTCAAAGGCGTATAACCTGGAAACAGAAGACGGCACGTACCTGGTAGACAATGTAATGGTTGCACAGTAACGTTTATTTACTCAATGATCTGAGCGGGATGCAGGCAACTGCGTCCCGCTTTTTGTTATACATTATCGCTTTGCAATTGCCAGTCACCAAAACCTTTCCGACCTTTGCACTCTAAAATGACTTCATATTATTGTGCCTGATATAAACACTTCATCGACGCCAGGGGAACTTGGTTTTACATTTCCAGCCGAATGGTTTCCACACCGCGCCACCTGGCTTACATTTCCGCATAATGAAGCTTCCTGGCAGGGTGAAAGGCTTGCTAAGATGCGTCCGCAATATCTGGCGTTTATCAAGGCCATCAGCCAGGGTGAAAAGGTGGGGATCATTGCCAATGACGAAAACCTGAAAGCTTTCATTTACAAAGAGTTGGACCGGACCGATGTTGACCTTTCTAAAATTGAATTTGTAATAAAACCCACCAATGATGCATGGTGCCGGGATCACGGGCCATCATTCGTCATCAATGAGCAAACAAAACAGAAGGCGATCGTGGACTGGGGACATAATGCATGGGGAGGCAAATATCCGCCCTATGATGATGATAACCGCACGCCGAAAGCTGTCGCTGAATATTTAAATCTGCCTGTTTTCAATCCCGGCATCGTTATGGAAGGCGGCGCCGTGGAATTTAACGGGGCAGGAAGTTTGCTGACGAGTAAATCGTGCTTACTAAACCTGAATAGAAATCCGCACTTGAATCAAAGCCAGATCGAGGAAACGTTGTGCCAATATTACGGCGTCCATCAGATTCTGTGGGTCGAAGGCGGCATTGTAGGCGACGACACCGACGGGCACATTGACGACACCACGCGTTTCATCAATGAAGACACCGTCATTGCCTGCGTTGAGCATGATCCCAATGATGAGAACTTCGAAATACTGCAAACCAATCTGCAAATGCTGAAAAACATGCGCTTGTTGAATGGTAAGCAACTGAATATCATCGAAATCCCAATGCCCAAAGCCGTCATCATCGACGGTTTCCGGACGCCTGGTTCCTATGCCAACTTCCTGATCTGCAATGCCGGCGTTATCACCCCGGTTTTCAACAATCCCAACGATCAGATTGCCATAGATATTCTGGAAAAAGCATTTCCCGAGCGAAAGATCATCCCGCTTGAAGCCACTGAGATCATCTGGGGACAAGGAAGCTTCCACTGTCTAAGCCAGCAGGAGCCGCTGTTAAACTAGCAACTTGTCACCCTGAGCGGAGCCGAAGGGGCGCTCCTCTCCTCGGACTAAAGTCCAAGGTTACAAACCCGGCCGCCGCTGACGCGGCTCATCACGGAGTCGCCCAGCCGCGTCAGCGGCGACTCATCCCTATCCCCAGATTTCAATCTGGGAAAGAAGTCACGGCGAAGCATTCGCCAGATCCGCCCACTCCTCAGGCTCGTGCAGGAACACATTATAATCCACAAAACCTCGGATCCCATCGGCCCAGCCTTTTTCGCTGTGCTGCCAGAAGAGCACGTGCGCGTCTGCGGCGAGGTCGTCCAGGTGCGTGCGGGAATAACCGGCCAGCCAGAGCGGATAATCATCGAAGTTTCCGGCAATGTATTTTTTGTAAAAATATTCATTGACGTAAATGATAGGCTTTACGCCATAATGCGCTTCAATTTGTTGCAGCCAGTTTTTTACACCTTTAATGATGATATCGTCCGGCTTTCGGGCGTGTGTTTCCAGGTCCAGGACAGGCGGGAGATCGCCCGGCTCCATCCGCACCTGCCCGATGAAGTTCTGGACCTGCCGGTCTGACATTACCCTTGGATTATAGAAATGATAAGCGCCCCGGCGCATCCCTACGCGTTTTGCTTCGGCCCAGTTGCGCTTGAATTGCCGGTCTAGATGCGTGGCGCCTTCCGTGGCCTTGATGTATACGAAATCAATCCCTACATTTTCAGAACGCGTTTTTTTCAGCTTATCCCAATTGATCTTTGCATTGTGGTGTGACACATCGATGCCATGAATGGCGTAGCGGAGCGGCAGCTTGATCCCAAACTTGGCGACGAACTCCCATTGATTAACATCCTTCTTATCTTTCCACCAGATGAGCGCGCCAATCAGAATAATCACCCCGGCAATAATCGCCCAGCCCTTAGCAGGCAACGGTTTCAAATAATTCACTTTGGCCGCCGAAGCCTTAACTTTCCTTTTCGCCATAAGCCGCAAAAGTACAAAAGATCGTTGTTTGACCTATCCTACCGCTCACTTTCCTATTCAACCACTCATGTACTATGCTATGCATAGTACCTGTCATCGCCGTATGTTTGTCATGTTCAAACGGGACAACAAGAGCCAAACTTTAAATTCTATTAGCCATGAAAACTTCAATCAGAACCTTCGTATTAGCCATTGCTTTCACCGCTTCCTTCGCTTTCAGTTCTTTTGCAGAGGATAAGGAGACCAAAAAAGTTACCGGATTTGGAACAGGCATATTTGTTGCCAAAAATCACAAGCTGTTCGTAAGCGTTGATAAATACAATGACGCAAACGCAATCATTCTGGTGACGGACAAAAAAGGAAAAACCATCTACCGCGAGCAATTGGGTAAAAAAATTGACAAAATCAGAAAAGTATATGATTTAAACGACCTGCCTGCCGGAGACTACAACATTGAAATTTTCAGCGACGGCGAAAAGGTAACCAAAACCATTTCAGTGAGCGAGCCACACATTCAACGCTCGATCAGCCTTCGTTAAGCACAAAGAAAAATTTAGCCAGAAAAATAAAAGAAAGGGTCGCTGTTTCACAACAGCGGCCCTTTCGCATTTATAAATCTGAATATTAAATCACAACATTCACAATCCGCTTTGGAACCACGATCACTTTCTTCGGAGCCTTGCCTTCCATCCAGCGCTGAACCGTTTCGTCTGCCAAAACCTCCCGCTCAATATCGGAGACGGGCGTGTCCAATGCGAATGTAAGTGAAGCCCTCACTTTACCATTGATCTGGATCGGATACTCGAACACAGAGTCGGTAACGTGCTGCAATTCCCATTTCGGAAATGCTGCTTTTGAAACCATTCCCTTCTCATTGCCAAGCAGATCCCACAATTCTTCACTAATGTGCGGCGCATAAGGAGAAAGTAAAACGACAAGCTCCTGCAAAACTGCTTTGCTCTGACATTTAATCGCTCCCAATTCATTGACACAAACCATAAAAGCACTCACGGCAGTGTTGAACGAGAAGTTTTCAATATCCTCTTCGATTTTCTTGATCGTCTTATGCAGGATTTTCAGCTCTTCCGGTTTGGCCGGAATGTCCTTTACCATCCACTGTCCTGCATCATTATAGAACAATCGCCAAAGCTTGCGGATAAAGCGATAAGTCCCGTCTATTCCATTGGTATTCCACGGCTTAGCCTGCTCCAATGGGCCTAAAAACATTTCATACAAACGCAATGTGTCCGCGCCATAACGCTCCACAATGTCATCGGGATTCACGACATTAAACTTGGATTTGGACATTTTCTCCACTTCCACGCCACACACATATTTGCCATCTTCCAGGATGAATGTTGGATTTTCACCCACAATATCTTTGCGTGTTGCTTTGAATTTTTCAACATCCAAAACATCATTTTCCACGATATTGACATCCACATGCAGCGCCGAAACCTCATATTCCGAACGTAAACCTGCGCTTACAAAAACGGGGCTGCTGTAATCATCGCCTTTTACCCGATACACAAAGTTGCTGCGTCCCTGGATCATTCCCTGATTGATCAGCTTTTTAAACGGCTCTTCCTCAGGCACAAACCCACGGTCTTTCATGAATTTGTTCCAAAAACGGCTGTATAGCAAATGTCCGGTTGCATGCTCGGTGCCGCCAATGTACAGATCCACATCGCGCCAGTAATCGATGGCTTCTTTGGAAGCGAATTCCTCCTGGTTTTTGGGATCCATATAGCGATACCAATACCAGCTGCTTCCCGCCCAGCCCGGCATGGTGCTTAGTTCGTAACCACTGCCCGAACCATGCGCCCAATCCTGTGCGCGGCCCAAAGGCGGCTCGCCGTTCTCTGTTGGCAGATATTTGTCAACTTCCGGCAGGTTCAGTGGCAATTCGCCATTTTCTAATAAGTATGGAAGCGGCTGTCCGGTGCTGTCATTTTTATAAAAAACAGGCACAGGCTCGCCCCAATAACGCTGACGGCTGAAAACCGCGTCGCGCAGACGATAATTGATCTTCCCTTTTCCAACTCCTTTTTCTTCAAGCCAGTTGATCAAAACTTTGTTGGCTTCGTGAAAAGTAAGGCCATTAATGATGCCCGAATTGATATAATGTCCTTCCTTGGTTGAATCTGCCTGCGTTTCAATTTCTTTTTGCGAATCCAGAATCGGAATGATCGGCAAATTGAAGTGCTGTGCAAAATTCCAGTCGCGCTGGTCGCCGGATGGAACTGCCATGACAGCGCCCGTTCCGTAACCTGCCAGCACGTAATCGGCTATATAAACAGGGATTTTTTCATCATTAAAAGGATTTAATGCATAAGCGCCTGTGAATGCACCGGAAACCGTCTTCACGTCAGACATTCTATCACGCTCCGACTTCTTTTTAGTCGTGGCAATGTATGCATCAATGTCACCGCGCTGCCCGGGCGTAGTAATGATATCAACAAGCTCGTGCTCAGGCGCGAGCACCATGAACGTAACGCCGTAAATGGTGTCAACGCGGGTGGTGAAAACTTCAATATTCTGCTCATGGCCATCGATGCCGAATTTCACAAGTGCTCCTACCGACCTTCCGATCCAGTTGCGCTGCTGCTCTTTCAGCGATTCGGTCCAGTCAACCGTGTCCAAACCGTCGATTAGCCGTTGTGCATAGGCAGTAATGCGCATCATCCACTGACGCATTAGTTTCTGAACCACAGGAAATCCGCCTCTTTCCGAAACGCCGTCTTTTACTTCATCATTGGAAAGCACCGAACCAAGTCCTGCACACCAGTTTACCGTCGCATCCGCAACATAGGTAAGCCGGTATTTTAATGTCAGTTTATACTGATCTTCTTCTGACCAGCTATTCCATTCTTCGGCTGTAAAAATGGACGTATCCTCATCGCAAGTCGCATTAACGCCTTTATTTCCACTTTTTTCAAAAATAGAGATCAATGACCCGATCGGCTCTGCCTTACCAGAATCGTTGTTATACCAGCTTTTGAAAAGCTCGGTGAAGATCCATTGCGTCCATTTGTAATAATCAGGTTCGGAAGTGCGCACTTCACGTTTCCAGTCGTAGCTGAAACCCAGATTTTTTAACTGCTCAATGTATCGCGTAATGTTCTGCTCCGTTGTTATGGCGGGATGCTGGCCCGTTTGGATCGCATATTGCTCGGCCGGAAGGCCAAAGCTGTCGAATCCCATCGGGTGCAGCACATTAAAGCCTTTCAGCCTTTTATAACGGGAATAAATATCCGACGCAATGTATCCCAGCGGATGCCCCACGTGCAATCCGGCTCCGGAAGGATAAGGGAACATATCCAAAACATAATATTTGGGAAGCTCCGATTGGTTTTCAACCTGAAATGTGCCGTGGCTCTCCCAATATTGCTGCCACTTTTGTTCTATTTCCCGATGACTGTAATCACTCATAACTGTCTCTGTATTTCCTTATTACGATAGAGGCTGACTTTCTGCCTTGCCAAATTTCCAAACTGAGCGCAAAAATAGCGTTTTTGATTGTAATAAGGTTTACACCGTACCACATTAGGTTGCCGACTGCCCGCTGATCCGGCTCTTGTAGAAACTAATGCCCATTTCAGGTGAAATTTCAAATCAGGGTTCCGGGCACAGGTTTTTAAGATTTTTTATTAAGTCAATTATATCTACTAACCAGAAATCAACATGAAAAATTTTATGATTGCGCTGTGCTTGATGACGATAAGCTACGCGGCGACAGCTCAATACGACCCGGCTTTCAGATTCGGTGTTAAGGCAGGAGCTAATCTATCGAACATCAATGGAAGCAATGACCTGACACTGGCTTCGGGCAATAATCCATTCAATTTCAAAGACAACGACAACCGTTCACTGGGTTTTGTGGGAGGTGTATTTTTCCGTTTTGGTAAATCATTTTATATCCAGCCTGAGATTTTGCTATCACAAAAAGGTGGCCGCTTTAATGTATATGAAGACGGTGTGCAGGATTCAAATGGGAAGGTTGATGTTCGTTTTTCCAACCTGGATGTGCCTATTTTGTTTGGTGTGAGAGTGGCAAAGTTCTTCCGCATCAATGTTGGCCCGATGGCTTCTCTGAGATTATCCAATAATGGTAAAATCGGCGATTCATTTGATGTGATCACAGGCGAAAACTCGGCTGAATTCAAGAACAGGCTAGCTTATGGTTATCAAGCCGGTGTAGGATTTGATTTTGGCAGATTAAGTTTGGATGTGCGTTACGAAGGAAATTTCACAGATATCGTGAAAGTTGAATTTGACAATGCAACCACTGCTTCGCAATTTGGTAAAAAGAGCAATTTGTTCCAGGCAACGCTTGGCTTTGCAATTTTCTGATCCAAAACAATAAAGCATAACAAACGGGACCGTCGCTACGATGTGTCCCGTTTTTGTTTTGATATATTACCACTGAATCTTGCAGCTATTTCTACTTTTACATTTCTTTAATTAAATTGCCTGTAAACGAAATCGTACATTACAGGCCGATTCTATCAGCGCAGTGGCAATAAATACAGATAATGTAAGGTTGGTTTTCGGGTTGAAGCTCAAACAGCTCCGACTGGATAAGGGATTGTCACTCAATGAGCTGTCTCAAAAATCAGGACTGTCGATTTCATACATTAACGAAATTGAAAAAGGCAAGAAATACCCGAAGTCCGACAAGATCATTGCCCTGGCGTCTGCCATGGATGTGGACTATGACACGCTCGTTTCCCTCAAACTCACCAAACGCCTAGAACCCATTTCGGACCTCCTGAGCTCTAATGTGCTCACAGAGCTCCCGCTCGAACTTTTCGGCATTGATCCCGCTAACCTGCTTGAAATTCTTTCCGATGCCCCGGCCAAAATCAGCGCATTCGTAGGCACGCTGATCGAGATTGCGCGGAATTATAATATGTCAATTGAGAAATTCTATTTCTCGGCATTGCGGACTTACCAGGAAATGCACGACAATTATTTTGAAGACATTGAGCTGGAAGCAGAACGTTTTTTAACTGAAAACAATGTTGATCAAGAGCAAATCCTGAATGAAAATGATTTGGCCGAAATCCTGAAATCGCGCTTCAATTATTCGATTGAAAATATTAATGAAAAAGCCAATCCTGAGTTTGCCAGCGTTCGTTCCCTGACGATCACAAATCCAAACGGCAATCGCTTGCTGATCAATAATCATCTTACCTCCGTGCAGCGGGCGTTTATTTTCGGCCGGGAGATCGGTTATTTGTATTTAAATCTGAAAAACAGGTTGCATACCACGGCATTGGTGGAAGCGGAATCGTTTGAACAATTGCTGAATAACTTCAAAGCATCCTACTTTTCAAGCGCGATCATCATCAAGAGAAGCTTGCTTGTGCCCGCAGTGGCAGCGGTTTTTGAACAAAAAAGGTGGCAGCCGCAGCAGCTTATTGACCTCATTCACCGGTTCAACACCACGCCGGAATCTTTCTGTTATAGGTTAAGCAACATTCTGCCGCGCTATTTTGGCATTAACCAGATCTTTTTCTCCCGGTTCAATAATTTCGTCGGTCAGAATATTTTCGATATGACCAAGGAAATGCACATTTCCCGGAAGCATTATCCGCACACCGTGAAAGACGAACATTATTGCCGGCGCTGGGTTGCACTGACGATTCTGAATGATTTGGGAGACATTATCAAGCGAAAAGAGCAGCCCGGAATCCTTTGCAAAGCACAAAAATCAACTTACCTGGACACTCGGGATGAATATCTGGTGATCAGTTTTGCATTGCCTATGTCCCCTACTCCGGGCCTCAATGTGAGCGTTTCCATGGGCATTTACCTGGATGAGCCGACCAGGGAAAAATTACAATTTCTGGACGATCCCTATTTGGTTGCCCGGGAAGTAAACCAAACCTGCGAACGCTGCTCGCTCTTCGACTGCCGCGAAAGGATCGCCGCACCGACTATTCTTCAAAAACGGCATAAAAACGAAGAGTTAAGGAAAGCGTTGAAGCGGATGATCAACTAAAATCGAGACCATATAGGGGTTCAGGCGCAGTTGAATGTCTCATCAGGGAGGTGATTAAAAGTTGATTAAATGCTGGATTAGAAATATCTTAGAATTTATCTTCGCAAACCTTACCACCACGTTCCGAATTATCTTTGTGAATATTTGACACCAATGCTATGCCTGGCACATATGAGTTTGAAGATTTTCTTTTAAAAGTCTCCACTCCGTTTTATCTGTTGCTGATCTGCGTCGAAATTTTCCTGACTTACCGTCCCTCGCACCACCACGACAGCCCGCGCGCTTCCTATAATTTTAAAGATACGCTTACCAATGCATCCTTAATGCTCCTCAACGGCGGCGTTGACCTGTTATTCAGAACGGCCTATGTGGGCGTGCTGATCTGGTTTTACAACATGGGCGCGGGAACGAGCATTACCAATCCAATTTTTTACTGGTTCAGCCTTTTCCTGCTGGAAGACCTCGCGTTTTACACATTACATTATGTGGATCATCACAGCCGGTTGTTTTGGGCCGTGCATGTGACGCATCATTCGTCTGAGCATTTCAACCTGACGACCGGTTTCCGCTCTTCCGTTTTCCAGCCGCTTTACCGCTTCGTGTATTTCATTCCGCTGGCGCTAATCGGTTTTAATCCCGCCGACATCATCATTATGTACTCGCTCACGCAGATTTACGGCATCATTGTGCACACGGAATATGTGGGCAAACTGGGCTGGCTTGAATACATTTTCGTAACCCCTTCCCATCATCGTGTTCACCACGCGAGTAATGTGCAGTATCTAGATAAAAACATGGGCATGTGCCTCATTATCTGGGACCGCATTTTCGGCACATTCCAAGAAGAATTGGAGACCGTCCCGCCCGTTTACGGATTGACCAAACCCATTGAAAACACAACGTTGGCCCACACGGTTTTGCACGAATGGAAGGAAATAGGACACGATTTTAAACAGAACACGAACCTGCGGACGAAGCTCAATTACCTGATCAAAGCACCAGGATGGTCTCACGACGGTTCAAGACAAACCACAAAGAACCTGCAAACACATCTCGCAGAACAAATTACGCCAGAACCATTTATAAGAACTGACGGCCAGCAACCAACGGCTATTTAAACGCCGGAATCCCCGTTATTTCGGCACCCAGGATCAACAAATGAATGTCATGCGTGCCTTCATAAGTGATCACTGATTCCAGGTTCATCATATGCCGCATGATGGGATATTCGCCGGAAATCCCCATCGCACCCAAGATCTGGCGACACTCCCGGGCCACATTCAGCGCCATAGCCACATTGTTACGCTTCGCCATGGAAATCTGAGTTGTTGTGGCTCTGCCGTCATTCATTAATGTGCCGAGTCGCCAGGCCAGGAGCTGCGCTTTGGTAATTTCCGTCAGCATTTCTGCTAACTTCTTTTGTGTCAATTGAAATGCTCCAATCGGTTTATCAAACTGAATGCGTTCCGCAGCATATTTCACAGCCGTTTCATAGCAATCCATCGCAGCGCCAATAACGCCCCAGGCAATGCCGTAACGCGCTTTATCCAGACATTGCAGCGGCGCTTTCAGTCCGGACGCATTTGGTAAAATATTTTTTTCGGGAATGAATACATGATCGAAAACCAGCTCACCCGTCGCGCTCGCCCTTAATGACCATTTGTTATGAATTTCGGGTGTAGTAAAGCCCGCCATTCCGCGCTCCACGATCAGTCCACGCACTTTCCCTTTCTCATCCCTCGCCCAAGCAACCGCTATATCAGCAAACGGAGCATTGGAAATCCACATTTTGGCACCATTAAGGAGATAACCATTTTCCGTTTTCGAAATCCGGGTCTTCATTCCAGCCGGGTTGGAGCCATGATCCGGCTCGGTTAACCCGAAACAGCCAACCAGTTCGCCACTGGCGAGTCTTGAAAGATATTTTTGTTTTTGTTCCTCAGATCCAAATTCATAAATAGGCCACATAACGAGCGAACTCTGCACCGAAACCGTCGACCGCATGCCCGAATCGCCCCTTTCGATTTCCTGGCACATTAGGCCATAACTGATGTAATCCAGTCCACCACCGCCGTATTCAGCAGGAATAGTAGGACCAAAAACACCAAGCTCGCCAAACTTTTTGATCAGATGCAACGGAAATTCCGCCCTCTGTGCATAGTCTTCAATGATGGGTTTGATCTCCCTGTCGGAGAAGTCTCTGACAGTGCTCGCAATGAGTTGTTGCTCAGGTGTTAGCAGGTCATTGATGTTGTAGAAATCTGGGGTTAACATGCTGCGAAAGTCAATTAAGCATACATCAACTTGCCTTTGGGCTTTGGAATTTCTCGTCCAAGCGCTTTGGCCGTTTCAATCCACTGATCGATCACAATCTGCACATTCAGCAGCGCCTCATTTTGCGTAGGTCCATCCGCCATGCAGCCATGCAATTCAGGAACTTCCACGACGAATGTGTTGTCCTCTTCACTCCAATACATGATTAACTCGTATTTGCTATTCATAACTTACAAGTTTGTATTTCAAAATAATCCCTCTTACCTGTTTCACCTGATATGATTTAGCTTTACTACCATCAGGTTGGATATTTACAATTTCCACAATATTTTCCTTATAAAAAATTCTATGGCTGCCTCCTGTTGTCTTTTCCGTAAAACCCAGGTTTAATAAAATTAATCTCAAGTCATCAAAACTAAAATTGCTGTCAGCCGATCCAGAAAGCAACTTTAATATTAACTTGTCAAATTTCCCCATTGTTTATGTCATTTATAGTGTGATGATGTTTCCCAAAATATCCATCTAAACTTCAAAAACCTTCTTTACATAAACCAAATCCTGCCTATGCGCTTCAACTGCACCCACCGTTTTCGGTGATGTTTTTTCCAGACATTGCTCCAAAACCAAGTGCGGCGTGACATTCATTGATTTTAATGTTGTCACAAGGCGGCGGTAATCGATGTCGCCATCGCTGAATGCTTCCTGCCAGACTCCATCTTTGGATTGGCGCAAATGCAGTTCGACAATTCGTTTTCCGTATAATTTTATAATATCAAAAAGAGCAATCTGCGAATTGCCGGAGCCGCGGTAGACCCAATGCACATCCAGGCATAGTGAAACATTCTTGGGATCTGTCGCGAGCAGCATATGATGAAATTCCCGTGCTGCTGCGCGCAGTTCTACGTCATGCGTGTGATAGGCGAGCGTCATGCCGCGCTGTTTCAGTTCGGCACCTAGTTTGTCGAGGTTCTTGGCTTGTTCCGCGAGTTCGGCGTCATTCTTATTTTCGGACCCTCCCCATTGCAGCGGGTTGGGATTGGTGACAATGATCTTCGTGTTAGCAGGTTTCAGAGCGTCCGCAATTGCGAGCACGGATTCGATGGACTTGGTCGCCTCATCGGCCTTATGTAATGAACTGTTCACGTAAACCGAGGGCATAGCAAGCTGATATTTTTCCAAAACCGGTAACAACCTGCCGACTTCATCTGCGTGCGTAAATGCAGGTTCATAGGCTTTCAGGCCGGTTGAGGCAAATTCTTTCAGCGACGCATCCAGGTCTGCGCCCCATTCTTTTCCTTCCCGGGCGTAAAAGGTAATCCATGAATATTGGTTACAGGAAATAGGGAAGTCGGGCGCCAGGCTCTCCATTTCCGGCAAAAAAGCAGCTCCAGCCGAGACAGCCAGCGAATTCATAAATGTTCTCCGATCGATGGTCATGAAGTAAGGCTGTTTTAGCAAAGTCAGGTAATTTTTATCAAAGATGAAAACGGGAGAATATTACCGTCTTGCTTACCTTTGCAGCATTAAAGGCTAAATCCCTTTCCCAATGCACCAAACGCTTCAACTGACCCTGGCGCCCGAAATCGCGCTGGACGACGAGAATTTTCGTCAGCATATCATTAAAAAATTGCGGCTGCGTCACAACGACACGCCCATTATCCGCAAAACCCGCCAATCCATCGATGCCCGCAGCCGGCAAGTAAAAGTGAATGTGCAGGCAGAAGTTTATGTCAACGAAACGCCGCCTTCGCTGATCGGCTTCCAACTGGATTACCCCGATGTGAGCAAAAAGCCCCAGGCATTGATCATTGGCTGCGGTCCGGCAGGCATGTTTGCCGCATTACGGTTGATTGAGCTGGGCATTAAGCCGGTGATTTTTGAAAGGGGAAAAGATGTGCGCGCCAGACGCCGTGACCTGGCTGCTATTAATAAGGAGCACATTGTTAATCCTGAATCCAATTATTGCTTTGGCGAAGGCGGTGCCGGGACTTATTCGGATGGAAAGCTGTACACGCGTTCCAACAAGCGCGGTGACATTCGCCGGGTGTTGGAGATTTTTGTAGGCCACGGAGCCAGTGAGCAGATCCTCATCGACACACACCCGCACATCGGCACCAACAAGCTGCCAGTTGTCGTTTCCGAAATGCGCGAAAGCATATTGAAAGCCGGCGGCGAAATTCATTTTGACACAAAAGTAACCGACTTCATCATTGCCAAAGGTGAGTTAAAGGGTGTTATTACTGATGATAATAAGGAACATTTGGGCATTGGCGTGATCCTGGCAACGGGACATTCGGCCAGGGACATTTACGAGCTGCTGGATGCGAAAAAGATCCTCATTGAGAGCAAATCATTTGCGATGGGCGTTCGTATTGAGCACCCGCAAAACACCATTGATAAGATCCAGTATCATTGCGAGAAAGACCGTGGGCCATACTTGCCGGCTGCTTCATATAGTCTGGTAACTCAAACGCGCTACAAAGGCATTCAGCGAGGCGTTTTCTCCTTTTGCATGTGTCCGGGCGGGTTCATTGTGCCTGCGGCGACGGCTTCCGGGGAAGTGGTCGTAAATGGCATGTCGCCTTCCCGCCGTGATTCGCCATATGCCAATTCAGGGATTGTGGTTTCGATCGAAGAGCATGACCTTTTGCCGTTTAAAGAATTCGGTGCATTGGCTGGCTTGCAATATCAGAAGGAGATTGAGCAGGCAGCTTGCCAGTTTGCCGGTGCCACACAAACCGCTCCGGCTCAGCTGGCTGTGGATTTTGTAAAAGGAAAAGTTTCTTCGCAATTGCGTGACACATCTTACCAGCCGGGCTTGCAGTCTGTTGACCTGCGGGAGATTTTGCCAGCTGAAATTGCCTTTCCACTCAGCGAAGCACTTTCTGATTTTGGGCAAAAAATGAGAGGTTATATGTCTGGTGACGCGCAGTTGATTGGTGTTGAAAGCCGGACTTCCTCCCCCGTACGTATCCCCCGCGAACAGGAAACCTGCGAGCATCCTGAACTGAAAGGCTTGTTCCCTTGCGGCGAAGGAGCCGGTTACGCCGGGGGCATCATGTCGGCCGCCATGGACGGCGAACGCTGCGCCCAGCAACTCGCAAAATTATACGCCAACAAGAAAATCCAATAACTTCGGTATCCGTCGTTGTATTGTTATATTTGTATCAATGACGTTTGGAAGAAATTCTGTATCACACACTATTTTATGCCAGAGATTTTCAGAATGTTCGGGATGAAGTTTTTCTTTTACAGCCTTGAACATTTACCCATCCATATTCATGTCCGCAATGCGGACGGAACCGCCAAGTTTGAAATAAACCCGGTTAAACTGGTTGAAAGTCATGGCATTAAGCCTAAGGATCTCGTGCTTGCTGAGGCGCTCGTTGAAGAAAACAAAGAACTGATCACTGAAAAGTGGCAGCAGTTTCACGGCGAATGAGCATGTTAATTTTCTAACTTTTGAATGATATGAAAATTAAAAACGTATGGTTCGACGACTCGAATATTTATGTTGTTACGGAAAGCGGACATACCATTGGCAATCCACTTGAATGGTTTGCCAGGCTTAAAAATGCAAGCAAGGAACAACGCCAAAATTTTGAGATTGGCCCTGAGGGCAACAGCCTGCACTGGGAAGAAATTGACGAAGACCTGAGCCTGGAAAGTCTTTTCGATTTCAAGCGCGAGCTGCATTATGCCAAAATCTGACACCAACACTCTACTCAACAACCTGCCTCTATGGCCACTTTGGGATCTTTTTCCTTGTTTGTTAATGCACTCACTCAAAAACTGAAATATCCGCTGCCGGGGGAATCAGCGCACCGGATCATGCAGGCTTCTTCAAAGCTCCGACTGACTTTCAAACCCAACGCCCGCACCCGAAAAAGCGCCGTTCTGGTTTTATTCTATCCTTATAAAGACGAAATCTATTTCCCGCTGATCCTTCGCCCGGCCTACGACGGCGTACATTCCGGACAAGTGGCATTCCCTGGCGGACGATTTGAAAATACAGACGAAAACCTGATCCGCACCGCTTTGCGCGAAGCGCAGGAAGAAATCGGCTTACGCTTGAATGATGTCAAAATCCTGGGCGTTCTTACCGAATTATTTATCCCGGCGAGTAACTTTTACGTTCTCCCTGTGATTGCCGCAATGCCTTACCGCCCCGACTTTTATCCCGACCCGCGGGAGGTGGAAGATATTTTTGAGATCAAATTAGAAGAAATTTATGATATTGAAATTATCGGTTCCAGCGACATACAAGTCCGTGGCGAACAGGTTCATGCACCGCATTATATGGTGCAGGGATACAAAATCTGGGGTGCCACAGCGATGATGATCAGTGAGCTTTTGACTGTTCTGAACGCGCCGGAAGGTGACCCGGAAAGCTAGAAATTAACGCTTTATTTGCTATATTAGCAGGTAATTCAAATCGATCTTCCGGTCAAGTCTGCGCTGTTCCGTCTTTCTGGAATAGCTCAGCGCTGTATCCCGAACCGGCTGATAACGATTGCCTTACAAATATTTACTGAGTACTTAAAACCTGGTTCCTCCTTCATTTATGGACGAAAACGGAGCTACGCCTGACGTAGAAGATAGCGGATTGCACGATAAACTGCCCATTTCGGGACTATATGAAAGTTGGTTTCTTGATTATGCATCTTATGTAATTCTGGAACGCGCGGTTCCAGCTGTAGAAGATGGCCTTAAGCCCGTTCAAAGGCGCATTATGCACGCGTTGAACGAGATGGACGACGGCCGTTTTAATAAAGTTGCCAATGTGGTAGGTTCTTCCATGCAATATCACCCGCACGGCGACGCCTCCATTTACGACGCCATTGTAAACATTGGCCAGAAAGAATTGCTTTTTGACACCCAGGGAAACTGGGGAGATATCCGCACGGGCGACGGGGCTGCTGCGGCGCGTTATATAGAAGTCCGTTTGTCGCGCTTTGCAAAGGAAATTGTTTTCAACGACGATACAACCGAATGGCAGCTTTCCTATGACGGCCGTAAGCGCGAGCCGGTAACATTGCCCGTTAAATTTCCGCTGCTCCTTTCCCTGGGCGTTGAAGGAATTGCGGTAGGCTTATCTACCAAAATTCTCCCGCACAACTTCTGCGAGCTGATCGAAGCGTCGATTAGCATTCTGCAAGGTAAGGAAGCTACCATTTACCCCGACTTCCTGACCGGCGGGCAAATTGACATTTCAAATTATAATGATGGTCACAGAGGCGGAAAAGTAAGGGTTCGGGCGCGGATCGAGGAAGAGGATAAGAAAATGCTTGTTATCCGCGATATTCCGTTCGGGACTACGACGACTTCCATCATTGATTCCATCATTAAGGCCAATGATACGGGGAAAATCAAGATCCGGAAAGTGGTCGATAACACGGCTGCAGAGGTGGAGATCCAGGTGCATCTGGCACCAGGTGTATCGCCCGACATTACGATGGACGCGCTTTATGCATTCACGGAATGTGAAGTTTCCATTTCGCCCAATGCCTGTATCATCATCGCCGACAAGCCGCATTTTGTTGGGGTAACCGAAATTTTAAAATACAACACGGGCCAGACGGTTCATTTGCTGCAACGCGAGCTTGAAATCAAGCGGTTAGCATTGCTGGAAAAGATCCTGTATGGTTCTCTGGAAAAAATATTCATTGAAAACCGCATTTACCGGGACATTGAAGAATGCGAAACTTTCGAGGCGGTAATCCGGACCATTGACAAAGGACTTGAACCCTACAAGCCGCAATTTTACCGAGAAATAACGGACGAAGACATTGTAGAGCTGACCGAGATCAAGATCAAGCGTATTTCAAAATACGATGGTTACAAGGCGGACGAGTTGATGAAAAAGTGGCAGGAAGAATTGGCTGAAACCGAGGATAACCTCGTGCATATCACCCGTTTTGCCATTGAATATTACAAAGACCTGCTCAAAAAATACGGCAAAGGCCGTGGCCGCAAAACCGAAATCCGGGCATTCAACCAGATCTCGGCGAACATTGTGGCAGCCAACAACCAAAAATTATATGTGAACCGAGCCGAAGGTTTTATCGGTTACGGGCTCAAAAAAGACGAATTCGTAACAGACTGCTCCGACATTGACGACATTATTGTTTTCAAATCCGACGGGAGATGTTTGGTTACGAAAATCCAAGAAAAGGTTTTCGTCGGGAAAGACATTATTCACTGTGCGGTTTTTGTCAAAAACGATGAGCGGATGGTTTATAACCTCGTGTATCTGGATGGCAAAACGGGCGTTTCCTACATTAAAAGATGCCAGATCACCGCAGTCACCCGCGATCGTGAGTACGACCTTACACAGGGCACGCCAAAATCCAAGATCACTTATTTCACAGCGAATGAAAACGGTGAAGCTGAAATCATTGCGGTGAGTTTATCGGCTCAGAGCAAAGCAAAAGTGAAGCAGTTTGACTTCAATTTTGCAGACTTGCTGATCAAGAACCGCAGTGCAATGGGAAACATTCTGACGAAATATCCTGTCAGGAAAATTATATTAAAACAGGCCGGCCGCTCTACATTAGGCGGCGTTGATATGTGGTTCGATCCGATTATCGGACGTCTGAACCGGGATGAACGAGGAGAATATTTAGGCAACTTCGGTCCCTCCGACAGCATTCTGGTTATTTATAAAGAAGGGTCTTACGAGCTTACGAACTTTGACCTGACCAATCATTACGTCTCTAATGAAGTGGTGTTGGTCAAAAAGTTTGATCCGAAAATGGCTATTACCGCATTGTACTATGACGGCGGCCAGAAAAACCATTTCATTAAACGATTTAACATTGAGACTTCGACGCGGGACAAGAAATTCTTGTTTATCAGCGACGCCAAAAACAGTAAGTTACTGCTGGCCAGCACCGATAAGCGCCCGAGATTGGAAGTTATCTTACCCAAAACAGCCACCAAGGAGCAATCAAAAGAAGAATATGTGATTGAAGAAATGGTCGATGTGCGCGGCTGGCGGGCAATGGGAAACAAGCTTCCTAACGACAAGTTCAAGGACGTTCGCTGGCTGGAACCGCTGCCAGAACCGGAGGAAGAAGCAGTTATAGCAGAAGTTCCTAATGAGGAGGTCTCGGATGAAGACAGCGCTACTGAGGACGTTGGGGGTGAGGAGATTGCCACTGAGGAAGTTGCAGATGGAGACATTAAGGAAGCGGAAGCTGCCGAACAAGAAGACAATGCGGGAGATATTCCGCCAGCGGACGATAAGGCAAAACCAGAGACGGACGACTCAAAATCTGAGACTGGCGAAGACGCAAAATCCGATACAAAGCCAAAAAAAGAGCCTAAAAAACGGAAGGATGAGAAAAACCAGCTGGGGCTTTTTTAAGTGATTAATCAAAAAAAAATAAAAAGAAAATCAGCAACGATGAATGCTGCCCGATGCGTACAGTCTACTAGTATAACATCGTGTACAAAAGACCGGAATATTACAAAGAGTTGGTACATTAGAAGACAACTTCAAGTATACGAGTGAAAAATTTGATTAAAACCATATTACTCTTATTATTTGCGTGCATGGTTTTTATCTTGCTTTGTAACCTCTGGGTGGTGTATAATACAAGGCAGTACAATTATTTTTCAATCGAGAACCTGCCTTCCAATGACGTCGCGCTTGTGCTAGGGACGAGCAAGAAATCCGAGAAGGGGAAGGAAAATCTTTTTTTCAAATACCGGATGGAGGCGACCGCCCGGTTGTTTAAAGAGGGTAAAATCAAGTACATTATTCTGAGCGGAAACAATGATTCCCAATACTATAATGAACCGCTTGATATGCAAAGAGCGTTACTGAACCTGGGAATACCCGAGAACGTCATGACACTGGATTATGCTGGGTTCAGGACATTTGATTCGATCATTCGTTGCAAAGAGGTTTTTAATCAGGACAACTTCACGATCATTTCACAAAATTTCCATAATGCAAGGGCACTCTATATCGCTCATAATGAAGGCATTAATGCCATATCATTTGCAGCGCAGGATGTGCCGGACGGATATTCGCTCCGTACATTGGTGCGCGAGTATCTGGCAAGGCCGAAGGCTGTTCTGGACGTTCATATATTGCGTCCCGCGGCAGATGTTACCTCAAACAATGAGATAAGAAAAAAATGAGAAATTGGAATGAGGGAAATGATTCGGCACACGCACCGATCCAGACATATAGCTTGAAAAAAACATTACTTTGCCTGCTCCTATTTGCATTAGTTTGTACTACCAACTCTTTCTCGCAGACCACTTACACGATCAAAGGGAAGATAACGGACGCGACAACCGGTGACGCCATTCCTTTTGCTAATGTTGGCATAAAAGCCTCACTGGCAGGCGCTACAACTAATTTCGACGGCTTCTACCAAATCACTTTCACCCCTCCAGCGGACTCGGTCATTGTTACCTATGTAGGCTATGAGAGCAAAAGCAAACCGATCAAACCCGACCTCACTGAGCAAACCATTGACATACAACTTTCTCCGGGAACATTGCAGCTGAAAGAAGTCAGGATATTTGCCGGGGAAAATCCGGCTTATGCCATTATGCGTAAAATTGTTGCAGGGAAAGACAAAAACAACACAGACCAACTGGACGCTTACGAGTATGAAAGCTATAATAAGATTCAGATTGACATTGATAACCTGTCTGACAAATTCAGGAACAGGAAGTCTGTCAAGAAGATGACGCATATCGTTGATAAATATGATGAGGTGAAGGGAGAAAACGGTGAGACAATCATTCCAATTTTCATATCCGAATCAGTATCAGACGTTTATTATCGCCGTAATCCGAAGAAAAAGAAGGAGATCATTAATAAAACCAAAGTCTCCGGCGTAGGCCTCACCGACGGGAGCCTCGTCTCACAGTTGATCGGATCGTCCTTTCAGCAGTATAATTTTTATAATAACTGGCTGAATATCTTAGACAAAGACTTTGTTTCCCCCATTGCCGACAGCTGGAAGGTTTACTATGAATATTATCTGTCCGACAGTGTAAAAAACGGCGACCAGTATGATTATCAGATTGATTTTGAGCCTAAACACGAGCAGGACCTGGCATTCATAGGGTCGTTTTGGGTGGATGGCGAAACATATGCGCTGACACAAATGGACGTAAGTGTGGGCAAGCGCGCAAATTTGAATTTCATTGAAAAGATCAAGGTTCAGCAGTCCTACGAGTTTTTTGAAGAGCAAAACGAATGGGTAACGTCGAAAACGCGGGTGCTGATTGATGTAGATGAGCCTACAAAGCAGACTGCCGGCATGTTGTTGAAGTTTTATTCAGCCAATTCAAAATACAAGATCAATAGTCCGCGCGATCCCAAATTTTACGACACGGCCATTGAGCTGAAAGAGGATTACATGCAGCATGACTCGGCTTATTGGCAAAAAAGTCGCCCGGAATCGCTGAGTGCGAACGAGTTGCTTTCTTTCCAGCTTGTCGATTCACTGAAAATGCTGCCGGTGGTGAAAACTTACACCGAAATCCTGAATATCCTGGTAAACGGCTACAAGCGAATCGACAAATGGAACATTGACATTGGTCCTTATTTGTATTTGTATGCCAATAATAAGGTTGAAGGCCACCGGTTCAGGTTGGGTTTCAAAACGGATCCCGGATTCAGCAGGAAGTGGATTTTCAGTGGTTATGGTGCTTATGGAACGAAAGATAAGGCTTTCAAATATGGCGCGGGGATGGATTACATTATCGACCGGCAACCCTGGACGATGGCTGGCATCAGTTATTCCAAAGATCTGGAACGGCTTGGTGTTTCTGCGGAGACGATCGGGCCTAACACATTGTTCGGGGCATTTTCACGTTTCGGCGCTTTCCGCAGGGCCTATTGGCAGGAAGACATTTCTGCCTATTTCAAAAGGGAATTGGTGAAAGGATTAACCGGGAGCATCCAGATCCGCCACCGTGATTTCAGGCCGTTATTTCCTTTTACCTATAAAACAAATCCTGAGGCTGGCATTGAATCTCCGGTGAAAAGCACATTTGATATCACTGAGATAAACCTGGAAACGCGCCTCGCGAGCAAGGAGACTTTTTTGCAAAATGATAATGAGCGCATCAGCATGGGAAACGGCAATTCGCCCGCCTTTACATTGCGTTACACATTGGGAATCAAGAACTTCCTAGGTGGAGATTTTAATTATAATAAATTTTCCTTCAACATTAAGCAGAGTTTCCGCTTTGGCGTTATCGGCCGCACTTATTACAATGTGACATTCGGCCTCATTCCTTCCACATTGCCTTACCCATTGCTTTATACGCCGCTAGGGAACGAGTCGCTGTTTTATGTGGACAATGCATTTAACCTTATGCGATACTTCGAATTCATGAGCGACCGCTATGTTGCGTTGCGCGTTGAGCACAATTTCGAAGGCTTTTTATTGAACAGGATTCCCGCTATCCGCAAGCTGAAACTGCGCATGCTGGCAACAGGAAGGGTTTTCTATGGCAGTGTTTCGGATGCAAACTTGTCACTTTCGACAACGACGGATGAGTCGGGGAATGAAATTCAGGCATTTAATAAACTCAAAGACAGGCCTTACATTGAGCTTGGCTATGGCATTGACAATATTTTCAAGGCAGGCCGTATTGACTTTGTGCACAGACTTACTTACCTCAGCAATCCGAATGTGACGCCATTTGCAGTCAAGATTTCTTTCTGGTTCAGCCTGTAAGCGGTCAGATGCGTTTCAGATCTTTGGATGCATAAGTTAAATGCACCACCTGCCCTACTTCCATGTCCATTCTGTTTCTGTAAAAGGATAATTTCTCCTTTTTGGCATTAACACAGCGGATTTCCCAATGATTTCCGTGGAACCGGATCGCCTCCACTTTCCCCTGCCATCTGCTCTTTTCCGGATTTTTTGTAGGCTTGATTTTCTCCGGGCGGATATAAAATTGCTTGGAATTTACATCGCCGGCAAGCCAATTTATATCGCCTGTCAGCTCAGCTACATAACTGTCAACCGGCTGGTTATAGACCTCCTGTGGTGTTCCCGTCTGAATAATTTTACCTTCGCGGAGCACCGCAATCCGGTCCGACCAGGCCAGGGCATCTGCGGCTTCGTGCGTAACGAACACACAGGACATTCTCTGCTCTTTCCGCATGGTTTCAATGGCGCTGGCCAACACGCGGCGGTTGTGATTGTCCAGGTGCGCAAACGGCTCGTCGAGAAGCAAGACATCCGGCTGCTCAGCCAATGCTTTTGCAATCGCAGTCCGCTGTTTCTCACCGCCGGACAGCAGCTTGGCTTTTTGACTTTTTACAGATTCCAAACCCGTGATGGAAAGCAGTTCAGCTACCTTTTCCTTTCTATAATCTGCATTATAAAATCGCAGCGAGTACGCAATGTTCTCCTCAACGGTCTGATTAGGGAAAAGCTCAAATTCCTGGTGGATGAGCTTGATGGATTCGTGGCCGGGAATGAGCTCGCCGCTCACCGGTTTTAATTGCTCTTCTTTGAAAAAGACTTTACCTTCCTCCGCATCCTGAAAACGTCCCAGGATACGGAGTAAGGTGCTTTTACCCGACCCGCTTTCGCCCAATATACCAAGCCATTCGCCCGCATTGAGTTGTAAATCAATGTTGGACAGAACCGGCTTTACGCCAAAGCTTTTCGTAAGGGATTGCGCGCGAAGGGTAATTTTGTCTTTCTTCATTATGCCCAGGTAATCTTGTTTTCCATAGGCGTGCGACGGGCCGGCGCTTCCGGTGCATCGTGGTAACCCATGAAATACAATCCAAGACATTTCTGATTTTCGGGGATGCCAGCAAATTTGGCCAGAAGGTCGAGCACGCCCGGGCTGCTCCAATAAGAACCAATGCCATAAGCTGTTGCTGTAAGCCACATATTTTGCACTGCGCAAGCCACAGAAGCAGTCTCTTCCCATTCCGGAAGCTTATCCGGATGCAGTTCGGCACAGATCAGCACCACGACATTGGATTTAAGCACTTTCTCGCCTGCTGCGTCATATCTTGCCTGTGAAAATGATTCGGGAGGCGTCACTGTGCGATATCTTTCCGTGAAAAATCCTGCAAGCTTGTTCAGGCTCTCGCCTTTATAAACTACAAAACGCCAGGGCTCTGTCAATTTATGGGTTGGGGCGTAATTTGCATTTTCAAGGATCGTCATCAGGACGTCTTCGGGAATGTCTTTTTCGATATAACTGGGCGGAAAAATACTGCGTCGGTTACGGATTACCTGATTAACTGCCTCAACTGTTTGTTCCATTGCAATAAAATTTACTTCTGATTTGTCAAAAAAACAAAGCTAGCAATCTGTAAGTAAAATTTACCAACATCGTGCACAACTTTGCCGTTAAACAATTAATTTGGGCGGCTCCTTGGTGAAATCCGCTAAATTGGCCTCAATAAATTTCACTTCAACCAACCTGACACAAGATGCTTGTTACTACTACTCCGAACATTGAAGGCAAAAAAATCATTAAGTACATTGGTTTGGTAAATGGTGAAGCCATTATCGGCGCCAACTTTTTCAAAGATTTTCTGGCCGGGATCCGGGATGTGGTAGGCGGTCGCTCGGGCTCTTATGAGCAGGGCCTGCGGGAGGCTAAAAGCATTGCTATTCGTGAAATGATGGATCAGGCGCAAAGATTAGGCGCTAACGCGGTGATTGGTGTCGACATTGATCTGGAAACCATTGGTGGAAACAGCTCGATGCTGATGGTAAGCGCAAACGGCACCGCAGTTTGCTTTGAGTAACGAGTAGGAACAAAAAAATGGCCTACCGCATTACAGTAGGCCATTCCACGTAAACCCTCCTCTATCAGTGTTCGTCAAAAATGTTATTGGGTGTCTGACAGGGCGTCAGTCCCAGGCAACAATTTGCTTGACTGAATACTAATAACTAAAATTCTGTGCCAAATTATCAAACAAAAGCAAACAGACAAAAATTTATCAAAGTTTTTTTAGATTTATGTAGATTACTTACTACAAAAAATCGGAATGATACAGTTATTTAAACCTATCTGAACAATCCTAAAAGGCGTTGCTGTTTAATTATTCGTCAAATCCGGGAATTCATTCCCCAATCTTTTCACCACCTCTATTTTCAGCATATCTGACGCGTCATTTCAATGTGTTCAATGTTGTCTTCAAGGTAAATTTCGCTGGATTGCACGAAGCCGAAGGAGCCGTAGAACTTCTTTAAATACAACTGTGCCCCGATCCGTATGATGCTTTTGCCATACAACAATTCCACCTTTTTTATCGACTCATTCAGCAGTTCGATGCCATAACCCTTTCCTCTTCCCTTAGCAGCAACCGCAATCCTGCCAATGGATGGATACTCGTACGAAACGCCGGGTGGCAAAATGCGAGCGAAAGCCATAAGCTGCCCATCCGCATAGCCCGACAAATGATGTGACTTCTGATCCTTACCGTCTGTATCCAGATAATTACATCTTTGCTCGACCACAAACACCTCATTTCGCAATCGTAGAATGCTGTAAAGTTCGTTTGTATCGAGCTCCTCGAAAGTTTTGAATTTCCAGGCTAATTTTAAATCCATTTGTGACAGTTGTTCTTGAAAGAATATATTTTTACCTGAATTAAATCGTCTTTCATAAATTTGCAGCGAATTAACTACATAACATTTTACAAAGCTAAGCATGGGAAGAGCTTACGAATATAGAAAAGCGCGGATGTTCAAGCGTTGGGACAAAATGGCCAAAACCTTCACGAGGATTGGAAAAGATATTGTCCTTGCTGTAAAAAGCGGAACCGCTGATCCTAATACAAACGCAAGGCTCAGGGTTCTTTTACAAAACGCCAGGGCTGCCAACATGCCCAAAGACACCGTAGAAAGGGCTATCAAACGCGCTACGTCAAAAGACCAGGAGGATTACAAAGAAATGGTGTACGAAGGTTACGGCCCGCATGGCGTCGCAATCCTCGTGGAAAGCACAACAGACAATCCAACAAGAACGGTGGCGAATGTGCGGAGCTATTTCAATAAGCTGGGCGGAAGTCTCGGCACAATGGGCATGCTGGATTTCATTTTTGACCGGAAATGTATTTTTAAGATCAAAAATGCTGGTGGCAAAGATCTGGAAGAGTTCGAATTCGAATTGATCGACGTGGGCGGTGAAGAGGTTTTTTTAGATGAAGAAACCAACCTCATCAACATTTACGGAGAATTCACGGCATTCGGCGCTTTGCAGCATTATCTGGAAGAAAACGGTTATGAAATCGTAGAAGCGGATTTTGAACGCATCCCAAATGATACCAAAAAGCTGACCGACGATGAAGTTGCGGAAGTTGAAAAGCTGATTGAGAAGATCGAGGACGACGATGACGTGCAGCGCGTTTACCACAACATGGGTTAATGCTTAATGCAAGGCGATAATCTTGTGTTGTCGTTTCATAAATTCAAATTGGTCGCCGGGTCCTTTTCCCAGCAGCGACGCGCCAACCGGCGATGAAGAAGAGACTGCTATCACGGTCTCTTCTTCTATTTTTACTGCTCCCAGGCTCACAGCGATCAAAAACCAGCCCGCGCTGGTTTCCAGTAATGATCCTACTGCTGCCCGTACGGCAACTTCATTATCGTGTATTTTTTCCAGAACCAATCTTTCCAGCCGCACCTGCTCGTATTGCCTGGCGTGCATATTCCTATCCAGTTGCCCCATAGACCGGGAAGTTTCGTATTTATCGCCCATTGAGCTTTTCCCCTGATCATTCGCCGACGATTGCGCAGCTTCCATCGCGTTCCAAGCCACCATCATCCGCTCTTCCAGAAGTGATTTCAGATAAGTTATTAATGCTGCCTTATTCATTCTGATCCGATTTTTTAAGCTTTCTTCTTCACCGGAAAATCCCCGGTAAGGTTCCAAAGATAGTCAGCTGCGATGAAGAAATAGGAAGGGGAAATTTCCAAATGCGTTTTCGCGTTGCCGGGTTCCTTATTATCTTTGCCAAACTTTCTTGAATACCAGCAATGACAAAACTTTCGGTCCGGCACTTACTTGGAATTAAAAACCTGAACGAGAATGACATTCAAACCATTTTAGACACAGCAACTCAGTTCAAGGACGTCATTAACCGGCCCATCAAGAAAGTCCCATCGCTTCGGGACATTACCATAGCAAACGTTTTTTTCGAAAATTCCACCCGTACAAGGCTTTCTTTTGAGCTAGCCGAAAAGCGTCTTTCTGCGGATGTGGTAAATTTTTCTGCTTCCGGGAGTTCGGTCAAGAAGGGCGAAACACTGCTCGATACGGTCAATAACATCCTGGCTATGAAAGTGGATATGATCGTCATGCGTCATAGCAGCCCCGGAGCTCCCCATTATCTTTCCACACGTATCCCTGCCAATGTTGTCAATGCAGGTGACGGCACGCACGAGCATCCTACACAGGCCTTGCTAGATGCATTTTCCATGCGAGAAAAGCTGGGCGACCTGGCCGGCAGGAAAATTGCCATTATCGGCGACATTACACATTCGCGTGTGGCGCTTTCCAATATTTTTTGTTTGCAAAAACTAGGAGCAGAAGTGATGGTTTGTGGGCCGTCCACATTGATTCCCAAGCATTTGGATGAACTGGGTGTAAAAATTAGTCATAATGTAAAAGAAGCGCTGGAATGGTGCGATGTGGCCAATGTGCTCCGCATTCAGCTTGAACGTCAGCAGATCAAGTATTTCCCATCGTTAAGGGAATATTCACTTTATTACGGCATTAATAAAGCCATGCTGGACAGCCTGAACAAAGATATTGTCCTCATGCACCCGGGCCCGATCAACCGCGGCGTTGAGCTTTCCTCCGACGCGGCCGATTCCAGCCATTCTATCATTCTGAACCAGGTCGAAAACGGTGTCGCGGTGCGGATGGCGGTGCTTTATCTGCTTGCCCAGCAATAGCCAAATTTCGATTTCCCCATTTTCCTGCCGCATAATGTGCACGCGAATATATTCCGGCGTGTAAGGGACTATTTTTAGATAAAATTTTACCTTTACCAGCATCCACAAAAACCGATTCTGATGATTCACACGGAAGGAATGCTGCGCGACGATGCACTGAAAGGCAAAACCATTATTGTTACCGGCGGCGGAACTGGCTTAGGCAAATCCATGGCCACTTACTTTTTGAAGCTCGGCGCCAACATTGTGATTTGCAGCAGACGGCTCGAAGTGCTTGAAAAAACCGCGAAAGAACTCCAAGAGAGCACGGGAGGCAATGTTCTCGCTGTGGAATGTGACGTCCGCAAAAACGAGCAGATCGAAAATGTGATCGCAAAAGCCATTGAGAAGTTTGGCAGCGTAAATGGGCTGGTGAATAATTCAGCAGGAAATTTTATCAGTCCTACCGAACGACTTTCCTACAAGGCAGTGGATGTGGTGGTGGACATTGTTTTGCGCGGAACCTACTATTTCACGCTCGCTTTGGGCAAATACTGGATTGACAACAACATTAAAGGAACGGTTCTCAATATTTCAACAACGTATGCCTGGACGGGTTCGGGCTGGGTTGTGCCCTCCGCGATGGCGAAAGCGGGTGTGCTGGCCATGACCAAATCACTGGCTTTCGAATGGGCGGATCATGGCATCAGGCTCAATGCCATTGCACCCGGACCATTTCCTACCAAGGGAGCCTGGGAGCGCCTGTTTCCGGAAGAATTAGCCAAGAAATTCTCCCTTGAAAGCCGCATTCCGCTGGAACGCGTAGGCGATCATCAGGAACTGGCCAATCTCGCAGCTTACTTGATGTCTGATTTTTCGGCCTATATGACGGGCGAAGTCATTACCCTGGACGGAGGTGAAGTGCTGGCTGCCGGGCAGTTCAATTTCCTGAAAGAAGTCACTGACGATCAGTGGGATGCAATTGAAGATCAGATTAAAAATGCCAACCGGAACAGCAAGAAACCAGAATAAAAATTTTCTTACCGTTTTATTGGGTAATTTTACCTGTTCGTTCGTTATTTGACAAATGATGAAAACATGTACATGAGAACTACTTTAAGCTTTTATATCTGTGTTTTAACTGCCTCGCTGCTAGCTGGATGCGCGTCCAACAAGCCGATGAAGCAATTGCCCGAAGCCCAGGTCCGCCCCTCTCAGCAATCTGCGCCGGTTAACGAAGAACTCTCCCTGATTGCGATTCAAAGTAAATATCTGATAAAAGACAGCACACAGGCGAAAGTTTACCTTTACGTGGATGCTTTCAAAGGCAAAAACCCCATCGCTCCTGCCGACTTCATTCGCTTATATAACCTCAATTACGTCATTTACTCAGATTATGGAACGAGAGATCGGCTTGGTTATGGCAATGTAAAGCTGGATTCGTCCAATGTTTCCCAGATCGGACAGAAGATAGTGATCTCCTACGATCTTAAAAGCCCGGACAAGGAATATGGTGTTTTGCTAAGTGAAATAAGTCAGACAGGAACATTGAAGAAAGTCCTTAATGATCTCACAATCAGGTTCAAAAAACAGGGCGTAAACGAAACATACGGCATTTACACAACCAACAGCAATCAGCCGTTGCAAAGGCACTATATCAATTCAAACGAGCCATTTACATTAAAAAAGGCATCCGGCGGAAGTGAGCAATTGCAAGTTTTTTACTACAATCACGATTTTGAAGCGGCCGGGTCACCGATGAACATTGCTGCAAAGAATGTTGCCAAGTCGCTTGAAGTTGACAGCTCGTTTACGATCAATTCTGACCAGCAGATTACGTTTACGAAGGAAGGTCTCTATAACATTTTTGCAGATACAACACAATCAGAAGGCTTAGGCATACTCGTTGTCAATGAGCGCTTTCCGAAGATGACACGTCCGCGAAACCTGCTCGGGCCGTTGCTTTACATGAGCACAAACAATGAGATTAACGAAATCAAGAAAGCAGAAGATTACAAAAAAGCACTGGATAAATATTGGCTGACATTGATGAACGGAAATGCGCCTTTGGCACAGCAATCCATTCGTTCGTTTTATGGTCGGGTTGAAGAAGCTAACCAGCTTTTTACAACATATAAAGAAGGGTGGAAAACCGATAAAGGCATGATCTATATCGTGTTAGGGCCGCCGGATAAAGTTCAGCGCAGCAAAGATCGGGAAGTATGGACCTACGATCAACGCGGCAATGCGCAGAACGTCAATTTTACATTTAACAGAAAAAACAATCAATTCGTGGATGATCATTATGAACTGGTTCGGTACGCCGAATACCAGCCTATTTGGTATCCAGTTGTAGAAGCATGGAGAAACGGCAGTATACGGTAAGAAAACCCGCCCCAAGACAGTCCCAGGCCGACATGGTTTTTGGTACGCAATCAGTATTGGAAACCCTTCGCTCAGGCAAGGAAATAGAACGATTATTCATTCAGAGAGAGTTTGGACTTGCTGAAATTGAGAAACTCGCAAAGGAACTAGGCGTTCCCTTTCAGCGGGTTCCGGTTGAAAAACTTAACCGCGTAACCCGAAAAAATCACCAGGGCGTTATCGCTTTCGTGTCCCCGATCCAGTATATGCCCCTTCACAACGTGCTCACGCAGGTGTATGAGGAAGGCAAAACACCATTATTGCTTCTTTTAGACAGAATCACAGACGTAAGAAACTTCGGGGCTATCGCAAGGACCGCTGAATGTGCTGGCGTACAGGCGCTTATCGTACCCACAAAAGGTGGCGCGCAGATCAATGCGGATGCAATGAAAACGTCATCCGGTGCATTGAACTTCCTGCCCGTTTGCCGTGAGCCCAACCTTTACGAGACATTACAATATCTCCGTAACAGCGGTTTACAGATCATTGCCTGTACAGAGAAAACAGAAAAATCACTTTACGAAATTGATTTCTCAATCCCTACGGTCATAATCATGGGTTCAGAGGAAGATGGGATTTCAAAAGAATTCATCCAGCTAGCAGATTCCGGAGCAAGGATTCCGCTAAACGGACAAGTAGAGTCGCTGAATGTTTCTGTGGCTAGTTCGATTGTCCTTTATGAAGCTGTGAGGCAGCGGATTAAGTAATATTGCAATTCTATGCTTGTCAGCCTGGTCGAAGGCGCGCTACTCCTTGGTAACGTGCCTTCGACTCCGCTCAGGCTGACATGGCGCTCTACTCCTTGGTAACGCGCCTTCGCCCAGGCTGACAGTGAACCCGTGACAGGATCAAGGCAGCTTACTGCCGAAAACTCTTCATAATCCACCCACCACCAACCACATCATCTCCTTCATAAAATACAGCAGCTTGCCCTGGTGCGATGCCGTTTACACCGTCGTGGAAGCGGGCGATGATTTTGTCTGGTTCGATTTGCTCGATAATGGCAGGGGTTCCGTCGTGCTTGTAGCGCACTTTGGTAACCGTTTCCAATGGCTTTTCGAGTGAAGCGTATTTCTGCAAATTTAGTTTGCTAACATACATTCCGTCCCTGAAAAGGTCGGGTAAGTCGCCTAGCACCACTTCGTTTGTCTCTTTCCTAATCTCGGTAACGAATGCGGGTTTGCCCAATGCAATGCCCAGGCCTTTACGCTGGCCGACGGTATAGAATGGATAACCTTCGTGTTTTCCCACGATTGTGCCATCTTCAAAAACGAAATTTCCACCTGCCACTTCGGCTTCTAATCCAGGAATTCTTCTTTTCAAAAATCCTCTATAATCATTATCCGGCACAAAGCAGATTTCATAGCTTTCCGATTTGTTGACCAGATCAATAAAGCCCCTTTCCCGGGCCATTTCCCGGATTTCTGATTTGTGCAGATAACCCAATGGCAATTTTGTGCGGGCAAGGCTTTCCTGCGAAACACCCCATAGCACGTAGCTTTGATCCTTCCAGCTGTCAATGCCTTTGGAAACATAGTAACGGCCGTCATGGAACTGCATATTGGCATAATGTCCCGTTGCAATGTGCTCGCAATCCAGGCGATCTGCCCGTTTGAGCAAAGCATCCCATTTAATGTGCGTGTTGCACAAAACACAAGGATTAGGCGTGCGGCCTTCCAGATATTCGCCTGTAAAATGATCGATTACATAATCGCCGAATTCAGCGCGTATATCCAGGATGTAATGTGGGAAACCCAATTCGACAGCAATAGTCCGTGCGTCGTTGATGGAATCAAGGGAGCAGCAGCCGGTTTCTTTCTTGGTGCCGCCGCTGCTGGCGTAATCCCAGGTTTTCATGGTCATGCCGATGACCTCGTAACCTTGTTCGTGTAACATAACAGCTGCAAGAGAGCTGTCGATGCCGCCACTCATGGCGACCAAAATACGTCCGTGTTTGCTCATTCCGGGAATCTGCGAAGGTTGAATGCCTTCCGATTTTGTTTAAGTTGAAATTTTTTAACAGCTACTCAGCCAACATTTGTTCCTTATAAAATGCAAAGGTAAGATTTATAATCCGCAGGCCCGCAATTTCGCTAAGCATTCACCTGCCGGATGACATTCTTTATATTCAATTCAATAATGTCGGTCATGCTTTCACACCGATGATATTGATTGTCTGAATAATGCTTGAACAGTCCTTCGCGAAGCTGGTGAATGTTGTCGATGGTTGAAATGTTGTCCTTGATCGAAACGTCGCGAAGTTCTTTGAGCCGGTATCTTTCGCTTCGGGCCTGGTACATGATCGACGATTGCTCTTCCTGCTGATATTGCAGCACGGTTTTATCGGTCAGATATTCCATGGCGAGCTCCACATATGGCCGGTTTTCTTTGAAAAACTGGGGCATATACACTTTGATGTTGCCTTCATAAAATTGCTGGTCAAAGTCGATGGCGCGGAGACGGAACTGGAAATCGTCGAAATCCGGGGTGATTTGCATGACGAAATTGTAGGAACGCATGTCCCCAAGCAGTGTGATCATGCAGCGTTCATTGAATTTCACGAATTCTTTGGCAATCCGGATCGGGTTATAATCGGGCTCGCGTAAACGTGTCCTGGCAAATTCATCACCGGGAATGCCCGCAATGTGCTCTTCGATCAGACTATCGCCATCCACCAGATAATTGACCTGATTTGGAGAAAAAATTTCTTCCAGCTCCAGGCCATAAATCCTGGATGCGTCTGCTTTCTTGACATAAAAATAGTCGTAAATGTCATTCAGCCGGTTTACAATCTTGATTCTAAACGGATTGGAATTTCCGAATTTGCAATAATCAATGCGGTCGATGTATTTGTGCTCAACAATGCGCAGGTTACCTGATGCTTTCAGCATGGCGTAAGCTTTTTTTAGGCCGTTATGCAACCGGTCGATTTCATGAGGTGGATAGAGCGGACTTTCCCACAGGGTATCCTTGCCATTTTTATCCATGACCGGAAAAGACTCATAAAAATTGAGCAGGTCAACATAGCCCACCGGCAACTTTGCATCGCGCTGGTAAAATCGCAGATATTTCCGCAGCTCCGCGCTGACGGGATAAATTGGCTTCTTCTTTAAAATTTTAACATCACCATGTTCCATAGAGGAAGTTAACATTTTATAATGATTAAATTAGACGAGACTTTCGTTATAGAATTATGGCATTATACGGTTTGGCAGTTTGTGGCGGGAAAAGTTTGCGAATGGGCACGGACAAAAGCCAGCTGCAATATTTTGGCATTACGCAGGCCGATCGTGTGATAAATCTCCTTTCACCGCTGTGTGACGAAGTCTTTATTTCCTGCAACCGCACACAATCTTCGATTTTTGAAAATAAAAAAACACTGGCCGACTTACCTGAATTTGAAGACATTGGCCCGATGGCCGCTTTACTTTCAGCATTTAAAACTTACCCGAATGCAGACTTTCTGATAGCAGGCTGTGACTACCCTTTCCTTACGGCGGATGCTCTTTCCGATTTTTTATCCGCTATCCAAAAGGGCACTATTGCCGCGGCTTTTTACAATTCCGAAGAAAAATATGAGCCGTTACTTGCTTGGTATGCGCAGGATGCGGCGCCGCTTCTACTCGAACGTTTCGAGCGCGGACATCACAGTTTGCAGCATTTTTTGAGGGAAATTAATGCTGAAAAATACATTCCAGTATCAGAAAAAGTAATGCTCAGTGTCGATTCTCCTGAGGCTTATGATCAGGTTAAAGCGGCTCTCAATGTTCATCATGAAAATTAATTAAATGGAAATCAATGCAATAGCGCAGCAGCGCATCAGGGTGATAACCAGCAGCGGCAACAAGGATGCGGAAGACGACCTGGCTGTGGAAGAACCGCTGGAAATTCAGCTTTCCTACATTGAATCCGGAAAAAAGATCAAAAAAAGTATTTCTGTAACGATGCGGACGCCGGGCAATGACGATGAGCTGGCGGTTGGTTTTCTGTTTACGGAAGGCATTGTTGCAGAAAAAAGCCAGGTTAAGGCGGCTGCAAATGATATTTCTGATGAAAATAAAGTGATTGTCAATCTGGCCGAAGCGTTTGTGCCCGTGATTAATTCGCTGGAAAGGAATTTTTACACCACATCCAGTTGCGGAGTTTGCGGGAAAGCCAGCATTGATGCAATCAAGACGATTTCGGCGTATCAAAATGATGATAACACGTTGCTGGTAAGCAAGAAAGTTATCTTCTCATTGAAAGATCAGCTGAATGTGCAGCAAAGTATTTTTGAAACCACCGGCGGACTGCATGCCTCGGCGCTTTTTGATGTTAACGGAGATTTTATTGCCTTGCGGGAAGATGTAGGCAGGCATAATGCACTGGACAAACTGATTGGAAATGCGCTGCTAAACGACCTGCTCCCGCTTGCCGACAAAATCCTGCTTCTGAGCGGACGGGCAAGTTTCGAATTGATCCAAAAAGCCGGGATGGCTGGCATTCAGGTGGTGGCCGCCATTGGTGCGCCGTCCAGCCTGGCTGTAAAACTGGCCGAAGAAAGCAACATAACGCTGATTGGTTTTTTAAAAAATGACAAGTTCAATATTTACTCAGGTTTCGAAAGAATTTCAGAATTATGAAAATACGCATTCAACGCAATTCTGTGCGTTATAGATTGAGCAGGACTGATATCCAAAAACTCAGTACAGAAGGTTATCTCGAAGAAGTCACGCCATTTGGTGATTCTCTATTTATTTATGGCGTAAAAAAATCTGCTGACGTCTCCGAACTCACCGCAGATTTCCGGAATGGTAAGATCTTGTTACACATTCCTGAACAACTGACCGATGGATGGGCGGACAATAATGTGGTAGGTTATGACGGAGAAATGTTGTTTGGCAACAATGGCAGCTTGAAATTACTGATTGAGAAAGATTTCAAATGCTTGGATAATGTTACTGAGGATCAATCGGATAATTATGAAAACCCTGCAAAAACCTGTTAACCATGCCCAATGACCAGCGTAATGTTGCCGGGGCTGAAAATCCCGATAAATTAACCGGCCTCAAAAAAACGGAGATCAAGAAAGTGGCTGCCGGCATTCCGGCTGTTGTTTCCAGTTTTCAGAAAACCATTAGCGAGGCAGGTGTGCAGCGTGGCATGAAAGCGCTTTTTAACCTGAATAAAAAAGGTGGTTTCGACTGCCCAAGCTGCGCATGGCCCGATCCGGACGATGAGCGCTCGGGCATTGCGGAATATTGTGAGAATGGCGCCAGGGCGGTTGCCGAGGAAGCAACATTGAAGAAACTGGACGCGACATTCTTTGCTCAGAATTCGGTGGAAGCATTAGGAAAGCTGTCTGATTATGAAATTGGCGGCAAAGGCCGGATTGCTGCGCCAATGTTTCTGCCGCCAGGCGGGAAGTTTTATCAGCCCATTTCCTGGAAAGCTGCTTTTGAAAAAATTGCATTGGAACTGAACCGGTTGGCATCGCCAGACGAGGCCGTTTTTTACACTTCCGGCCGGACAAGCAATGAAGCCGCCTTCCTATATCAGCTTTTTGTACGCGAATTTGGCACCAATAACCTGCCCGATTGCAGCAATATGTGCCATGAAAGCAGCGGCGTTGCTTTGGGGGAATCGCTGGGCATCGGGAAAGGCTCCGTGAAACTCGATGATTTTTACGAGGCTGAGGTCATTATGATTTTAGGACAAAATCCGGGGACCAATCATCCGCGCATGCTTACCGCATTGCAAAAGGCGAAAGCGAATGGCGCGACGATCATTTCAATTAATCCTTTGCCTGAAACGGGTTTGATGGGTTTCAATAATCCACAAACAGTGCAGGGAATTTTAGGAGCTAATCCCGCCCTGACCGACATTTTCCTGCAAGTCAAAATCAACGGTGATCTTGCATTGCTGAAAGCCATCGAAATACTGCTGCTTAAAGAAGAGAAACGCAATCCGGGAATGGTGTTCGACCGAAACTTCATAGCAAATAATACAGCAGGTTATAGCGACTTCATCCAGCATCTGAAAGAATTGGATGCGCAGGAACTCGCACGCATCAGCGGCATCTCGCTAGGCCAGATTCAGCAGGTTGTGGACGTTTTGGCCGGGAAAAGCAAGATTATCGCGTGTTGGGCGATGGGCCTGACGCAGCATAAGAATGCAGTGGACACGATCAAAGAAATTGTAAACCTGCTGTTGCTGAAAGGCAGCATTGGCAAACCGGGCGCGGGCACATGCCCTGTACGCGGCCATAGCAATGTGCAAGGCGACCGGACGATGGGAATTTTTGAGAAGCCAACGGACCAGTTCCTGGATTCCATTGAGCGCAACTTTCATTTTGCTCCTCCCAGAAAACACGGATTCGACGTGGTAGAGTCCATTAAGGCCATGCACGAAGGCAGTGCCAAGGTATTTTTTGCGATGGGAGGCAACTTTCTGAGTGCTACACCGGATACAAGATTTACAGCCGAAGCGCTCAGCAAATGCCGCCTGACAGTACACGTTTCGACCAAGCTGAACCGGAGCCATCTGGTAACGGGTGAACAAGCGCTGATCCTTCCCTGCCTGGGAAGAAGCGATATGGATATGCATAAGGGTGAAAGCAGGTTTATTTCCTGTGAAAATTCAATGGGCGTAATTCAGCTTTCCAAGGGCGTTTTGCCGCCGGTTTCGGATCAGTTACTGAGTGAGCCGGTGATCATTTGCAGGCTGGCGAAAGCTGTTTTGGGCCGGAAAAGCCAGATTAACTGGGACATTTACGCCGAAGATTATGACGTGATCCGCGCTGACATTGAAAGGACAATTCCAGGCTTTGATAACTATAATGAGCGCGTACGCGTGCCAGGCGGATTTTATTTACCCAATTGCAACCGGGACGGATATTTTGACACATTGTCTCAAAAAGCGCATTTCAATATCGGCAAGCTATTTGATCCCGAACTGAAAGAGGATGAGCTGATGATGATGACCATCCGCAGCCACGACCAGTTCAACACCACGATTTATGGCCTGAATGATCGTTATCGAGGCATTCACAACGAGCGGCGCGTGATTTTGATGAACGAAAATGACATCGCAAAACGGGATCTGAAAAGCGGCGATCTGGTGGATCTGTATAACCATTATGACGGCATTGAGCGGGTTGCGTACAAGTTTGTCGTTGTCCCCTACCCGATTCCGGAAGGTTGCACAGCCACTTATTTTCCTGAAACGAATGTCCTCGTTCCTATTAACAGCGTGGCAGATAAAAGCAACACGCCGACTTCCAAACTGGTTATTCTCACAATTCGCAAGCATTTAAGCGCATGAACCATTAAAACGGAGTTTAAAAAGATTCGACTTGGAGGAAGATGCTTTTTGAAACTTAACATTGAGCTAACACCGCTGACCGAAACTAGCTTTAATTTTCGAATCTGCTTTGGACCATGGTTCAGGGTAAATTCAGGTTAATGTGTTCTTTTTATATAAGTCCAAATTTAAAAAAATGAAAAAATTCTTATCCATTGTTGCTGTTGGTTTGCTGAGTCTGACCGCTTTTGAAGGCATGTCTCAAAATAAAAACAAAGTTATAGCGCACCGTGGCGCGTGGAAAAATACCGGCGTAACCGAAAATTCTATTGGCGCATTGGAGCATGCCATCAAACTGGGCTGCTATGGTAGTGAATTTGATGTGCATATGTCGGCAGATTCGGTCATTTATGTGCTTCACGACCATTCGATCAAAGGAACGCATATTGAAAAAACCAATTCCCAGGAGCTTTCCCAGATCAAATTAGAAGATGGAACGGCATTACCAACATTGGAAGCTTACCTGAAAGCGGGCGCAAAACAGAAGAAAACACGCCTGATCCTGGAAATCAAAACTTCTTCGATGGGCAAAGAACGCTCGCTAGCACTGGCTACCAAATGTGTGGAAATGGTAAAAAAATTAAAAGTGGAAGGCATTACGGATTACATTGCCTTTGATTTTGATGTTTGTAAAAAAGTAAAAGAACTGGCTCCGAAAGCACACGTCGAATATCTGAACGGAGACAAAACGCCGGATGAAATTCAAGCCGCAGGACTGGATGGCATCGATTACAACCAGAATGTGTTGAAGAAAAAGCCAGAATACATTGCCGATATCAGAGATAAAAAACTGACAACCAATGTCTGGACGGTGAATGACGAAGAATCTATGAAATGGTTTCTTGAAAAAGGCGTCGATTACATTACCACAAACGAGCCGGAATTGCTTTTGAAAATAACAAAATAGCATTACTATAACGCAAAAAGCGCCGCCCGGAGAAACCTCTGAGCGGCGCTTTTTTATGTCTTAATGTTCCTTAAGTCTTAATGTTAGATACTAATGTTCAGATCTTTGCGGTTTGCAATTTGCCATTCGTTTCCTGCCACGCCCTGATCACTTGGGTAAGCTGCTTATATTCAATAAGAAAGCCATCGTGGCCATATAACGAATCGATTTCCTGGAAAACAGCGTCCGGAATGTGCCTGGCCAGAAATTGTTGCTCGGATAATGGGAACAGCAAATCGGATTTTATGCCTAATACTAATGTTTTGGCCTTAACCAAGCCTAATGCGTGCACAATTCCGCCGCGATTCCTGCCTACATTGTGCGAATCCATGATCTTGGAAAGCACCCAGTAAGAATAGGCATTAAACCGCTTCACAAACTTATCGCCTTGGTATTGCTGGTAGGACGATGCCCGGAAATCATCGATCTGATCCGGATTATCACGCGCCTGGGTAAAATTATAGGTGTCGTAATTTCTGTATGATAGCAATGCAATGGATCGCGCGGCCCGCATACCCATGCTTCCGGCCTCGTCCGTGCCATCATTAAAAGTCGGGTCCGCCTCAATCGCCATCCGCTGTGACTCGTTAAAAGCAATGCCCCACGGCGAATGCAGTGCATTGGAGGCGATCAGGATCAGTTCTTCAAAAAGATCGGGCACTTCCACCGCCCATTCGAGCGCTTGCTGGCCACCCAGGGAACCGCCAATACAAAGTTTTATCTTCTTAATTTCCAGCTCCTGCCGCAGCAGATCCATAGCACCAACCACATCACGAACTGTGATAGTCGGAAATGATCTGTAAAAAGGTTTATGCGTCCGGGGATTAATGCTCAGCGGACCCGTAGAGCCATAAGCCGAACCCAGGACATTCACGCAAACGATGAAATATTTGGCTGGGTCAAAAAACTTATCGTCCCCTACCAGGCCATCCCACCATTCGGCCGCGTTGGAGCTGCCCGTTAATGCATGACAGATCCAGACAATGTTGTTGTTTTCAGCATTCTGCGTTCCATAAGTGGTGTATGACAGTTCGAAGCCTGGCAATTCACCGCCCATTTCCAGCGCGTAGGCGTAAGGATATTTAAATGTTTTTTGTTCCGCTTGCATAAGTGCCAGAGCACAGGTTTTAATTCAAAAATTTAACAGACTGTCCCGTGGAATGCACAGGGCAGATGCGAGAATAAAGCCATCCGGCTTACGGAAATTTCTAACTGTAAGTTCACGCGAATTGAGTTTATATCTCCTAATAACTTAGGTGGGAATTAGCACCTTTCTCCATTGTGGTAGCAGGTTGCCAGAGGTTCATTGAGCCCATTCTCTCGCCTCTTCTTTATAAATCAATCGCACACAAGGTGAAGCAACTGACTTGATCCTGCAATATTAAGCGCAGATGCCTGAAAATGCAAACAAAAGCACAAATTCTATTTTGCAGGGCATCCAGGGAGGTTTATCTTTGCCCATTCATGATACTGCGTTCGATGAAAAATTACTTGTTCTTCTTTTGTTTTGTTTGCCAAAGTGCCTTTGCCCAACTGCCCGCTCCCGACCAACTTTCCAAACACGTTTACAAGCTTGCATCCGACAAAATGCAGGGCCGTGGAACCGGAAGCAAGGAGAACCAAAAAGCAGCCGGATATGTAGCCGCTCAATTCAAAAAATACAAGCTGCAACCGAAGGGGACCAACGGATTTTACCAACCATTTACGGCCAAAGTGCGGCGCGTGGTTGTTACCGACAGTCTGCGCGAGACAAATAATGTCATCGGCTTTCTGGATAACGGAGCTGCAAATACCATTGTCATTGGCGCTCACTTTGATCACCTGGGGCTGGGCAGACAAGGAAGCTCGAAAGCAGAAAAGCCGGAAGGGCAAATTCACAACGGGGCCGATGATAATGCTTCGGGCGTGGCAGGCTTGCTGGAACTTGCGCGCTATTTTTCCAAGAATGATGTCAAAGAACCCTATAACTTTCTCTTTATAGCATTTGGTGCCGAGGAGCTGGGGCTGCTGGGATCGCGTCATTTTGTTAACAATCCTACATTACCATTGGAAAAAATCAATTTCATGACTAATATGGACATGATTGGCCGTTATGATGCCAGCCGTGGCGTTGGGATCGGCGGTTACGGGACCAGTGATGCATGGCCGGATATATTTAAAGATGTGAAAAGCGATACCAAGTTTTTTACGGACAAGGCCGGAAGCGGCGGCTCGGATCATGGGTCTTTTTATGCCAAAAAAATTCCGGTGCTTTTCTTTCACACAGGCGGCCACGACGACTATCACAAGCCTACGGACGATCCGGAAAAAATCGATTATAATGCAGCTGCCGGCATTCTGGGCATTCATATACAACTCATTGAGAATGCAATGAAACTGCCTAAGCTGACATTTACCACTGTTATATAACCACTCACATTTGTACGGATTCATAGCACCCGCTTTCACGTATGGTTCACCGCATGTTTCACCAGAGGACTTGTATGGGTCGCTGTTTCGTGATATCCAGCACAGCCATATTTTTGAAGATTCCAAAACTTTCGCCGACGCGATTCCGCTGGAAGACCCGGTTCTGATCATTGAAAGATATCACCAGGAACAGGACCGGCCCGGATTCGACCTACAAGCTTTTATCAGTCAGAACTTTCGAATGCCTGCACATATCAAGTCTACTTTTGAGGCCGATAAGAGCTCGTCAACGTCGGAAAACATTGGCAGATTATGGGAGGTGCTCACGCGCCAGCCCGAAAACCAGGAACGTGGCGGCTCCCTGATCCCGCTTCCCTTTCCTTATGTGGTGCCGGGCGGGCGTTTTCGCGAGATTTATTATTGGGACAGCTATTTTACAATGCTTGGCCTGAAAGAATCCGGACGAACGGATCTGATCGAGAGTATGGTCAATAATTTTGCCTATCTTATTGATAGTTTCGGATACATTCCCACAGCCAACCGCACCTATTATCTCACGAGGTCCCAGCCACCGTTCTTTTCCCTTATGGTCCGGCTATACAGTGACATTGCCGGAAATGAAATCCTGAAACGCTATTTGCCTCAACTGCAAAAAGAATATGATTATTGGATGCAGAACGACGGACCGTCGCACGAGCCATTTACAGCACACCGGCGCCTCGTAAAACTTCCCAATGGCGCTTTAATGAACCGTTACTGGGATGACAAGGCCACGCCCCGCCCGGAGTCCTACCGCGAAGACGTGGAATTGGGCAATGAGGCGCGGGACCGGTTTGGGACGGCCCCGGAAGCTACTTTCAGGCATATCAGAGCTGCCGCCGAGTCGGGATGGGATTTTAGCAGCCGGTGGTTTGCAGACGAAAACGACTTTGCGAGCATTCATACCACAGACATTATCCCCGTTGACCTGAACTGCCTCATGCACCACCTTGAAAAAGCGCTGGCGGAAGCATATCTGTTGCATAACAACACTAAAATGCACCTGCAATATGAAGAAAAGGCACGTTTGAGGGTAGCAGCTATACAGACCTATTTCTGGGACAGCTCGCGGAATTTTTTCATGGATTATGATTTCAAGAAGCAGGATTTCACGAAAGCTGTCACATTAGCAGGCACATTTCCTTTGTATTTCAAACTGGCCACCAAGTCGCAATCACATTATATGCGTGGTTATATCCGGCTCAACTTTATGCGCTCAGGCGGACTGTTGACCACCACGATCAAGTCGGGGCAGCAATGGGATGCACCTAATGGCTGGGCGCCGCTGCAATGGATCACTTACAAAGGCTTGCGCAATTATAATTTCCACCGGACCGCGGACGAGCTGTGCGCGGAGTGGCTCACGCTGGTCGATAAAGAGTTTAAGCATTCAGGCAAATTACTCGAAAAATACAATGTTTCAGACACCAATCTGATCGCCGGAGGAGGTGAGTATGAAGTTCAGGAAGGATTTGGCTGGACCAATGGTGTTTATCTCCGTATGAAAAACCATAAGAGCTAGTTACATATAAACCAGTGTCGAATTTATTATCTGATTCGAATAATAATATTGAAAATTTCCAGAGACAACTTCTTCTAATCGAGAATATTTTTAATACCTTGGTATTGTTAACCCCATTTTTTGAACATGAAACTATCCATATATCAGATCGATGCGTTTACTGATAAACTCTTTTGTGGAAACCCTGCTGCGATTGTCCCTCTGAATGAGTGGCTTCCGGATGAAACAATGCTCAACATCGCTGCTGAAAACAACCTGGCAGAAACTGCATTCTACGTTCCTAATGAAAATGGCTTTCATATCCGCTGGTTTACGCCTTCAGTTGAGGTTGATCTTTGCGGCCACGCAACATTGGCTGCTGCATATGTGATTTTTAATATTCAAGGTTACGAAGGCAAATCGATCCGTTTTGAGTCGCGCAGCGGCGAACTGCAAGTGGATTGCAAAGAAGATTGGCTTACATTAAATTTTCCTGTTGACCTGTATCACATCGCCGTGCCGCCGCCTGCATTAGTGGAAGGCCTTTTGGACACGACCATGTTGGAAGTATATAAAGGAAAAACAGACTATATGGTGGTTTTGGAATCCGAAGAGGTGCTTAAAAACCTGGATTTCGACATCATAGTATTATCAACCATTCCGGCACGCGGCATTATCGTAACGGCTGCCGGTGAGGATGTTGACTTCGTTTCACGTTTCTTCGCACCGCAATCAGGCATAGATGAAGACCCCGTAACCGGTTCTGCACATACAACATTAATCCCTTACTGGGCAGAAAAACTCGATAAAACAACACTGACCGCCAAACAACTTTCAAAGCGCGGCGGATACCTTAAATGCGAGCTGGACGGCGACCGCGTACACATCGGCGGCCAGGCGAGGCTATACTTGAAAGGGGAAATATTGATTGATGATTAACTCATCAGCTTCCGCCTCTGCCCCGCATATAATCCACCGATTACAAGCACAGTTCCGACTATTGTATAAATCGTTACCGGCTCGTCCATGAGCCACCAGGCGAAGAAGAAGCCGAAAAGTGGGCATAGGAAGAGCCATAGGGACGCTTTTACTGTGTCAATTCTGAGTAAGTAAAACCAGCAGATCAGTCCGATGATGGAAACGGCCAGGCTTAGCCAGAGCACCGGAAGCCAGAATGTTCCGTCCCAGACCGTGGTAGAAAAATCACTGAAAAGCAATGTTACCGGAAGCAAAAAAACACCCCCCAAGCAAACCTGCCACCCATTGATCAGCAAATTGGGCAGCTCCCACTGAACCGTAGCATAGTATACACTGGCTGCGGAAACCGCTATCATGCTGATCAGCAGCAATGTTATCCCTCCTATTGTCGTATAACTATCTGCCAGTAACGGGTAAGTTGCCACGCCTACCCCTGCCATTCCCAAAATTATCCCTAACCATTCTTCCGTCCGTGGATGCCTTTTGAGCCACCAGGCGGATAACAGCACAATGATCAGCGGGTTAACAGAAACAGCCAGACTGCCGATTCCGGCAGCAGTAAATTTCATAGCGTACACGTAGAGGCCGAGATAAAGCGTTGTATTAAGGAATCCGAATAGCGCAAGCTGCTTCCATTCCTTTTTGTTAGGCATCCGGTAAGACGGATCTTTGCTGAGCAAATAGGAAAAAGACAACAATAAGATACCAGCAATAAAGAAGCGAACGTTTGCCAATATTAACGGAGCAGCTGACCGGACTCCAAATTTGGTAGCCACAGATGCAGACGACCACAGAATGGAAAAGAGAATGCCAATACCAATGTTTTTCACGCTTTCAAAGAATTATGCTCCAAAAATACACGATGCGTTTCGGGTTCACCCTGCACTTTTTATATTTTTGGGCATGATTGATAAAATTAATGCGAAGTGCATGCTGGTAATTCTTCTTACCGGACTTTGTTTTCCTTCCTTTTCGCAAAGTCAATGGACCTACGACTTCAACAATGGCCTTACTCCTATTGAAAATGCCGGCCCGTCTTTAAAAGTGCTCGGGCAGCCTGGAAAATATGTCAAAGAGAAAATTCCGGGTTCTGATGATTTGAGCAGGACCATTTATCAATTCGAAAAAAACAGTGGTTTACAGTTCAATAACGCGGAGGCCAAAGGTTTTTTGAGTAAATCTTTCACGGTTGAGGTCTATTTTAAAATGGATGAGCTCGACAGCTGGAAAAGGGTTCTCGATTTTAAAAACAGGAAAAGCGACTACGGCAGTTATATATACGACGGCAAGCTCAATTTCTACGATTTTGCGATCGGAGAAAAAGCACCTGTACGTGCAAACCAGTATGTACATTATGTGTACTCGCGCGATTTCGAGACCAAGATCATTAAAATGTATATCAATGGTCAATCGAAATTGGAGTTCAAAGATCCTGGAACGGAGGGAATGCTGGATAATGACCAGGTTCTTAATTTCTTCCAGGATGACCTCATCGCTAATCACGAATCCAGTGCCGGCTCCATTGTTCTTATCCGCGTGTACGACCGTGTGATGACGCCCGTTTTTGTAAGAAGAAGTTATCAGACGATCAGCAGGGCATCCAAAGCAGCGGTGGCCGAAAAAGAGGAAGAAAAGCAACCAGAGGAGAAACCCGCCGTTAAAGAACCTGCAAAAAGAAACACCAATCTGGCCGTTGTAACAGGTCGTGTCTACGATGGAAAGAACCTGAAACCCGTGAATGATGCCGATGTAACGGTCCGCAAATCCAACTCGGATTCGTTGGTGGCATCGACCAAAACGGTTAACGGGATCTATAACTTTGAACTACGGCCTTACGAAACATATCGCATTTCGGCCCAGGCAGAAGGCTTTCAATCCAAAAGTGTATCAGTAAAAGTTTCAAACAGGTTTGAAGAGGTGAAGTCGCTGATCAGCCTTTCGGAATCGACTTACGATACACCGTTATCCACATTATATTTTACGCAAAGCACGGATGTGCTGGAAGATGATGCACTGCGAGGCCTTGATTCGCTTGTTTCTTATTTTCAGAAGCGGGATAATTTAAGGATTGTGCTGAAAGGCCATACGGACAACACCGGCGATTTTGCTAAGAATTTAGAGTTGTCGAACATGCGTGTGGCGACTGTTAAAAGTTATCTGCTGGGAAAAGGAATTGACGAAAACCGGATTTCAGGCTCAGGTTATGGTTCGGCGCAGCCAAGCCGCATGAACCAGACAGAAGCATTAAAGAGATCAAACCGCAGGGTGGAAATTTGGGCAGAGCCTATAAAAAGATAAAGCCATCTCACTGAGACGGCTTTATACTGACTATTCCTAAACCCTTAACCTTTTCTTATCTTTTATATCTTTTGCGACTGACTTCGGCGTTTTTTGCTGAAAAAATATATCAATGCAAGCGTATCTAAATCTCTTTTTTATATAAAGTAACAATGTTTTAAATAATACTCCAATTTCCTCACTAACTAATTACGGAAACATTTGGCCTATATACGAAGCAAACTAACTTTCAGATTTGCCTGCAAACATTGCTTTTTTACCTCTATTCGCCCTTCTTTTAACTTTTGCCCTATTAACTTGTAACTGAGCGACTAATAGAACTGCGATAATAAATGCAAAGGTAAAAACATTAATTTTATTTCCTTGGATTTATTCAATTTTTATTTCGGCGAACCGTGATACAAATATCTGGATTAGTTTCGAAATTACAAACATCCTCAAATCGCACCAACAGAATTATATTTGGAATTAACCTTCGTTTTCAAGGGATATTTTATTATTAAATCTTGTAAATTAAATCTTCACCTCATTAATAATTTGATAAATAACCAAATAACAGAATAAATACAAATCTTGAAATATTTATATATTCTTTATTTAGTACAATCATTGGTTATAATTATTCATTGTCGACTGTATTCCCAAAGTACAAAATGAAAGAACCATATCGCCAGCGTTATCCAAAAATATGGGCAGCTCGGTCATTTCTTCATTGGAAAAAGGTTTTAGCACATAATCTACCTGCCTTCCTCTCGGAAAATTATTTCCTATTCCAAACCGCAAACGGGGATAATTTGTTGACGCCAGCAGCTCCTCAATATTTTTTAGTCCATTATGCCCGCCATGGCTTCCCTTTGGCTTAATCCGCAACGTTCCGAATGGTAGTTGCAGTTCGTCGAGAATGACCAGCAGATTCTCTTCCTGCACTTTAAACTGATCCATGTAATAGCGGATCGCTTTGCCGCTTAGGTTCATGAATGTCGTAGGCTTGATAAAATATATTTGTCTGCCTTTGTGCTTCCACTCCGCCACGAATGCGAGTTTTTCGAAAGAAAATTTAAAATCATGCTGCGCAGCTAGCCTGTCCAGCACCATAAATCCGACATTATGCCTGGTGAATGCGTACTCCGGACCTATATTTCCCAACCCGGCAATCAGATATTTCATTTGTTAAAAGTTTTTGATTTCATCTTCGAGCACTTAATTTAGGCTAAAATTCAGGGAATTTACATTATGCCCCAAAAACGATTAATACTAAGCAGCCCGCTGCTGGAAATCATGACCAGCCGGTTGTGCCAGGAACTGATTGAGAATCACCAGGATTTTGCCAACTCCGTGGTGATGGGACTGCAACCGCGGGGAATACATTTTGCCGAACGCATTATTGCCGAACTGAGAGAACGCACGGGAAAAGACATTCCAATGGGGCACCTGGATGCAACTTTCTATCGCGACGATTTTCGGAGACGGGAATCTCCGCTCCTACCCAATAAAACCAATGTCCCTTTTTTGATCGAAGGAAAAAGAGTGATCCTCATCGACGACGTGCTTTCAACCGGCCGCATGGTGCGGGCGGCGCTTGATGCTATGACAGCCTTTGGACGCCCCAAAACTGTTGAGCTAATGGTCCTGATCGACCGTCGCTACAACAGGGAGATCCCTATTGACCCGGATTATGTCGGCATGCAGGTAAGTACGGTCGAAAGTCAGCGCGTGCAGGTGGAATGGAAAGAACAAGGCTTTGAGGCAGACCATATCTGGATGGTCGATTAATATCAACATCAGCGCGGGCGAGATGCTTCTTCCTTCGTCGCTTTGCCGATGTCCTCTGTTTTGTAGGTTAATTTATTAATGTAAAAAACCTCACGCCCCTGCCCGATGGTGGATGTGCCCAGGCGCTGCATACCGTAAGCGAGGAAATACTGTCCATACCAGGGAGAGAGATAGCTATCTTCATTGTTAAGCACTTTTTCCTTTTCAGATTTGGCCGTTATCTTGAATTTTTCGCTTTCCACAACAACCTGGTTCCTGCTGATCACCTCTGTATGAATTTCACCTTCCTGCGGATAAGCCAATACAAAGTAGTCGTCAACCGGCGTCACCTGGACCATTTCCTGCAAATCGTAACTAGTTAAATCCTTGATGGTGATTGTGTTGTCCCACATGAATTTACCATTCCTGTCAAAACCGCAAACAATCGCGTGCGTGTAACGGTAACCTTCGAGTGAGCGCGAAATGTAAGGCCGGGATATGCCGCCGGTAATGATCGGGCTCGTTGACCTTTGATTGGGATAATAAACCTCCGCTACCAGCACAATCTCATTCTCTGTCTGGATCAGCTCATGAACCAGCAATCTGTAACGAAACTTGTTTTCCTTACCCATGCTTTTCCTCTTTCCGATGCGCTCCATCATTTTCGCACGGCGTTTGGGCTTCATGTAATTGAAGAAATTCTGCAATTCAGAAAATTCTATAAACTGCGGATCGCGCGGCTCATCATGCTCCACGTGCGTGACGTACAAACCTTGTGAATACTGCGTGCAACCAACTGAATAATTGCCGATCAGATAAGAATCGTCTGCATTCAAAGGCACAATCTGGCCGGAGATAAAGCTATATCTGGGATCGCTTAATGTTGTCTTTTTCAATAGTTTGCCATCGTAATTGTACGTTTTGATTTCGAAAACGCAGTTTTTCTTCCGGTAAGCATAAGTAATCACATTAATATAGCCGTCAATTTCATTGATGTCGACATTGTTCAGCTCCGTATTTTTTTCAAAAAGTCCTGGTAAGACGCGCGTTGTATGGTCAAAAAATGAATGGACGATAACCACCGGCCGTGACCTGTAATAACCCGAAACCAATGCTTTGCTTCCAATCACCTTGAACTGTTGTACGTCCACACCTGCTAAAAGATTTCCCTTATAAGTGTCGATAGAACCGTCGCCGTAATTGATCTGCATAAAGAGAAAACGGTCCGTATCCGGCTCAGCAAAAAGCCAGTAACCACTTTCTTCGCCTTTGTAAGCCATGACAGGAATATAGCGAAAATCGAGCTTGTAACTTGTCCGCCAGACCGCTTTTAATGTTGAGTCATACTTCACAAACTGCCATTGCTCATTCCGTGAATTGGACCATTCATTTCCCCTGATCACGGATAGCAAACCTTGCTCGCCCAGGCTAAAAACCTCGAACTGCTCCGTTGAAGTCGGGTTAGCAGGTATTTCCAGACGGTCGGACTGCTGCAATTGTGCGAAGGCACCGACAACGGGAGTGATACACAAAAAGAGCATGTAGTAAATCCGGTGCCATTGCAAAGAATGGTTATTCATAACTTCTTCCTTCAGGGGTGTAACTCTCTTCAATATTTACCCTAATTTTGCATCAAAAAGGACAACATTGCTATTAATATTATAAATTATTTTAATCAAATAAAAACTTTGGGAAATGTCATTCTGAATTAGAAGAAGCACTTCCATTGACCCCAACATTCATGACGATTGAAGCAATTCTGAAGGACGATATTCAAAAAGCAATCCAGAAGCATTTTGAAGTAACTATTGAAGACATCATTTTACAGCCGACAAAAAAGGAATTTGAAGGATTTTACACTTTTGTTACTTTCCCGCTTACCAAGTCCATCCGTAAATCCCCCGCTGAAATGGGCCAGATCATCGGAACTGAGCTCGTAGCGCAATCTTCTGTTGTGGCCAACTTCAATGTGGTGCAAGGCTTCCTGAACATCAGCCTCAAAGACACAACTTGGCTGGAATTGTTTTCAAATGTTTTCAATGATCAGAATTTCGGAACATTCGCGCCAAACGGGCAATCCGTGATGGTCGAATTTTCATCGCCGAACACAAATAAGCCACTACACCTGGGACATTTGAGGAATAATTTCCTTGGTGATTCGCTATCTAAAATCCTCAAAGCCAGTGGTTATGACGTTGTAAAAACATGTCTTGTCAACGACCGCGGCATTCACATCTGCAAATCCATGCTGGCTTACCGCGAGCTTGGCAACGGCGAAACGCCGGAATCGAGCGGGATCAAAGGTGACCATTTGGCTGGGAAATATTATGTGCTGTTTGATAAGACATACAAAACGCAGATCAACGAACTGGTAGAGCAGGGAATGTCAGAGGAGGAAGCTACAAAAAAGGCTCCCTGGATCCTGGAAGCGCAAAAATTGCTTTTGCTTTGGGAAAATAATGATCCCGAAACCGTTGCATTATGGCATAAAATGAATGGCTGGGTTTACGAAGGTTTCCGCCAGACTTACGATAAAATTGGGGTTGGTTTTGATAAAACTTATTACGAATCAAACACTTACCTGCTAGGGAAGGACATTATTGAAGAAGGTCTACAGAATAATGTCTTTTACAAAAAGCCAGACAATTCCGTCTGGATCGACCTGACCACGGAAGGACTGGACGAAAAACTGGTTTTGCGCGGTGACGGCACTTCGGTTTACATCACGCAGGATTTGGGCACCACGGAGCTGAAATACAGCGATTTTCACAACAACCGCTATTTATGGGTTGTTGGAAACGAGCAGGATTATCATTTCAAGGTCCTTTTCGCTATTCTAAAAAAACTCGGCCGCCCTTATGCGGATGGCTGCTATCACATCAGTTATGGCATGGTGGATCTGCCTTCCGGAAAAATGAAATCCCGCGAAGGCACCGTGGTTGACGCGGATGATCTGGTAGAACAAATGATCCAGACCGCCGCCAGCAGAACGCAGGAGCTCGGTAAGATCGATGATTTTGACAGTGCGGAAGCCAAGCAGCTATATAACCAGCTCGCGCTGGGTGCATTAAAGTATTTTCTTTTAAAGGTCGACCCTAAGAAACGAATGCTCTTCAACCCGGAGGAATCTATTGATTTTCAAGGACATACGGGACCATTTATTCAATATACATATGCCAGGATTCGGTCAATTATTAGAAAAGCGGAGCAGTCAGGCATCCAAGCAGTCATTCCACCCGTAAGCTATACATTACATCCGGCGGAAAGGGAGTTGATCTTTGCATTGTCTCAATATCCGGTGCGTGTGCAGGCTGCCGCCAGTGAGTTTGCGCCTTCGGTGATTTCACTGTATGCATTTGAGCTGGCGAAGGTCTATAATCAGTTCTATGCCGAAGTGTCTATTTTCTCTGATCCTAATGCAGATTCGGTCAAATTCCGCGTTGCATTATCTAGTGCTGTTGCTGAAACAATTCAGAAGGCTTTGGGGTTATTAGGGATAGAAGTTCCGGAGCGAATGTAGCGAGGCCGGGTGGTTAGGGAAGTTGTTTTGAAAAGCCGCTAAAATGTATCGAATATCCTGTATTTCACTTTTTAATTACATAATCTAACCAATAACCAGACTACAATTATGAGCTTATTAAAAACATTATTTATTATGATCACGAGTTTAATATCCGGCCTTTTCGCCGATAAGTCCGAGATTGCGACAAGACCTGCCCATGACGTTGTTGCTAAGCAAACGCTTTATGATTTCAAGGTTAAATCTCTGGTAGGAAATAAGACGGTTGACCTGAGCAAATACAAAGGCAAAAAAGTGGTGATCCTGAATGTTGCTTCCAAATGCGGCTATACCAAGCAATATGCAGATTGGGAAAAGTTCAACAAGGAGCACGGAGATAAAGTGGTTGTGTTGGGCTTCCCTGCAAACAACTTTGGTGGCCAGGAGCCAGGCACAAGCGAGGAAATCGCAACTTTCTGCTCGGCAACTTACGGCGTAACTTTCCCGATGTTTGAGAAGGTTTCCGTTACGGGTGAAGATCAGGCGCCTATTTACAAATGGCTTACTACAAAGGATTTGAACGGCTGGAACGACAAAGCTCCAACCTGGAATTTCTGCAAATATGTAATAAATGAGAAAGGTGAGCTAACCAATTTCTTCGCCTCAAAAATCCTTCCGACTGACCCAGAGTTTTTGACAGCGGTTGGCATTTAAGAAAAGCTTTTTAACTTTCAGGCTGCAAATGTTGCAGCCTGAAATATTTTCACCACATACACATCACTAAGCATGAAAGACATTACCGAAGCTAAGCGCTACATCTCCAACGCAAAAGAGATTCTGAGAGAAAAAGCGATTAAGGAAAATGGTGTTTACAAGGATCGTAAATACGTAAAGATGGCTGGACACACTGCATATGCTGGCGTTTTGGTGGCATTAGATAGTGTTTTAGGAGAAAAAAAGACAAAGACCAGAAAAAGCGTTGAATGGTATCAAAAAGAATTATCAACGACTGACAAGAAAATCCTCTCTTATTTTCTGGCCGCTTATGACACGCTCCACTTGTCGATGAGTTACGACGGAAATTTGAGCGCGGGTGTTTCAACCGAAGGTCTCCAACTTGCAGAAAAAATTATTGACTGGGCGGAGCGCAAAACGCAAGCCTGACATTACCCTACTCCTATTAATCAATGAACCCCTGGATTGAAGCAGCCCGTCCCCGCACATTGCCTCTTGCACTTTCATGTATCTTAATGGGCTGTTTCCTGGCAGCTTCCACAGGAAGGTTCAGCTGGGCTGTTGCGGGATTGAGCGTTTTGACAACAATTTTACTGCAAGTGCTTTCCAATTTCGCCAATGACTATGGTGATGCCGTCAACGGTAAAGACACTGAGTTACGCGAAGGTCCGCGCAGGGCCGTTCATTCCGGGCACATTCAGGCTTCTACCATGCTGAAAGCCATTATTGTTTTCTCAATTCTGGCATTAATTTCAGGAATTTCGCTTCTGATCATCGCCTTGAAAGGCGCTCCTGCTAATGTCTTCTGGGTTTTTCTGGGGATTGGCATCGCGTGCATTATTGCTGCGATTACTTACACGGCAGGGAAGCGTCCATATGGTTATGTGGGATTGGGAGATTTGTCGGTTCTCATATTTTTTGGATGGGTAGGCGTACTGGGAAGCAGTTATTTGCACACGCATGTTTGGGATTGGGGCCTGCTCCTTCCTGCTTCGAGCTGCGGACTTTTCGCCGTTGGTGTTCTCAACATTAATAACATTCGTGACATTGAATCTGATAAAGCGACGGGAAAAAACTCCATTCCCGTCCGCCTCGGACGGGAAAAAGCGATTGCTTATCACTGGACGATCCTGATCATTGGAATGCTCTGCGTTTCGGTTTATACAGCCGAGCACTTTTCTGGTTATACGAGCTTGATTTTCCTGCTGAGCTTTCCTTTATTTATCAAAAATGGCCTGGCAATTTCCAGGTTGAAAAAAGCCAGCGAACTGGATCCCTATTTGAAACAAATGGCATTTTCTACATTGCTATTTGTGATTCTGTTCGGCATAGGCGTTGTTTTGTGAGCCTTGTTATTTAACAAATGGCTTGATCGCATCTCCCAGCATTTTATATCCTTTTGCATTCGGATGCAGTCCGTCGGAGAAGAGTGATTCGTCGATTTTGCCGCCTTTTCGTAAAAACACCTTTCCCGGGTCCAGGAAATTTACATTGGCTTCGCCGGTCAGCTGCGCGAGTTTTTCATTGATCACAGCAACCCGTCCTTCCTGCTGACGCCTCGGATAAATTCCCAGCATAGTGATCTGTGCATCGGGTTGATGAAACTTGATTGCGTCAATGAGCATTCGCCAGCCTTCCACAATTTCCTCATCCGAATTCAAATGCAGGTTATTTGTGCCAATGTTGACAAAAATCTGCCTGGCAGCATAGCCGTCCAGTTCTCCGTGGTTAATACGCCAGAGCACATTCTCGATCCGATCCCAGCCATAGCCCATATTGCGAGCATTTTTACCAAAAGTATTGTCCCAGGAATCAGCTCCATTGGCCCGTGGACCTTTCGGTAAACCTCCCCAAAAATGTGTAATGGAGTTTCCGATAACGACAGTTGCCGTTGGATTCTTTTTGTTTAGATCCAAGATCTCCGCGTGCCGCGCTTCCCAATCGTAATTATTCGGCTCCCTCATTTGAATCACCGGTTGGGTTGTGGACGCTTCGCCTTTATATTCATGCAAAATCTGCCGCAAATGCTTCTCGTAACCTTCCGCATAACGCATCATACCAAGGTCATTAGGATGCGTTCCGTCCACCATAGTCTCGATATGCTGTCCGAAATCAGCTTTTGGAATAATATATAACTGTGTAATACCTTCCGCTTTGAGCTGCGCGAATGCTTCTTTCAATGTTTCATTAACCTCACTGTAAAAATGCTTGCTTTGCGGGTTCATATCTTCATCCGTGTAACCGGCGTGCGATGCAAGGACTATGGGCGTCTTTGGATGCTTTTTGCGGAGTGTCCGCGTGGTGGCAAGGATCCTGTTTTTTACGTCTTCAATGGTGAGTCCAAGCTTGGAATCTGGCCTTATCGTAAGATTGGGAAGACAATCGAGCACAAATAGCTTGGCATCAATTTCCGAGACAATGCTGACCACTTCTTCTTCAAGTCGACCGTTTCCGGAGAATCCGAGATTAATGAGCGGGTGATCCAGCTTTCGGCCTAAAATTGCTGTCCAGGCCATTCCCGGGCGTGAAGCGCACGCGCCGTGTGCGATGGATGTGCCGTAGATGACGATGGGTTTATCTGGCCGGGTGGCAAGTGGTGTGAATTCCGTTCCATCCGGAGTGCCCACTTCCAGCCATTTTACACTGTTATATAACGGGAGATAAAGCCTGTATTCCCGTCCTCTCTTGTGATAGGAATCATTGGGCTCCAAGCCTCTGAATGTGTAGGTTATGGTGTCGCCAAAGGCATATTTCCCGGCGCACCAGCGCCAGTCGCCGTCGCTGGAAATGGCGTAAAGATCCACTCCGCTTACACCCGTTGCAGGCATGTGCGGCAACGCGTGCTTGCCGTTCACAACATAGCGAATGCTTATTTCCGATGCATTCGCCCGGAACCGCAGCATTAACCCGGCCGACTGGTTGGACAATCCCCAAACCTGCTCCCTAACCTGCTTCTCTGCACGCGCCGGCAACCGGTCATAGGGATTTTTAACTTCCTTCGGCCAACCCTGACCTTCCAAAACAGGGAATGTTGCTGTTTGCGGATTCCACCAGTTTAATTTTGCGGTCTGGGCGAATGTAAATTGGAACGAGAGGATCAGCCCAACAAAGGCTATGGCGGTTTTGAACTTCATATAAAAAGAAAATGGACACTTCTGAATATCTTCAAAAGTGCCCATTCGCAGGTTTCTTACTTCGATGATCGGAATTATTTCACGATCACGCCATCGGCAACAAAGGTCAGCTCATCCTTCGGCTCGGTGATTTTTGCTATCTCTTCCTGACTCTGACCGGCGTCCTTTGCATAATGTTGCAAATGCTCCACCGGGATCGTTTTCTTTTGCGCCTGTCCTTCGAAAACGACCGTTTTGCCCGTTATGTCTTTTGGAACAAAAAATCCGTAATCCTTGAACATTACACGCATTGTTTCACCATTATCCAGCTTCACCGTCATCCAGCACCCTTTAACCTGACAAACAGACTCCACCTCGCCGCTCACCTTGGCTGCCATTTCTTTTTTATCCCCCATTTGTTTGGGCAAAGTACTGGCTTTAATGGCCTTGCTCTCGGTAATTTCCTTGCCAAAATGGTTTTCGGTTTGCGCTTCTGCGATCAATGTGCCCAGGGCGAGCAACATGAGCATCATTACTTTTTTCATGTTCGTTATGTGTTTAAGTGTAAGATTATTATTCCAGAACTTCTACCCAGCCTTTGCAATGGTTGCCCTGCGGCGTGTCCACCACATAGAAATAGGTCCCGTTACCAATGCCTTTGCCCCAATCATTTTTATAATCTGCCGTCTTGTAAACCGATTTCCCCCAGCGGTTAAACACTTCAAGCGAAGCCGGCAAAACGGGCACGATGAACAGATCATTCTTGCCATCCCCATTCGGCGTGATCACATTAGCTAATGTAAATGGCGGCGATGCAGTTATTTTTTTTGATGCCGTCAATGCGCATCCCGCACTGTTATAAGCAGTTAATGTGACTGTGTATTCGCCCGGCGTTTCGTAAATATATTCATTAATTTCCGGATCCGTGATGGTATTCCCCGTGCCCAGGTTCCATTCGTATCGCTGCGCATTTTTGGTTTGATTGGACAGCGAATAGCTGAAAGGTGCATTACAAGCCCCACCAGACTGATTTATTTCAAAAATAGGCTCATGCGCCCTATCCACCTTCACCGTAATCTCGCGCACCGGCCGGCAACCGTCCGCATAAGTGCCTTCAATAGTGTAATTGGTTGTTTTTTGCGGCTTCACCGTGACCGTTTTTCCAATGGTTTCTTCCAAGCCCTCTGTTGCCAGCCAACGATATTTCGTCCCATCGCCCGAAACACTCAGCACAACAGTCGCTCCGGCGCAAACTTCCACATCCGGCATATCGATGAAATCAGTCTTTTTATCAACAGAAACCTTCATTTTCTCGGTCACCTTACAGCCGCTTGCATTGCTGATCTCAACGGAAAATTCGGCGTCCTCCCGGATCGTTACGGACGGCATAGCTATCGATGCATTGTCCATTCCGGTTGCAGGTGACCATTTATACTGCGTCCCGCCAGAAGCCCAGAGTTGTAATTTCGTGTTTTCGCAAACCGTGGTATCCGCCTTAATCTTGCTATTCAGCGTTTCAACGATGATCTTCTTCTGCGCAACGTCCATGCGCTTGCAACTCAGCCGATTGTATGCCTTTAATGTAACGGTGTATTCGCCAGGTTTGGTAAATGTATATTCCGATTGATCCTCTTCGCGCGAAAACGTGCTTCCCCCGACATCCCAGATGTAATCCACGCCGCCTTCGCTTGTGTTTACAAAAGATAAGGACAATGGCGCGCAGCCACGCAGCACGTCTTTGGTGCTTCCCGAATAAACGTCGAAGTCAGCTTTCAGTCGGTCAATGTCTATTTTGAATGCTGCGTTGTTACAATTCTCGCTGTTGTTTGTCTTTGACCAGGCCTGAGGCGTTGCCGGAAAACTGCTTCCGCCGCACGCGCAGGTTGCATGATAAATCGTCCCGTTTTTATCAAACCGGCTCGTTCCGCCGTCCACGTGATCTCCCTGGACCTGGCCCGAACGGTCGCGGCTGCCGAAATAGGTGGCATATAGCAGCGATTTTGCGTTTTGTTCGAGAATGGCAATGTAAAAGTTATTTCCGTTGGTCAATGACTGGATCGCGTCGTCGGTAACGACCATATTATTAGTTGTGCTGTTTACATTATTGCCGGTGGACGAATTCACATTGCCGCCCCAGCCTGCCAGGTAAATGTTGCCACATTCGCTCACCAGAAATGCAGTCGGTGAAATGTCAGGAACGCCTCTTCCTGATCCTATAACCGTTGAAAAAATGGTTTTAGATAACGCGCCGTCCAACGCATGTACAAACTGACCGCTCTTCGCATTTTGATAAACACCCTTACTCACCGGATAAGGACCATTCGTTAGTCCATAGACATACACATTGTTAGCCGCATCCAGGTCCAGCAAATAAGCGCCATCCTGGTTCGCGGTGCCCAGGTAAGTGGTGCCCGCCAATTTGTCGTTAACATAACGCGCTACAAATCCATCTTCTGTTCCATTCAATGCTTTTTGATAGGAGGACGCTGTGGTCGGCAGATTCTTGCTTTGAGTGATTCCGGCTACGTAAATGTCGCCTGCGGCCGAAACTTTCAGCGAATAAGCGGCATCCCACTCGTTTCCCCCTACAAATGTGCCCCATAGCAAATTATTTAGCCCTGCATTAAACTTTAAAACCACCCCATCCTGCACGCCTGCGAATTTATCCTGCACAGGATTTTTCAGGGGAAAATTGGCCGAATTGGTTGAGGATACGATAAAGACATTATCCTCCTTATCCACGCCGATCTCACCTCTGAATGCGTCGCCGTAATTGCGGATTGTTGCCAGATCGCTCATGCTTACGCCGTCGTTCCCGCTGCCGCCTGCGAAGGTGGAGGCTGCCAGTTGTTTGCCGTCGGCGCTCATTTTAGCCACAAAAATGTCGCTGCCGTTATCAAGATCCAGCCCGGAAATGGGGATAATCTTTGTTCCGCCGCCAAATGTGGTTTGAAATGCGCCCGTTCTCGTTGGAAAGTTCTTGGAAGATGTTGTGCCTAAGATCAGCAATTCCTTTTTGCTGTTGACGATCAGGCTGCTTGGAATGTCGGTCTGGCTCCCGCCAAGGAATGTTGCGTAAATGAGTTTGCTGCCATCCGGCGTGAATTTCATGATGGAAACGTCTACTAACCCTTCAAATTTGGTTTGAAAAGCACCGACTGTCGCCGGAAAATTGGCCCCAAAAACCGTCCCGCCGGAATACAGATTCCCCTCATCATCATACGTCGCCGTATGTCCCCAGTTGTCCGCAACGGAGCCGGAATAAGTGGAAAAGATCAATTCCGGATCAATCGTGAGCTTTTCTGATTTATTATAAGCTTTGGGAATGCTGAATGTGACCACGTTATCGGCTGACAAAAGAAATTTCGAGGAAACTTCGGTTGTCCGCGCATTAATCTGCTGAAAGGAATAGGGTTCCGCTTCTTTGAACTGCCCGATGCTCGTTTTGACAACAATCTGGCCCGTTTCGTTCACGGAAACCTGCTCAGCACCGTTGTATTTCATCCGGATTTGCGACGGATCAGCCTGCGGATGCACGATGAATTCATATTTGAGTTTGAATTGATGCAGGTAAACACGCATATCAATCCCCTCATAAATATTTTTATAAATCACCTCCTGAAAACCCTTCACATTACCCGCCCAATGCGCCTCTTCTTTGCCCAAAAAATAGTTGAAACCGGTTTCAATGGGTGCATTAGCCGCATATTTGACATTTGCAGAAGCGCCAATAAACCGCACTTCTACACCATGCGCGGCAATGGATTTTTCAACTTCGCGCGCACCATTTGAAGCCACAGGCTTTTTTCCATGATTGGCGGAAACCTGGGCGGCATCATATAGTACGTAAACGAGTGATTGTTTTTTCAGAAACAGGAAGCCGCCGGGGATTTCGGTGCGGAACAAAATGTCGGATTCCCACTGACCGCGGTTTTCAATAAAATGCATTCCGGCAGCCAGGCAGTTGCCCATAATGCAGGTTAAAAACACGAAAATTAAGACGACTGGACGTAAATTTCTCCGCATATATGGCTCCGCTGTGTTTCTATTTGAACGCAGAAACTGAGATGATATTTTCACAGAATTCATATTCCTGCTTCACATTCGAGCCCAGCAGAACGAGCTGATTTTGTGTGTGATGCACCACGTGATCGAGATACCAATTGATACCCGGGACATCCAGATTGGTCGTAGGTTCATCGAGAAAAATGACGGGAACATCTGACATAAAAGCCAGCCCCAGCTTTACGCGCTGTTTCATGCCGGAGGAAAAATGCCGGAGCGTCTTCCCGCTGGCATGCGGCAATTGTATAAAATCCTCAAAATCTTTGAATGAAATGCCGTTTTTAAATGCTTTGAATTTGCTGTGAAACTGGATTAGCTCACGCAATGTAAACTCCTCGATCAGTTCGAGATAAGGCGCAGCGATCACCAGATGTTTGTACCAATGGTCTACTTCGATTTCCTTTCCCGATTGATCAATGTATCTGATGGTGCCCTCGGAAACGGGGACAATACCCGTCAGCAATTGCAATAAAGTCGATTTTCCGCTGCCGTTGGGGCCTACAAATGTGTATTGCTGCCCAGCTGCCAGCTCAAATGTAGCGTTACGGACAATCCATTCCTTGACAAATTTTTTACCTATTTTCTCAACTGATATCTGCACTTTTCAAAAACTTAGAATGATGAAGGCGGTTGGAAAACCTTCTATTTAGCGGCATAATGTTCATATGCCGCCTTCGAAACCTGCGCCATAACCGATTCGATCGCTTTCAGCTCGGCTGTGGAATTTGACATAAAAAGTACGATAGCGAAGCTCTTTCCATTGGCCATTTTCACAATGCCGACATCATTAACAGCCGCCATCACGCCCTTATCGTTCGTACCCGAAGTGCCTGTTTTATGCGCCACAACGGCTTCTTTCGGCAATTGACCTTTAATCCGGTTCATGCCAGTGGGGCCATCGATCATGATCTTTGATAAAAAATCATGGCTGGATTTGGAAAGATTTTTCCCTTTGTAAAAAATATCAAGCAGTTGCAGCATTGCTCCGGGCTTACACCAGTTGGTATATTGCACATTCCAATCCTGCCCCATTTGCTCCTCGTTGGCAACAATCGCAATGTCTTTTACGCCTAAACTATGCACATAATCCTGAACGGGTTTTGTGCCGCCGGCCAGTTTGAAAAGAATATCGCAGGCAATGTTATCACTCAACGAAACCATGCTGGCCAGCAAATCTGCAATGGTAAGATCGACATTTCCATCCGGATATTTGTCGCGCAGCGGGCTGTAAGTTTTCAGTTGAACGTCCTCTTTGGTAAGGTGATACTTTTGATCCAATGCTAATTTCCCTTTATCCACCTGATCCAAAACCGCCATCGCGATAGGAAATTTGAAAGAGCTGAGCATGGGGAACTTGTGATCTGCATTTAAAATCAATGTTTCGTTCCCTTCCAAATCCTTTATAGCAACACCCGCTATGCCGTCAATCTGCTTCGTAATGCTTTCCAGCTGACTCTTGAAATCGGACTTTTGCGCAAATAATAAATTGGGTAATACAAATAATGCCGGTAGGAGAATGCGCCGTAATGTCTTTACTTTCATGAATATGGATCAATTGCCTTTTGGAATCTGTTAACTTTTATCGCTCTTTTTTTCCCTTTCTTCAATGGTCAATCTGACGAGCTCAATGCGCGTGTCCTGCATGGAAACCACCTGGAATGCGTAGGGTGGAATGCTTACAGTTTCGTTCACTTCGGGTAAGTCGCCAAAATTGTCGATTAACATGCCGGCTAATGTGTCGTAATCGCCTTCAGGAAGCTCCCAGCCGTATTTTTCGTTCAGATAATCGAGTTCGTGGCGTGCGCTGAGAATGTAGCTGTCATCGTCCAGTTTACGCTCCGTCCAGTCTTCCGTGGAGTCATATTCATCCTGAATTTCCCCAAAAATCTGCTCGACGACATCTTCCACACTCACCAATCCCGACGTCCCGCCAAACTCATCCACCACCAAAGCCAGACTTCTTCTTTCTTCTAAAAACCGCAGCATCAGGTCGCTCGCAGGCATTGCTTCCGGCACGATCAGAATGGGCGTGATAATGTTGCTTATCTCTTTTGGCTTCTTGAAAAGGGATAATGCATGGCAGTAACCTAAAACTTCATCCACCGATTCACGGTGCACGATGATTTTGGAGTGACCGCTAGTCAAAAAAGCAGTCCGCAGGTCTTCAATGCTTGCGTTGACATTCACCGCCGAGATTTCAGTCCGCGGGATCATGCAATCGCGAATACGCAAGTCTTTAAAATCCAATGCATTGATAAACATTCGTTCTTCAATGCTATGATCGTCAAAATCCGGATCATCGGCAGAAGCGGCATCGTCGCGCAATGATGGCGACAGAATATTCTCCTTAACAAACGGCTCCACAACCCAGTAAAGCGGCGTGATGACCCATTCTGCAACGCGGACGGGAAACGCCGTAAGGTCCAACGCCTTCGGAAATGCACGTCCGATTTTCACCCAACTGGAATAACTCGCCATCCAAACCACGATCAAAACAGCGAACATGCCGGCAATCAATGCGCCTTCATGAACGCCAAGATCCACCAACAGAACCGGATAAAATGCCGCTATGGCCCAGAAACAGCCCAATGCAACGGTCAATAACCGGATCATGCGCAATATCCTGCGCCAGTATAATGTTTCGTAAACCTCTTCGGATTTTTCGTGGCGTAACGAATAACGGTCGATTGAAACATCCAGCAAAACAGAGCGCACAGCCCCGTAATAACCCGCCAGGATAAAAAAAACAACCGTCAGACCCAGGAATAGCATGCTCATTTTTTCAAAGTTTTAACCGGCTTTTCCTTTTTCTTATTCGCATTCATTTCAATTTCTTTTTTGGCTAATAATGAAGCCTTTAACCTGCTGAACTGGAACATTAGCAAGCACATAATGGCCAGCAAAAGCAGCCAGTAACTTTCAAACATGGTGGTTCTGCGGAATTCGAGGACCCACATTACAAAAAAGCCCAGTGCGAGGGCAATCAGGATCGTCCTGGTCAGTTTGGAATTCATCAATTAATCTTTCGTATCACAATCACGCAGCACATTGTCTGCCATTTCAACATTTTCAAAGATACGCAGATTGCGCCAAAACGATTATACATAGATTAATCTTCGTCACAAAGCATAATATACGGCGCATATTTCCTCCAATTTCTGTAAAATACCTAACTTGCAGGGATTCCCGCGCAGTTCATTTTTTATATCTGAATTGTAAAATTTATTCTTGAAAAAATATTCTTTATTACTATGAGCGAAACCACAAAACGCTTTGCGCCCGGTGTTGTAACCGGTGACGGAGTTAGCGAAATTTTCCGCCACGCCAACCAAAATAACTATGCCCTCCCGGCGGTTAACGTGGTAGGAACCAACTCAGTAAATGCAGTTCTGGAAACTGCCAAAGCGGTTAACAGCCCCGTTATCATTCAATTTTCAAATGGCGGTGCAATATTTTATGCTGGAAAAAGTCTTTCCAACACCAATCAGCAGGCTGCGATCGCAGGTGGAATTTCCGGTGCAATGCACGTGCACCAGATGGCAGCACTTTACGGCATTCCCGTAATTTTGCACACCGACCACTGCGCCAAGAAATTGCTTCCATGGATCGACGGTCTTCTGGATGCAGGCGAACGTCATTTTGACCAACACGGCATTCCATTGTACAGCTCACACATGCTGGACCTTTCGGAAGAACCGATTGAAGAGAACATTGAAATTTCAGCAAAATACTTCGAGCGCATGGCCAAAATCGGCATGACACTTGAAATTGAACTGGGTGTAACAGGTGGCGAAGAAGACGGCGTTGATAATAGCGACGTTGACAGCTCGAAATTGTATACGCAGCCTGAAGAAGTGGCTTATGCTTATGAAGAGCTTTCCAAAATCTCTCCAAATTTCACTATTGCAGCGGCATTTGGAAATGTTCATGGCGTTTACAAGCCAGGAAACGTGAAATTGGAGCCGAAAATCCTTCGCAACTCTCAGCAATTCATCCAGGAGAAATTCGGCACGGCTGAGTTGCCTGTTAACTTCGTATTCCACGGAGGATCAGGTTCTTCACGCGAAGAAATCCGCGAAGCCATCGAATATGGTGCGATCAAAATGAACATTGACACTGATATGCAATGGTCAACCTGGGAAGGTCTTCTGAAATATTACAAAGAAAACGAAGGCTTCCTGCAAACGCAATTGGGTAACCCAAATGGCCCCGATTCGCCAAACAAAAAATACTACGACCCCCGCGTATGGCTTCGCAAAGGCGAAGAAAGCATGATCCAACGTCTGAAAGTAGCGTTTGAAGATTTGAATTGCATTAATCAGCTGGGGTAATTTTAGCTGAGTTTTGTTGGTATTGAAAGCAACCTGTGAGGGTTGCTTTTTTTGTGTTGCGCGCGACCATTTCCCACACAATTCCGAATAACAAGTCATTCCGACCGGCAGATCAACCATTTTCACCGGCGAATAATTGCGCTTAATCCTTCTACAAGGCGCCACATTTATCTCACATAGATTGCGAAAGAGTTTAAGACTATCCTGTCAGGCTGACTCGTAAAACCTTTTGACATTAAACCTTTCGTATCTATGAAATTTACATTACCCAAAGCAGCTTGCTTTTTATCTTTCATCAATTCATTTATGATGTTGTTAGCAGCAACAATGCTATTTACAGGATGCGAACATGACAGTCGCGTTCAACAAGAAATTGGGCCTGAAAAGCAAGCAGAAATGAAAGAAGTGACATACAAGAATTTGAGTGCACAAATGCACGTTGCATATCCGGAAGCCCTTTTGGAGTTCAGTCCAGGTGATTTGGAGCACATCGCCCTGAATGAAAATCTGATTAGTGCTGCTAACTTACGAACCGTCAAGGGAAATACATTCGACGAAATTGTTGAAGGCGTGCGAAAAAATTATCCCGATTTCGATAACGCAACTCCGGAAGAATACAAACCTTATTTTCCAAAATTATCAACCGAACAAATCATTGAGAATCAAGACGTAGTCTTTCAATATGATGAGAAATTAATGGGCTATGAAGTTGCGATCTCTGTGGCTGCTTCTCGAAGTGGTGGAACTATGCCTAATCTTAGAATTGCATACCAATCAAATTCGTGTGAGGAATGGTACTATGCTGGGCATTTAAGGTTAGACAAGGATGGAATGAAGAAGGCTATGGATTTGGCATATGCTAAAGCTGGTTACGGCACAAACGATAGATCCGACGCGAATAGACATGCGGTCTGGAATGTGTACTTAGGTAAGTATGCGGCTTATAGGTATGGCTCCGTTAACGAGGCAATGGCAGTGGTGCTTGGACTTACAAATGCACACGAATGTGACACACCGCAAAATCAACAGTTAAGCAAAGACATGGATCTTTTTAATAATCTTGTCGGTCTACAATACTTCACTCAGATTGCTCAAAAGTACAAGAAAAATATTTTTGACTACAATGTGAAAGTTACGAAAACAGATGAAGAGATATTCGGTTATATAAATTCATTGAGTGCTCGTATTGTCGCGAGCTCTGCTGAAATTAACAATGGATCGCCACTAAATATTCTGGTAAAGCTATTATGAATACAATGAGAGCATTCATGGCTTATGCATCAACACTCTTCCTATTTTCTTTGATTTCGTCATGCAATGATAAGTTCTATAAAGAAAAATATGATGTAGAAATGTTGTTCACAAACAAAACTGATTCAACAATCGCTGAAATTAAGATTGACGGAGCAAACGGAGCGAAAGTTTGGACGTTTAAAAATGTTCAACAAGGAAAGACAGAAAAGATTATCTTCAATATAATGAGAGAATTAAAAGTTCCAGAAGGCGGCTTTATGTTGACGGCGTCTTTGAATGATACAGATTCAATATATTTGAACACAGGATATTTCACTAATTGGTCCTATCAAGGGCCAATTCCTGCTAAGTTTAATATTTATAAAAACAGAATAGATGAGGTGAAATGATTTTTTAGCCTGATAGGTTTGCTATCAGGCTAAACTTTTACAAACTCATAATGCGATTCCGATGCGCCAATCCCCAAGTTCGCAGCACTTCAATTACCGGCTTCAACGTATGCCCGTACTCGGTTAATGTATATTCCACAACCACCGGGATTGAATCATAAACTGTCCTTTTTACCAGGCAGTTAGCTTCCAGGTCACGTAATTCCTTTGATAACATTTTATCGGTAATCCCGGGGATCTCTTTGGCGATTTGGGAAAAGCGTTTGTTGCCGAAGAGCAGGGAAATGATGATCTGCAACTTCCATTTGCCACTTAACACTTCCAAGGCGTCGCGGACGGGCAAGCGCTATCAAAATGAACATTGACACTGATATGCAATGGTCAACCTGGGAAGGTCTTCTGAAATATTACAAAGAAAACGAAGGCTTCCTGCAAACGCAATTGGGTAACCCAAATCGCCCCGATTCGCCAAACAAAAAATACTACGACCCCCGCGTATGGCTTCGCAAAGGCGAAGAAAGCATGATCCAACGTCTGAAAGTGGCGTTTGAAGATTTGAATTGCATTAACCAGCTAGGGTAATTTTAGCTGAGTTTTGATGGAATTGAAAAGCAACCTGTGAGGGTTGCTTTTTTTGTGTTCACTAAAATCGTTATTGCGGCCTGTTCTATTTAAAACATTAAAGTTGAATAAGGCACTCACTGTTGCTCGCAAAGCTCCGTTCCTATTCCAGGACTTACCTTTTAATAAATAGTATTATTAAAAGGTTAAATAAATGTCGCTTTTATACAAAGTTCACATCGCATCTGCTAGATTGCAACCAAATTCCCAGAATCGTGTCCCAGGAATGGAACCTTCTGCATCCAGCTCAACGCAATCATATAAACAGGACAGAGAGCTTTTGCCATTCCGTCATGCTGAACGCATAATTTGAAATGGGTAAACCCTCCGTTAAACATGTATCATTAATAATTTCTTAATTTCAGTCGGACAGTATGTGCGGTATTGCAGGATTTATAGACTACAAACAAGGATCATCACAAGAAATTCTAATAAAAATAACCAAAGAACTACATCATCGAGGACCCGACGCATCCGGGCATCAAATATTCGATTCTGCTGGTGTACAAATAGGAATAGGCCACCAGCGGCTGGCTATCATTGATTTATCAGATTCCGGAATACAACCAATGCAATTTGGCGACCTTTGGATTGTATTTAATGGCGAAATTTATAATTATCAAAATATTAAAAAAGAGCTGCTCTTACTTGGGCATCATTTTACAGGCCATTCCGATACCGAGGTTATTTTACACGCATTCCAGCAATGGGGAATTTCATGTGTAGACAAGTTTATTGGAATGTTCGCTTTCGTAGTTTACGATGCAAAAGCTCGTACAATACACTGCGTTAGAGACAGGGCGGGAATTAAACCTTTCTTCTACTATTGGCACGACGGCCTGTTTTTGTTTGCTTCCGAATTAAAGGCCTTTCATAAGCACCCACAGTTTAAAAAGGAAATTAACTTTGATGCAGTTGCCGCATTCATGCAGCATGGCCATGTGCCAACACCTCATTGTATTTTTAACTACGCCTATAAGTTACGGCCGGGACATTATCTTAAACTGGACATTGATTCCAGAGCGCTCGATATTTTCAAATACTGGGAAGTTTATAGCGCTTATAATAAACCGAAACTGGATATTTCATTTGAAGAAGCAAAGACAGAAACAGAGAAAATCTTAAAATCCGCATTTGAATACAGGATGGTGTCTGACGTTCCTGTCGGTGTATTTCTTAGCGGCGGATATGATAGTGCTTGTCTCACGGCTATCTTACAGAAGGATCGCAATGAGAGACTCAAAACGTTTACCATAGGCGTTCCGGATATTGGCCTGAACGAGTCGGAATATGCAAAAAGTGTGGCCGATCACCTTGGTACAGAGCATCATGAATATAGCTGCACGCAAAAAGAAGCCCTAGAACTAATTTCAGAATTACCTTATTACTATGATGAGCCGTTTGGCGATCAAAGCGCCATTCCAACCATGTTTTTATGCAAAATGACGTCCGATCAGGTGACAGTGGCTTTAAGTGCGGATGGCGGAGATGAGGTTTTTGCCGGTTACACGCGGTATGAGTATATTATGAAATATGGCAATGCACTTAATCGAATTCCAGGTTTCGCCAGAAAGGGTGTTTCCGATATCATGAATTTGATTTCTGCAGACTACATCCCTTTAATGAAAAATAAGTACAATTTTCATGACAGGTACGAAAAATTCAAGTCCCTGCTGAAAGACCCATCTGCCAAAAATATGATGCTCAGCATTAGCCGGCAATTTGATGAGGAACAAATCAGTGCATTACTGAATAAAAATGTGAATGCGCTTGAAACCTATTACACCAGTGAGGGGCTTTCCAAAAATTTTTATTCTCCACTGGCTTATATGATGGCCGTAGACTATCAGACTTTTTTGTTGGATGATGTTTTACAAAAAGTAGATAGGGCGTCTATGGCATTTAGTCTTGAAAGCAGGGAACCGTTTATTGATCATCGTATCATTGAGTGGGCTGCTCAATTGCCCGATAACTATAAGTATAGTAATGGAGTAAAAAAATACATTTTAAAGGAAATCGTTTACAAACATATTCCGAAAGAACTAATGGACCGCCCTAAAATGGGATTCCAAATACCTACTGCAAATTGGCTGTCGACCGACTTAAAAAACCAAGTACTATATTATTTAAGTGACGATAATATAGCCAGTCAGGGAATTTTTCGTCTTCCTGCTGTACAAAAACTAAGAGAAGGATTTTTCTCCGGAAAAAAGGAGTATGCACACAAAATATGGTATTTGCTTATGTTTCAGATGTGGTATGAGAAGTGGATGGATTGACCATAATCCGCTCCCTATGTGCCATTCCCCACTTTCTTAACACCTCAATTACAGGCTTCAACGTATGCCCATACTCAGTTAATGTATATTCCACAACCACAGGGATTGAATCATAAACTGTCCTTTTTACCAGGCAGTTAGCTTCCAGATCACGTAATTCCTTTGATAACATTTTATCCGTGATCCCGGGGATCTCTTTGGCGATTTGGGAAAAGCGTTTGTTGCCGAAGAGCAGAGAAATGATGATCTGCAACTTCCATTTTCCACTTAACACTTCCAGGGCGTCGCGCACGGGCAGGATGCTTTTCGTGCATTCTTCGTGCGTATGAGCTGTCTTTTTCGTTGTAGTCTCTATTTCTGATGTTTCCATGACTGAACTAATTTAGCTATACTTTGGTATAGTACTTACAAATGTATAGCTTATTTATTTAAGTTTGCATATCAAATTTAAACAAAAGAAAATGAATAACCTGATAGAAGATCTGAATTGGAGATATGCTGCAAAAAGAATGAACGGCCAGACAATTCCGCAAGAAAAACTGGATACAATCCTGGAAGTCATTAAGTTATCACCATCCTCGGTGGGACTGCAACCTTATAACATTGTTGTGATCAGCGATCAGGATACGAAAGATAGGATTTTCAAGGAAGCTGCTCCTCAGCAGCAGATTCCGGAGGCCTCACACTTGCTGGTTTTTGCTGCGTGGGAGAAAATCACGGCACAGCAAATCACCGATTACATGAACCTGATCGCTACGACCCGAGGCATTTCAGTTGAGTCGCTTTCAAAATTTCAAGAAAGTGTCACCGGTGGCATACTGAGTCGCTCTGAGGAAGTTAATTTCAACTGGGCGGCACGTCAGGCCTACATTGCGCTTGGACATGCATTGGTTGCGGCAGCAACGGAACACGTGGACGCGACTCCTATGGAAGGTTTTAACAATGCTAAACTGGATGAGATTCTTGGTCTGACCGAAAAAGGATTGAAAAGTGTTGTCATTATGACGTTGGGTTACCGAGATAGCGAAAACGACGCTTTGTCCAACGCAAAAAAGGTAAGAAGATCGCATGAAGAGCTTTTTATATCGCTTTGATAGGCCTCTTCTCAGCACCAACCCTGCGTAAAAAGATTAACATTTGAACACTAACCCACTGAAATTATGAAAGTTGAAATATGGAGTGACGTAATGTGCCCTTTTTGTTATATCGGCAAAAGGAAATTTGAAAAAGCACTTGAACAATTCCCTCAAAAGGATAAGATCCAGGTTGAATGGAAAAGTTTTCAGCTCAATCCGGCTATGAAAACGGAGCCGGGAAAAAGCATCAACGATTATCTGGCGGAGGTGAAAGGCTGGACGCCGGATTATGCGGCGCAGATGAATGACCATGTGAGTTCGATTGCCGCTGAGGTGGGATTGGAGTACAATATGGACAAAGCTGTGGTTGCAAATTCCTTCGATGCGCATCGTTTTGTCCAGTATGCAAAAACAAAAGGCAAGGGCGACGACGCAGAAGAGCAGTTATTTAAAGCTTATTTTACGGATGGCAAGAACACCGCAGATCATGCAACATTGCTTGATTTGGGAACTCAAATTGGACTTGATACGGAAGAATTGAAATCTGTCCTGGACGGGTCAAAATTCAGTGATGAGGTTCGAAAAGATGTTTACGAAGCACAGCAAGTTGGCGCACGCGGCGTCCCTTTCTTTGTTTTGGACAGAAAATACGCTGTTTCTGGTGCGCAGCAGCCGGAAACATTCTTACGCGCTTTGGAAAAATCATTTTCCGAATGGGAGAAAACAAACCCGGAACCATTGGTTTCCCTGGCCGACGGCGCAAACTGCACGGTCGATGGTCAATGTGATTAAGGTGTAACGGCAGCGTGGTACGGTTATAGAGGAGGCTCAGCAAGGGCACAAATCAGAAATTTGATCTAATTTGTGCTTATTGCAAAAACTGACGATTTACCTCTATGCGTGTTGCGTTGCTCCTGATCATATTATGTATTGGCTTACAGTCGCAGTTAATCGCAGGCGGGATAAAAGGCCGCATCTCTAATGCAAAAGGAGAAGCACTTTCCTATGCCGGCATTGCCGTAAAAGGCACGAGCAACGGAACCATGGCCAATGAAGAAGGTGAATACGAATTCACCTTATTACCAGGAAGTTACGAGATCATATTTCAGTTTTTGGGATTCAAAAGTGTCTCAAAAAATGTAACAGTCGGCAACGACTTTACAGAACTAAATGTAGTTCTCGAAGAACAGGCGCTTAACCTACGTGAAGCGACTATCGGAAAGGGCAAGGAAGATCCTGCATATAGCATTATGCGGCGGGCTATCGCCAAGGCGCGTTTTCATCAGCTACAACTACGCGGCTATACGGCAAAAGTTTATTCCAGAAGCACCGCACTGCCCACAAAAATTCCATATCTGGTAGAAAAAAGATTAAAAAAAGAGGGCGTTCAGGAAGGAAAAGCAATTCTTAATGAGAGTGTTGCTGAAATAAAATACCGCCGGCCGGCTAGTTATACGCAAAAGATTATTTCGACACGAAACAGTCTGGATAACAGCATTCCCTCTCCCAACGAATATATTTTAGCAAGCCTTTACAGTCCGGAAATAGCCGGAACCATCTCCCCGCTCTCTCCTAGGGCATTTGCCTATTATCGATTTGAATATGAAGGTTATTTTGAAGATCAGGGCCAATTGGTCAACAAAATAAAAGTGATTCCACGTGCTTATGGGGAAGGTGTTTTTAAGGGAAGCCTGTTCATTTTGGAAGATCGCTGGGCCATTCACAGCTATGATTTGCAAACCACTACAAGCGGACTGAACATTTCTGCCAAACAGATTTTCAGCCCGGTTCAGAATGTGTGGATTCCTGTGAATCAGCAGTTTCGCATTAATGGAAGTTATTTGGGCTTTGCAGGAGAATTCAAATATCTGGTTTCCCTGACTTACCAGAAACTGGATATCGATCCGGGCCTGAAAGAAGACATTGTCATTGCAGATCACAAAAAGGAAGATGTGAAGGAGGCAAACCGGAAGGAAAATCTTGAAAAATTGATCCGTGAACAGAAGCAATTCTCGACCAAGGATTTCCGAAAACTCACCAAGGAATACGAGAAAGAGCAGAAAAAAGAACGCAAAATGGAGGGCGGCAGCGATCGGCTGGTGCGCCAGGATTCGATTATTATCGACTCTATGGCTAACAAACGCGACACCACTTATTGGCAAGCACTCCGCCCTATCCCACTGACAAAATCGGAAGTGACCAGTTATGTGCTGCAAGACAGCATTAAGGTGGTAAAAGATGCGATTCGCGAAAAAAGAAAGCCCGACTCGCTGGCATTCAGGCCGCTGCACTTGATTACAGGTAATACTTATGCGCTGGGCAACAGGCGAACGTTCTATTTCAAAAGCCCGATCCTGTCCATCAGTTACAACACAGTCGAAGGAAATGCTATCAACTTTCTTACTGAATGGGAAAAGAAATGGGGCAAGTCATACCGCTTCAGTGTTAGCCCGCTCGTGCGCTATTCTTTCGGACGCAAAAGGGTTTATGGAAACCTGACAACCAACATTGGCAATGACAAATGGAATCTGATGCTATCCGGTGGAGAAATGGCCAGTCAGATCAACAATAACAACCCCATTCCTGCCCTTCCCAACAGCATTGCGGCCAGGTTTTTTGACAGGAATTTTATGAAGCTGTATCAAAAACAATATGGCCGGGCCGAGTTTTCACTACGCAACATTGCTGATGTTTTTAGTCTGAATGCAGGATTAGAATTTGAGCACAGAAAAGAGCTTTTCAACCAGGAAAGTGCACGTCCTATTTTCTTCTGGAGCCAATATTATTACACTCCCAACCGCCCCGAAAACAGGGAATTGCAAAACACCGGCTTCGCTATACACAATGCAACCATTCTGGACCTAACCGCAACCGTGCGTCCGTGGCGGCGTTACCTGATCAGGAATGGTGAAAAACGATATTTAAGAAGCAAAGGACCATCATTTAGTCTTAATTACAAAACTGGTCTTGGATTTGTGGGTGATGTGGATTACTCCATGTTACAGGGAAACATTCGCCAGAATTTGAGCCTGGGACCGCGGAGTAATCTTGAATATTATGTAAATGGCGGCGGTTTTTTGAGTACAAAACAAATGTATTTCCCCGATTACCGTCACTTCATGGGAAATGAGTTCTTTTTCCAATATGCCTATCCGCCCGACCAGTTCCGGATGCTGCAATATTATCGTTACAGCACGTCATCCTGGTTTTTTCAGGCGAATGCCACCTGGACTTCGCAGCGATTTGCACTTACTCGCATCGAAGCACTTCGTGTCACAGGCATCTCGGAAACGCTGCAATTGCATTATCTGAGAGTGCCAACAATCCGCAATTACACCGAGGCGGTTTATGGAATTGATGACATCCTTCGCATTATTCGCCTGGAAGCCGTCGCCCAGTTCCACGGCAGCCATTTCAAGGGAATGGGTTGGCGCGTGGGGACTTCCATTAAGTTTGGACGATAAAGGCATTCAATTATGTGCATAAAAAAAGGGCTTTCTCAGTTGAGAAAGCCCCTTTTTACCACTTCAATTTTATCACTTTACGACTTTATCAGCTTTGAACCGCGGCAATTCTTTCGATATAGACGGATAGGAGTTATTATCCGGATTAATGTCCGCCATTCGCTGACTTGGATCTATGACGATCCTTTCAATGTCAGCAAGATTTCTGTCGATCGTAAATGAATATTCCGGATAAGTCCAACCCCAATCATTCAGTAATGTGGTTTTGGAATACATTGCTTCGGATTTTTCTCCGCGCATGAGTTCCAGGGGAATGTTGAAGTTCTCCTGACTTCCGTCTTTATAACTTACCACAACATCCAATGGCATAGGCATCTGGCCTATTTTTTCCAAAACAACAGTTGTTTTAGCTGCATTGGATACAACCTCTTTAATGCCATAATCGATGGTTTTGGTTGTTCCTACAAAATCTTCCCAGTACCAATCCAGTTCAAGACCCGATTCCTTTTCCATGATCCGTTTCAGATCATTGGGGTTAGGATGCTTGAATTTCCACTCGTTATAATAGCGTTTCATGCCGCTTTCCAACTTCTGGCTGCCGATAATGTAGCCAAGCTGATTAAGGAAAACTGCGCCCTTGGCATAACTGGCCGTGCTATATGCGCGATTTGTGTTGAAATGATCGGCATGTGTGGTCAATGGTTCTTCCAGACCTGACTTCACGAGATTGCGATAACCCGCGGTGCTTCCCCGCTGGGCATCCAGTCTTGAAGGAAACAATTCAGCCATGACAATATTCTGCGCATAGCTGGTAAAACCTTCGTCCATCCACGCATATTTGGATTCGTTTGTGCCTAATATCTGCTGAAACCAGCTGTGAATGGATTCATGAACCGTTACACTTACCAATCCGCCCAGATTCTGACGCCCGGTAATCAATGTTGCCATGGCATACTCCATTCCGCCATCACCACCCTGAATTACCGAATACTGCTTGTAAGGATAGCGTCCGAATTTCTCATTCATAATCTTGAAACAACGCACAGCAAGCGGTTCCATTTCTTTCCAGACATTGGCTAATGTATCTGTTTGATAAAAGAAATGCATATCCAGATTATCATCCACTTTGATGACATCATGCTTGTAATCACGATCGGCTGCCCACATGAAATCATGGACTTCGGGTGCGATGAAATGCCAGGTTAATTTGTCGCCGGGCTTGTGTTTCACCTCTTTCTGCGTGTAGCCGTGGCCAATTTTATCCGGATTTTGCAGGTAACCACTCGCCGCCACGACATAAGAAGCATCAATGGTCAGTTTCACATCAAAATCACCCCAGACGCCATAAAATTCCCTGGCTATATAAGGATTCGCATGCCAGCCTTCGTAGTCATACTCACTCATTTTGGGATACCATTGCGCCATCGAATAATCGATGCCTTCCGCGTTGTCGCGGCCAGTGCGGCGGATCTGAATCGGGACTTGTGCTTCGAAGTCCATCTCAAATGTATGCTGCGTTTTAGGGAGGATCTTTTCTTTCAATGTCACTTCCAGGATCGTCCCAACCACTTCATATTTTACAGCCTTACCATTATGCTTCAACGAAAGCACTTTTTCGTAGCCAATTTCAGAAGGGGTTAATTTGGAGATACGGTCTTTTACACGTGGGTCCGGGTCGCTGATGGTGCGGGAGCGAACGTCCATCTGGCTGCCTGGCTGGAATGCATTCAGGTACAAGTGGTAAAAGACCTTGTGCAGCGTGTCCGGGGAATTATTGCTGTAAATCAGCTTTTGCTTTCCTTTATATTGATGCTTCGCGGCGTCAAAATCAACTTCCATCTGATACTTCACGCGCTGCTGCCAACGATCACTTTGTGCTGAAACCTGCAAGCTGATCGCAGTCATCGCCAACACGATAAAATTAAACTTCATTCGTACTCTTTTTGGTTTGTTATAATGCAAAATAAGTGTTTTGTTCGGTTTTATCAGGATTGAAAACGTGGGAGGCATTAGAATATTCGGAAGCAGCAAAGAAAAAATCGTAAAAATGGGCATCATTCTCCCCATAAAAACAATAACAATTCTTCTATTTTCGCCAAAATTCCGATGCGGATGAATGTTTTATGGCGTCGGCAGCTTTTGGCACATAATTGGTAAAACTGTTTTCATATTTCATTATGAACTAAAACCATTTGTCAATTATGTTAAGATGGACCGTAATTTTTCTGATAGTTGCCATTATCGCCGGTGTATTGGGCTTTGGTGGAATTGCTGCCGGAGCAGCTGGAATCGCTAAAATTCTTTTCTTCGTATTCCTTGTACTATTTGTGTTGAGCTTAATCAGCCGTGGAGTCGGGCGATCCTGACGAGAACGGAACAATATTAAAAAAGCGGACAATTGTCCGCTTTTTTCGTTTGTATGCTATTCCCATTCAATGGTTGCCGGCGGCTTCGACGAAATGTCGTAAACCACGCGGTTAACACCTTTTACTCTATTGATAATGTCATTGGAAACCTCAGCAAGGAAATCATATGGCAAATGCGCCCAGTCGGCTGTCATTCCATCAATCGAGGTCACAGCACGAAGAGCAACCACACTTTCGTAAGTCCGCTCATCCCCCATCACACCCACACTTTGAACCGGCAAAAGCATAGCGCCTGCCTGCCAGACGTCTTTATATAAATTCCATTTGCGGAGCCCGCCGATAAAAATAGCGTCCACTTCCTGCAAGATCGCCACTTTCTCCGGAGTGATTTCTCCTAAGATACGAATGGCAAGTCCTGGACCCGGGAACGGATGACGTCCTAATATTTTTTCATCAATGCCCAATGTCCGGCCCACAGCCCTTACTTCATCTTTAAACAAAGTATTCAGCGGCTCAACGATTTTCAATTTCATGAAATCCGGCAAACCACCCACATTATGGTGCGATTTGATCGTTGCAGACGGCCCGTTGATAGAAACCGACTCAATCACGTCCGGATAGATCGTTCCCTGACCCAGCCATTTCACTTCCTCAATCAAATGCGCTTCCTGATCAAAAATATCAATGAAGGATTTGCCAATTGCTTTCCGCTTTGCTTCGGGCTCCGACAGTCCGTTTAGGGATTGGTAAAAGTGTGATTTTGAATCAACACCTTTGATATTCAAACCCATATCCTGGTAAGAATGAAGCACTTCCGCGAATTCATCCTTACGCAAAAGACCGTTATCAACGAAAATGCAATAAAGATTTGCGCCAATAGCCTGGTGAACCAGCGTAGCAGCAACCGTAGAATCTACACCTCCCGAAAGCGCCATTACTACCTTATCATTGCCCAGCTTCTTACGAAGGTTTGCAATGGTTTGTTCTACGAAAGACTCCGCTGTCCAATCCTGCTTGCAACCACAAATTTTGGCTACGAAATTGTACATCAGCTTCCTACCTTCGGTCGTATGCGTAACCTCGGGGTGAAACTGAATGCCGTATGTAAGTTCATTTTCAATTTTGAATGCAGCCACTTTCACGGATTCCGTCGAAGCGATCACGTGGAAGTCGTTCGGGGCGCGAACAATGGTATCGCCGTGAGACATCCAAACCTGAGAAGACTCCGATAATCCGGCCAGCAATGAGGAATCCGTATCGTCAATAACCAGACGGGCGCGGCCATATTCTCGGTGCTGCGAAGGTTTCACATCGCCACCCAGCTCCTGCGCCAGCAATTGCGCTCCGTAACAAACGCCCAGAACAGGCACAATTTTACGGAACTGATCCAAATCTATTCGCGGTGCGTCGGTATCCCGAACGGAACATGGGCTTCCGGAAAGAATTACGCCTTTAATGTTGGGAGTGAGATCGGGGAAATTATTGTAAGGATGGATTTCACAATAAACATTAAGCTCACGAACACGACGTGCTATTAACTGAGTGTATTGCGAACCAAAATCTAAAATCAGAATTTGTTCAGTCATATAAATGCTATCTAAAACGCAAATGTAGGGAGATTGACCCAAATCAAAAAACCGGATTTAATCATTCTGCTAGCGGACAATTGCATTATAGGCGGGCAAATTTTAATTTTTTCAATGTAAATTTGTACAAACGCTGCGTTCTGTTTACCTTTACGTAAATTTTCAATATATAATTAATATGAATCAAGGAACAGTAAAATTCTTTAATGACTCAAAAGGTTACGGGTTTATTAAAGACACAGAAACAGGACAGGACTATTTTGTACACATCTCCGGTCTTGTGGACGAAGTTCGCGAAAATGACGACGTTACTTTTGATCTTCAGGAAGGGCGTAAAGGGCTTAACGCGATCAATGTTAAGCTTGCCTGATAGGGACTTAATATAAAAATGTAAAAACCGCTTCTCGAAGCGGTTTTTTTTTGTGCCCTGGTCGTTCACAACGGCAATTTACCACTTAAACTTTTTTTCTCGCCACATGCAACTTTCTTTATTCCCTTTGTATCTATCAAGCAAACAACAGGCACACATTATCCGCTTATGTAACATTAAAACCACTTATGTAATCTAAGGTTCTATGTTATACAAAGTACTTACTTTTACACTGTACCGGAAAGGAAAATAACGCACCCGAAGCCGGACACTGAACATAATCTATTAGCCATGAAATTCTTATTAAACCTAACTGTAGCGCTGCTGCTGGCTGGAACTTTTGTGCAGGCACAAACCACTTCCGCCACTCCCGGCAAGGGAAAAGTATCCGGGGCAATCCTAGATGAAAAATCCCAGCCTTTTCCGTTTGTCAATGTATTATTGTTAAAGGCAAGCGATTCCACCCTGGTGAAAGGGCTTGCGGCTGACGACGGCGGTAAATTTTTATTCGACCAAGTTCCAGCCGGCAAATTCCTGACGCTGGTTTCGATGGTCGGTTACCAAAAAAGTTACAGCGCACCTTTCAATGTCAATGACGACGCTGTTGCACTTCCCACCATTTCCCTAAAAACCGACACGCAGGCATTGAATGAAGTGACGGTCGTTGCTAAAAAACCATTCATCGAACAGCAGATTGACCGTACAGTTGTAAATGTGGAGAACAGCATCGTTTCTGCGGGTGCCACGGCGCTGGAAGTTCTGGAACGTGCACCTGGCGTAACGGTTGACCAGCAAAATGAGCAATTGAAATTGCGCGGAAAAGAAGGTGTAATCGTTCAAATTGATGGAAAACAGACCTTTTTATCCCAACAAGAACTCATCACGCTCCTGCGCAACACGCCCAGTGATAACATCGAAAAAATCGAGCTGATCACCAACCCTTCTGCCAAATACGACGCTGCCGGAAATTCCGGGATCATCAACATTAAGATGAAGCGCAACAAAAATTACGGCACGAACGGAAACATTAACTTAGGCGCCGCCTACGCCAAATACGGAAGATCCAACGCCACGGCAACAGTTAATCACCGCGCCGGAAAATTAAGCACATTCATCAGCGGAGGCGCTTTTTTCAACAAAGGATTCAATAACAACGACATTTACAGAAGAATCCCATTCGAGGATAAGGTGACGATTTTTGATCAAAAAACAGAGCGCACCAACAAATCACAATACTATAATGTAAGGGCAGGTGCTGATTACTTTGTTACGGATAAAACAACGGTTGGAGTGCTGGTTTCAGGATTTTATAACAATTGGAGCAACCCTTTCGGACAAACCAACACCAGAATCCTGAATGAAGATTTAAGCCTGCAACGCACGTTCAGAACGGATGTTTTCAACGGCGGCAAAATGAACAATGTGAGCGCCAACGCCAATTTGAAGCATCAATTTGACGATAAAGGCAAGGAACTGACATTCGATGTGGACTTTGTCAATTACAGCGGCAGCAAGAAAAGCAACCTGGATACGCGCTATTTCACTCCGCAAGGCCAGGAAGAAACCGGCAGCCGTGAAGCAGTCAGAAACAACATGCCTTCCGACATTAACATTGGCGTTGCTAAACTCGATTACGCGCAGCCATTGGGCAAAGGAAAATTTGAAACAGGTTTGAAAACCAGCTTCGTAGCTTCCGATAATGATATGATTTTTGAAACAAAAGCAGACGAATGGGTGCTGGACCCATCGCGCTCCAACCGCTTCAAATACACCGAAAACGTGAACGCGGCCTATGTGAACTACAATGCCAAAATCACGAAAAAACTAAGCTATCAATTAGGCCTTCGTGCAGAGCACACGCATTCTATTGGTAACTCGGTGACACTGAACCAGAAGCGTGACCGGAATTATGTCAATCTTTTCCCAAGCGTTTTCCTGTCGCAGCAACTGGACACGAACAATGTGCTGAACATTTCTTACAGCCGCCGGATCGATCGTCCTAATTATCAGTCGCTTAACCCGTTTGAATTTTATCTGGATCCTTACACATTCCAGCGTGGTAACCCGAATCTGAAACCGCAATACACGAATTCATTCCAGTTGGTCCACGTTTACAAAAGCAAAATCAACACCACGCTTGCTTACAGCCGCATCAAAGACATGATTGCCGATGAGCTTCCTCAACAGATTGCTTCTGAAAATAAAACATTTGTAACATCGGATAACCTTGATAATCAGGACAATGTAAGCTTGACCGTTTCATTCCCGGTCACATTTACAAAATGGTGGAGCTTACAAGCGAATTTCACAGGGGTTTACAACGCATATAACTCTATTTACCTCGATCAAAAGCTGGAAATCAAGCAGGCATCGTGGAATATGTACGCCAGCAACCAATTTACTTTGGGCAAAGGATGGTCCGCTGAGATCTCCGGATGGTATAACAGCAGAGCGTTCTACGGATTATATGCTGCGAACCCGATGGGCATGCTGAACGCAGGTTTGCAAAAGAACATTTTGAATAAAAAAGGAACGATCCGTCTGAATGTAAACGACATTTTCTGGACAAACCGGTTCAATGGAACTGCGATTTACAAAGACATCGATTTCAAAGTGAAGTCTGAGTGGCCGAGCCGCCAGTTCAGGCTGACGTTTACTTACAATTTTGGTAATCAAAATGTAAAGGGCGCCCGCCAGCGTAATACGGGTTCTGACGATCTTCAGAAACGTGCCGGTGGAGGCAGTTAAGTTGGAATTCCGGTCTGGGCGGACCCGCCGATCGAGGCATCCGCTCTGTGACCCGTGTTCATAAATTAGTTAGGTTTGTTATGCAGAAAAACCATCCCGCGCTATGCGAGATGGTTTTCTTATTTTTTAACCAAACTGATTTCAAAAACGAAAGCCTAAGCTTCCAATGCAGCTACACCAGGAAGCACTTTGCCTTCCATATATTCAAGCAATGCACCGCCGCCCGTAGAAACGTAGCTCACGCGATCGCCATAACCTGCATTGTTGATCGCAGAAGCAGAATCACCACCGCCAATCAAAGAGAACGCATCATTTTCTTCCGTTACCGCCACCACTGACTCAGCGATTGCGTTGGTTCCCTGCGCGAAGTTTGCGAATTCAAAAACACCCATTGGACCATTCCAAAGAACTGTTTTTGAGTTTTTAATGATTTCGGAGAATATCTTGATGGTTTCAGGACCAATGTCAAGGCCTTCCCACTCGTCCGGAATTTCGCCGGCTGCAACCACTTCGCGCTGCGCGTCATTGCTGAACTTATCTGCAATCACAGTGTCAACTGGCAACACGAGGTTAACGCCTTTTTCTTTGGCTTTCTTCACCAATTCAAGCGTAAGATCTTGCTTATCAGCCTCTAAAAGCGACTTACCGATTTTTCCACCTTGTGCTTTGGAGAATGTATAAGACATTCCGCCACCGATGATAAGGTTATCCACCTTGTCGATCAGTCGCTCGATAATCAATATTTTATCTGAGATTTTGGCACCGCCCATGATCGCTGTGAATGGTCTTTCAGAATGCTCCAAAAGACGCTCCGCGTTATCAAGTTCAGCCTGCATCACATAACCGCAAACTTTATCCGCAAAGAATCTGCCGATCACAGCCGTAGAAGCGTGTGCGCGGTGAGCCGTTCCAAACGCATCCATTACCCACACATCACCCAGTTTCGAAAGCTTTTCTGCAAAACCTTCGTCCCCTTTTTCTTCTTCTTTATAAAAACGAAGATTTTCCAATAACAAAACCTCACCTGCATTTAATGAAGCCGCCAGATCCGTCGCACTTTGACCGATGCAATCATCAGCAAACTTTACCGTTTTACCCAGGATCAAAGACAATGGGTTAACCAGGTGTTTCAGGGAATATTTTTCAGTAGGCCCGTCTTTCGGGCGTCCCAGGTGTGACATCAGAATGACAGATCCTCCATCATTCAAAATTTTACTGATAGTAGGAATAGTTGCTTTGATCCGGGTGTCGTCCGTGATCTCGAATTTGTCATTAAGCGGAACATTAAAGTCCACGCGGACTAGGGCCTTTTTGCCGGAAAAATCGTACGAATCTAATGTTGTCATGGGCATGTAAAATTGTTTTCCATAGGCAGCAAATGTAATCCAATTTCTTTATTATATACTATGATATCAAGAAAATGCGGCATTTGTAATAGGTATAATGCAATTTATACTATCAATTTTTCTAAAATATCGTCAATTAACAAAATTTTAATCCTTTTCACAGAAGTTATGCAGAACCGTAAAATCTAAGCCGCATTTCTTTCTTCAAAAAGCTTTATTTTGGTAACTTTAATTTTAAATCGAATCCTTACAATCCGTTTTTATCGAAGTGCTTCCGAATCCATTTGTGCAGAATATCGAGTTTCCGACGGATCTTCCACCTAAATATTACCACGATTATTTCAACTATGTGCTGGAATTTGTCCGGAAGCGCTACGCCCATGTTTTGAACGAAACGGAGACGCGGTTTCTGGATGATTACGACTCGCTTTCGGAAGATGCGCAATGTCTTTTTATTCGTTTCAGCAATCGCAGCAAGTCTTTTTTCCGGGTCAACAGCCTCTCTTACGCTGAGATCAGTGACCTTCCGGCTGTGCTGAATGAGCTTTTGGAAAAAGATTTTATCGAGTCGATTTGCGACGCGCATGAGGGTCGGTTTGCGGAGATCATGGAGCTTTTCACTAAGCCGGAACATTTGCTGTTCACCAAGATCCTCGCCCCGGACATTATGCCTGCTAAAACCATCAAAAAGCCCGATCTGGTGCGCTGGCTGATGCATGAATATGATTTCAAAACGCTTTGCGAGATCATTACGGAGCATGAGCCGGTGGTGAAAGTTTCCTATGAAGCCGAAGTTATGGTGATGAAATTCCTATTTTTCGGGAACCGGAATGCGGATATGACCGAGTTTGTGATCCGCGATCTGGGTCATGTGCGCTTCAATTCCTTTGATGAACAGCATTTGGCCATTCAGTTTGAGACCCGGAAAGATGTAGACGACACATTAATGGTCTCGTTGATGAAAGAGACTTTCGACGTGCTGAAAGCCGATCTGCCGCCGGAAGAAATTTTTGACTGGTTCATGAACTGGCATGTCGGCAACGGAACGGGATTAAGTCCGAAAGCGATTCCATCCTTCAATATGTTCATTCTCAGGGTCAGCGCCTGGCTGGAACGGAAGAAAATGTTGTCGCAGGCATTGAGCATTTATCAGTTGACCAATGATGCGCCTGCGCGGGAACGGCGAGTCCGGCTGCTTTACAACCTGGGCGAAATCGACGAAGCGCTGGCCTTATGCGAAGAAATTGCCGAAAATCCGCAAAACGCAGACGAGCGCTATTTCAGTCTGGATTTTCATGAAAGAATCAAGAACAAAAAAACCCGGATCGTCAAGCGCACAACCCAGGCGCTGAAATCGGCCGAGGCCATCGAAGTGCCGATTATGTATCGTTACCAGGTCGAACTGGGCGCTATACATTATTACAGGGAGCGCGGTTACCAGGCATTTTTCAGTGAAAATGAGCCCTGGCGGACTTTATTCGGACTGCTGTTTTGGGATGCCATTTACGACACCAATGTGCAGACCATTCACAACCCCCTGCAACGCGTCCCAACCGATTTTTTCCTGCCCGATTTTTATTACAAAAGAGCAGCGCAGCTGAAAGAGCGCCTCGAAGCGGCACATTCCAAAGAGATCATTGAGGAGCTCGTCACGCGCACTTACATGGAAAAATACGGCATTACCAACGTGCTGGTGCCTTGGTACGAGGGTGCTTTGGAAAAAGTGCTCGTATTGATTTCGCTGCTAAGCCCTGAGCAGATCCATCTGGTAATGATGGAAATTGCATTAAACCTGCGGGAAAACACGCGTGGCTTTCCCGACTTACTGGTTTGGAATGAAACCGAATATGCTTTTATTGAAATAAAATCCCCTACGGATCACCTGTCATCCAGGCAGTTACACTGGCAGCATTTCTTCAAGGAACATAATGTGCAAAGCCGTATTGTGCGCGTAAAATGGTTGAAAGACGAAGTGTCAATCGATCTCGAAAGTGGCGACAACGGGCAAATGATCTGACGCATATTTCTCGTCAATCACTTTTGTATCAAATCCTTTCAACTTGCTTCCCTGCTTGGACATGATGAAATCAATTGTTTTATTCGGGGTTTCTACCGGAATGGTGGGTTTGCAGTCGGAGCAGGTTCTGGTGAAATATTTGTCAAAATAAGCGATGACCGGGCTTTCGGGAACTGCATTGAAATCGCCGGCAAGGATCATAGGCAATGTTGTTTTGCCTAACTTTTCCATGATCGTCTCTGCTTGTAAAAGACGGTTTGGCTCTTTTAAACCAAGATGCGTGCTTGCAAACATCATTTTTTGCTTGTTAGGCAATGTTACCGTGATCGCGGCGACCGTCCGGTTTTCTTCCGGCTTGTCGGCATGGATCGGCAATGCATATCTTACAGAATCTTCTATTTTGTATTTGCTCAAAACGGCAACGCCATAATCACCACCCTGATGGTCAATGGCTTTGGAAAAATAGAAATGCATGCCGGTTAACGCGGCAAGTTGCTGCGCCTGGTTTTTCCCTTTTCCGGAGCGCTCGGTGTTCACGTCCACTTCCTGCAAGGCCACAAAATCGGGTTTTTCAGCATTAATGACCTTTGCAATGGCTTCCACATCGATTTTATCCCCGGCCGACGGCGGGTTACAATGGTGAATGTTGTAGGTCATCACTTTGAATTTGTATTTTTTGACCGGCGGATCCGTCGCAGGCTTGGCGAAAGCAGAGAATGCAAGCAGGATAAGCAGACTAAAAAGGCTATTTTTCATAAAGAATTTAAGGTTTAGGAAATTGCTGAACCAAAAGTAGTGGATAGATTTAAAACCGTTTGCTATCATTACACATCAATTCACAAAGCTTAATCAAATGATAAAGAAATTTCTGCTTACCGCCGCGCTCCTGGCCGGTTTCGGGACGTCTTTTGCGCAAACCAAACCGGAAGATGTGAAGACTTTCACATTGGCCAACGGCATGAAATTCCTGGTGCTGGAAGACAAATCGATCCCCAACGCCAACATGTACCTGTTCTGGAAAGTGGGTTCGCGGAATGAGGTGCATGGCATTACGGGCCTCTCCCACTTCTTTGAGCACATGATGTTCAATGGCTCCAAAAACTTCGGCCCCAAGGAATTTGACCGTTTTATGGAAGCCAACGGCGGTTCCAATAATGCTTATACGACCGAAAATGTGACCGTCTATACCGACTGGTTCCAGAAAGACGCATTGGAACCGATCTTCAAACTTGAATCCGACCGCATTGCCAGCCTGTCCATCGACCCGAAAATGGTGGAAAGCGAACGCGGCGTGGTGCTTTCGGAGCGCAGCACGGGTTTGGAAAACAGCAATTACAGGCTCATCGGCGAGCTGGTGCAATCGGTTGCTTTTCAGGAACATCCTTATATGTTCCCGGTAATTGGTTTTGAGTCTGACATAAAAAGCTGGACGCAGGAGGATTTGGAGAATTATTTCAAAACTTACTATTCGCCCAATAATGCGACGGTGGTTGTGGTCGGCGATGTGACTTTGGAACAGGTCAAAAAAATGGCAGATCAATACATGGCGCCCATCCCGGCAAGAGGTTTGCCGCCAAAGATCAGAACCGTAGAGCCACAGCAGAATGGCGAAAGAAGGGTAACGGCCTATAAAGACATTGCCGCGCCGAATATTCTCATGGCCTATCACATTCCTGAAACCAAACATGAGGACTTTTATGCGCTGGATTTATTGAGCAGTTTGCTTACTTCCGGCAATTCCTCACGTCTTACCAAATCGCTGGTCATGGACTCAACCCTTGCGATGAATGTTTCCAGCGTCACCGACCAAAGTTTCGACCCAAGTCTTTTTCTGATTTACGCCATTGCCAATAGCAATGTTTCTGCACCGGACCTCGAAAAAGCGATTAGTATTCAAATTGATATGATTATAAAAGACGGTGTAAAAGGCGAAGAACTTCAAAAAGTGAAAAATCAGAAGCTGATGGAATTTTATCGGACATTAGAAACCATTAATGGTAAAGCAAATAGTCTGGGCAGTTATGATGTGTTTTTTGGGGATTATAAAAAAATGTTCGAAGCGCCGGAATTGTATAAAAAAGTGACTGTGGACGACATTAAGCGCGTTGCTGCAAAATATTTTACCGAGCGCAACCGGACGGTGGGTTATCTGCTTCCTGAAAAATCAAAATAGCCAAAACCTCACACCGACATTCAGTAATCAAATTGAAATATGAAAAAGATACTATTTGTGTTTCTGGCGATGCTCACGCTTTCGGCCTCGGCACAAAACAACTTTAAAGTGCCGCCTTTTGAAAAATTCAAGCTCAAAAACGGCCTGACCATTTACCTGATGGAACAACACGAAGTCCCGCTCATCAATGTCTCGGCTGTTTTTGACGCCGGTGCTATCAATGACGGCCAGCGTTACGGACTTGCGGGCTTAACCGCTGACGCACTGCTTTTTGGCACTGAAAAATACACCAAACCGCAGATCGAAGAAATGATCGATTTCGTGGGCGCGAGCATTAATACGTATGCCAGCAAAGACATGGCGGGTCTGAATTCGTCATTTGCGACCAAGGATCAGGAAAAACTGTTTGACATCATTCAGCAGGTGATTATGCACCCGGTTTTTGACAAAACAGAATTTGAAAAGCACAAGCAGCGCCTCACGCAGGAACTGATCCGGGAAAAAGAGAGCCCGCGCTCAGTAATCAATGCTTACATGAATGCATTCATGTTCAAGGACTTCCCGTACGCCGCACCCACCGGTGGCACACCGGCAACCATCGAAAAAATATCCGCAACGGACGCAAAAGCATTTTACGAGAGCAACTATACGTCGGGCCTCGGCGCGATTGCGATCGTAGGCGATTTCAAAGCAGCGGATATGAAAAAGAAAATAACCACCCTCTTCGGCAGCTGGAAAACAGCGCCTTACCGCATGGTAAAACGCGTTGCCCCCAATCTGGAATTCGAAAAAAGCCGCGTGTTACTGGTTGACAAGCCGGATGCAAGGGAAACTACATTTGTTATTAGTGGAAAAGGAATCGATTATAATTCAGCCGATTACGTGCCGGTCCTGGTTGTGAACACAATTTTAGGCGGACGTTTTACTTCCTGGCTGAATGATGCATTACGCGTCAATTCGGGCCTTACTTATGGTGCACGAAGCGGTTTTACGCGTTACAAATTCGCAGGAACGTTTGCGATCAGCACATTTACCAAAAACTCGACAACGGTTCCGGCTGTGGATATGGCGTTGCAGGTCTTGGATAGTTTGCACAAAACAGGCATTAATGATGAGATTCTGAAATCAGCTAAAGCTTACGTAAAAGGCAGCTTCCCGCCCGCCTACGAATCCGCGGGAGTGCTCGCAAGGCTGCTGACGGATATGCACTTCTACAACTTCGACGAAAGCTTCATCAACACATTCCAAACAAAAGTAGACGGGCTGACCACTGAAAAAACAAAAGAGATCATCGCCACTTACTTCCCGAAAGACAAGCTGCAATTTGTGATGGTAGGCAAGGCGGACGAGATCCGCGAATCAGTCAAAAAATATGGTGAATTAACCGAAAAGCAGATCAAGGCAGACGGATTTTAGTATAACGAGCGTTTTGTTAGCTTTTAAACGAACATTAACCAATCTATAAATGAACAAACTACTGAAAACCTGCCTCTTCGCAGCCGCAGCCTTTACAAGCCAGACCGATCTGTTGGCGCAGGGCAATGTCTACACGAACCCAATCGGCTTGCAAGCTTATACATTCCGGGGGAGCTGGGATAAGGGGATTGAGGCTACTTTGGATACGATCAAGTCTTTGGGCGTGACGGAAATGGAAGGCGGACCGATAAAAGGCATGACGAACGAAGAACTGCGTAAGCAGCTTGATAAGCGCGGCATTAAAATGGTTTCCATCGGCGCCGATTATAACAAACTGGCCGAAAGCAGCGCGCAGACCATTGCCGATGCAAAAGCACTGGGCGCAAAATACGTGATGGTCGCCTGGATTCCTCACAAAGGCAAATTCGACCTCGAAACAGCGAAAAAAGCAGTTGCTGATTTCAACAAGGCCGGGAAAGAACTGAAAGAAGCAGGCATCGAGCTTACTTATCACAACCATGGCTATGAATTCGAGCCTCACGAGGACGGAACATTGTTTGACTATCTTGTCAAAAACACAAATCCTGAATACGTAAACTTCGAAATGGACGTGCTATGGACTGCATTTCCGGGACAAGACCCAGCGAAATTGCTCATGAAATATCCAACCCGCTGGAAGCTGATGCACTTGAAAGACCTGAAAAAAGGCGTAGTAGGCAACCTCTCCGGCGGAACGCCAACAACCAACGACGTGGCATTAGGAACAGGCTCCATCGACATTCCAGCCACACTGAAAGCAGCGAAGAAAGTTGGGATCAAGCACTATTTCATCGAGGATGAGAGCCCTTCATATCTGAAGCAAATCCCTCAGACCATTGCTTATATTAAGGGGATTAAAGAGTAAGAAGTTAACAACATTTGTCACCCTGAGCGGAGCCGAAGGGCTGCTACTAACGAAGGCGCCTTCGTTAGTACCGGCCCTTCGTAGCTTTAGGCCTTCGTTAGTACCGGCCCTTCGGCCGCCGGGCGGCCCCCGTCCGCTCAGGGTGACAGAGCTAGTGACTTTTACCAACCCGGGTTTTGCTTTAATGTTGGCGTTTTTTGCAGCTCGTCTTGCATAATTGGGAACAGATAGTGCCTTGGTGCTACGAAGACGCGGCTCTCTATGAAATAGCGTTGCATTCTGTATTTTTTGCCGTCGACTAGAATCTTTCCCGCCGGATCTTCTATCGGCTTCATGCCATTGATCATTCGCTGCGTCTTGGGGTAAGGCCAGGCTTTTTGCGAGCGCTGGTCGTTTGTGCTTCCGGCACTTTGCCACGCTTGTTCTTTGGCGATCTCCTTGGGTGCGCTCGGTTCCAGATAAAGGCGTGTAGACCATATTCGGTTATTTTCATAGAACAATTCGACCCTTCTTTCCCGTTTGATATACTCGTCCATCAGCGCTTTGCTTGCTTTTGCTTCGGCGGGAATAGGCGCCATGAATGATCTTTTGCGGACGCTATTCAGCAGATCATAAATCTCTGCATTGGGCCCGGCGGTTTCGTTTACGGCCTCGGCATAGATGTAGATAAATTCGGGCAAGCGCCATACAGGCGGGCCGCTGATGGAGAAACTCTTATCCCGGTTCCAGGATTCCCGCAAGATTTTTCTCAGGAAATAACCCGTTGTCGTTGAGTTGGTTGCGCCCACTTTGTCGGCGCCGGAAGCGGTGTTGATCACTTTTCCTTTGAATGTTGAGCCGTGGTAAACAATGTCCCTGTAAAATCTTGGGTCACGTTTTACGCTTTCGTAGGGGTTACCATCGTCATAGCCGTCTTTTTTTGCACGTGTAGCGTAAACCGGATAGCCAAATCCATCGGGGGCAATGTATTCGTACTCATCCACCTGCTCCTGAACGGGCATCTGGCGCGAGCTCCCGCCCCAGCTCGGCGGATAAATGTCACCCTGCCAGTTGTTATCTTTATCACGTGTCACAAAGAAAACCGCTTCGTTCTGGAATGCTTCCATGTTGTGATACAAATCCCAAAGCCGGGCTGGGACCTTGGAATTATTATTGTTCACTCCGGCATCGTCCCGAAAATCCGTTGCGTCGTGGCCCTGATAGAGCGAGTAACGCTGACGACCCTCTACTTTGAAATCAATAACCGCCTTGGCCGCAGCTTTTGCTACGTTCCAGCGCTCGGGCTTATACGCATATTCAGCAGCAAACGCACGCGTATCATTCGGGAAAGTGCCGCCATTCCACATGGGGGTTGCTGCCATCCAGGCCACAATGGCCTTTAAACCCAGGCAAGCACCCTGATCCACTCTTCCAAAGTCGGCCCCGCCCCAGCTGGGAGGCACCAGCGCCATCGCAGAATCGCAATCCTGATAAATTTTTGCTGCAATGGAGTGAAAAGATTCCTGTTTAAAGTCCTTTGGATCCGTGGTGCCTATGGTGCGGTTCACATAAACCACCTCTCCATACATGCGGGCGGCCAGATAGTGGAAGTAAGCACGCAGAAAATACGTTTCACCCAACCGCTTATTCAGATCTCCCGCTTGCAATGGGTTATCAGGCGTTTTGTATTTCCGGACGCCTTCCAGGATCACATTTGCCTTGCGGATCCGTCCGTATAAATCCCACCAATATTGCCCCCGGCTGCTCCCGGCAGGCATGACGCTGGCATTCCAGTCGCCATTGTTGAATTTGTTGGTAAGGCTTCCTTCTGCTGTGGAACCTTCTGCCTCGTCGGTAACAGGCGCGGTGGAAAAGTGGGAGAAAAATACGAGCGGGCTGTTGGAGCCTTTTGCATTGTCGTAGAGATCGGTAATGAGCTGGTTTGTTTTGTTATATCGGGTAAAAACCTGCTCGGCATCCAGCTGGTCATCCGGCTTTCTGTCCAGAAAATCTTCCTTGCAAGCCGAAAGCAGTGCGCAGGCGAAGCAAAGGATGGTGATATATATTTTTCTAGTTATCATAAAATCTTTGGATAAAATCAGAATGTTAAATCAACGCCAAAATTCAAAACCTTCTGGATCGGATACCAGTCGCCCGTCCCTTCCCTTGTTTCCGGGTCCATATCTACTTTTTTCAGCCCGTCCCAAGTCATCAGGTTCAGGCCCTGCGCATAAAACCGAACTTGCTCGATACCGATTTTGTTAATGGCGGCTTTTGGCAAATTGTAGCCCAGCTCAATGGTTTTGAGCCGGATGTATTTGGAATTATATAAAAACAAGCTGCTGTTACCATTCTTGTTATTGCTATGGTCGCCGAAATGCAATGCGGGATAGGTCGCTGTTTCCGCCGTTTCCGGTGTCCAGCGATCCAGATGCATGGGTTTCACTTTTCCATATTTATCCTGGTTAAACAAAGGGAAATCGTAAACAGCCGCACCCGACAACTGCACAGAAGCACGCGCAGCACCCTGGAACAGCATACTGAAATCAAAACCTTTGTATTTGGCCCCTACCGGCAATCCAAACATAATTTCAGGATTTCGCGGATTGCCCATAGCCGTGCGGTCGCCGAGATCGTCGATTTTCCCGTCCCCATTCAAATCCTTATACACGACATCGCCGGGACGCAATGTTCCCCACGACTGGTAACCACCACCAGAGTTCATTGCATTCAGCTCATTAGCCTCTCCCTGGTTTCTCACGAAATGGTCAAAGGCATAATTGAAATGTTCGCCGATGCGTTTCCCGGTGTTAGCCCTGCCGGACATTGCGTAAGGGATTTCATTCATAAACACAATGTTGTTGCGCGCGAAGGAGAGATTGGGACGAATAAAATACGTGGCATCCTTCCCAATGCTGCCAGACCAGCCTACTTCCAGGTCAAAACCGCGGTTATTGACAATCCCTGAGTTAATGTAAGGCGCATCCTTTCCCACTATGTCCGGGAAGCCAAGCTTATCGCCGCCACCCATGTCTGTGATAATGTCGTAGCGATGCTCGTGAAACAGGTCCAGTGTAACCGTAAGGTGTTTCAGGAATGTTGCATCAATACCAATGTTGGCTTTTCTGGCTTTTTCCCAGGTCAGGTCTGGATTGGCCAGGTCGCCTTCGTAGAGGTAACCCCCTGCTCCTGAACCGAAATTGTCCGTTCCAAAATTGTAATCATGCTCTCGACCGCTAAAATATTGCAGATAAATAAACCGGCGGTCATTCGGAACACGGTCACTCCCAACCAAGCCATAGGAGCCTCTGATCTTAAAGGAATTCAGCCAGTTTTGCGTGCTGCTCATAAACTGTTCTTTGGAGAGCACCCAGCCTGCCGAAACAGAAGGGAAAAATCCGTAACGTTTCCCTTTTGCAAAGTTTTCGGAGCCATTATACGCCGCATTGAACTCGAAAAGATAGCGATCGTCATAGCCATAAGTGGCCCTGGCCGTAATGCCCTGGTAACTAAACGGCACCTGGTTATTAATGATCCGTTTGGAGCGGTTTACGAGCACCATTCCCGTGACATCATGCATGCCGAAATTGCGCAGGTAATCCAGCTTAGCCTGGACATAAGAGCGGTTTTCGTTGTCCTTATTGTCGAACTGGTTGCGGATCGTCTGGTCAATGTCATACTTGTTTCCCGACTTGTATGCACCCGTATAGATCCCTGGTTCCCTGTAAATATCACTTCCCTGCTCCGGAACAAATGTTGCATAACCCGGATATTCGCGGTAACCTTCGGAATAGGTTGTCACATCGCGACGGATCCAGGCTCCGTCGGACGCATCATATGAGAAAACGCCGTCAATGGATAAGCCTTTTGTTATGAAATCCAGCTTATGCCCCAACGAAAACGAGCCGTTGAGATAGGTGTTTTTATCATTCAAAAACCCGGTGCGACTCAGCTCACCGAGAATGTTAAACCTGTAAATCTGATCACCATACAGCATTCCAAGCGGATTATTAGCTTCAAAAACCCGGTTCGCAGGGTTTCCATTTGGTTCTAATGTGATGGGCAGATAAGAAGGCTGCGTGTTGGCCATTTCCACGATCCTTGCTGCCGATGTTCCCGGCGCATTGCGGTCTGTGATCCGGGCACCAATGTCCAGTCTGGCAAAAAAGTTATCTGTAATGTCTATATCAATATTAGAACGGAAATTATAGCGCTTAAAAACGGCCTGGGTGTTGTTCGGGCCCATATTCGTGTGCTTGTAGTTTCCATCCTGCTGAAAGTAATTGGCCAGAACGAAATATCTGGCCCTTACTGATCCACCGCTAATAGACAAACTATAATCATGCTGCACCCCTGGCTTGAATGCGTAATCGAAATAATTCCAGTTATACCCTAATCCATCCGAGTTGTCACCTTTCGCTTTCCGGAAATTCGTAATGGCGGATTCTGAAAACAGATTCAATGTCGACGGGTCCGCATCCGGGCTGTCGTTCCGGCGGGCTTCGTTGTATAACATGGCATAATCCGCCGATCCCAGGTAAGTCGGGAATTTTACAGGCTGGTTGACTCCGACCGAGCCTTTAAAATTGACGGTCGCTTTATCCTGCACTTTTCCTCTTTTTGTTGTGATCAGAATCACACCATTGGCTCCCCTAACCCCGTAAGGAGCTGTTGCTGAGGCATCTTTGAGAATTGTAAATGTTTCAATTTCCGATGGTGCCAGATAATCCATGCTTCTTTCCAGACCGTCGATAATCACAATCGGGGCTTGATTTCCGTAAGTGGCTGTGCCGCGGATAAAAATATCACTCCTGTCCACACCCGGCTCACCGCCGCCAAACTGGTTGGCAAAAAGTCCCGGAAGCCGTCCCGCCAATGCATTGGTAATGCTCGCTGTCGGGCTTTGTTTTAAATCTTCTGTGGTAATGGTGGCAATGGAACCCGTAATGGTGGCTTTTCGCTGAGAGCCAAAACCTACGATCACAACTTCTTCCAGTCCGCCCAGGTCCTCTTCCAGCTGGATATTCACAGCCGTTTGGGTGCCGACAACCAGTTCCTTGCCCAAATAACCGATAAAGGAAATCACCAGCACATCCCCCTGCTCCGCTTCAATGCTGAACTTGCCCGTGGCATCCGTAGACGTGCCCTTATCAGTTCCTTTGACGATCACGGTTGCTCCCGGCAACGGCCCGCCCTTCATATCCTGGATTGTTCCCGTGATTTCGCGGATCACATTTGCTACCGGTGCCTCGGGTGCAGGCAATGATTTAATGGCGGCAGATTTTGATTCTTCATCCTTTTTGAAAACGGCAATTTGTTTTCCAATAATTTTAAATGTCAGATCAGTGCCTTTCAGCGCCCGTGTCAGAATGGCGGGAACGGTTTCGTTTTTTAGGTTAAGATTGAGATTCCCTTCGCCGTTTTCCGAAAAAAGGCCGTCCTTATAAAAAATCCGGTAATCGGTTTTTTCCTGAATCAGCTTAAATAACCCGCCCAGATTGCCGTTCCGGATCGCTACATCCATCCTGCTTTTCTGCGAATAGCCTGTTGCATGAACGCCCATCATTCCGATCCATAGTAGTAGAATCGTCAGCTTCATAATTCTTAGGATTTTTTTTGGGAATAATACACCCGGAGGGCAATGCCCTGAATGGTCAAATTTTTTCATAAATTTGATACGACTTTTGTTGATACAATGGTTTAAAAATCACTTGCTTGCCGGCAAGTGTGACTATCGGAAGACGTTGCCGCGTCTTCCGTTTTTGTTGTTCTCATAATGCTTTACCTGAATATAAACCTCCTTTCTGTTTGCTGATATTTAAGTGATGTCGATACGGATATAACGTCCAGAACCATGGCCAGATCATCCTGCAAATCCAGTGTTCCGGAGAATGTAACGTGCTTTGCCTCTGCGCTGCCCAGCGAAATATCGGCCTTATAATAGCGCGAAAGCTTTTTGAGGATGTCCCTAAGCGGTGCCTTTTTGAAAATCAGATAGCCCTCTTTCCAGGAAATGTAAGGTTCTACGTCCACGCCCGCCGTTTGCAGATCATCCGTTGCTGCATTGTAAACAGCCATCGTCCCGGGTGTGAGCTTCTTGTTTTTCGTGTTGAATAAAGATTTTTGATTGGCCGTCAGCTCAATGCTTCCTTTGACGAGCACGGCTGCGGTCTGTTGGTCGTCGTCATAAGCGCTCACGTCAAACTCGGTTCCGAGAACCTGTACTTTGATGTTTTTGGTATGCACATAAAATGGTCTTTCGGCTGCGTGCGAAACGGAAAAATAGGCCTGACCTTCAAGGTAAACCTCCCTTGTGTCGCCGTCAAATTGAGCTGGATAAACGAGGCGTGAACCGGAATTGAGCCAGATCTTGGTGCCGTCGATGAGCGTAATGGTCGACCTTTTACCGTAAGGGACCGTTAATGTGTTGAATTCTTCTTCGGATTCAGCCACTTGCTGTTCCACCACGGACGACGAGTCGATCTGGATACGAGAACCGTTTTGCTCATAGATCAGGTCTGAATTCTGTTCGGAAAGATGAATAATCCGCTTGTCCGCGAGCTGCAAGCGCGTTTCTTCTGTGTCAGCCTGGATTTTGGAAGCCACTTCTTCCATCGCCGATCCTTTATTTTTTTGCATGAGCAGGAAACCTGCGCCTACGACCATTAATAAGGCCAGAGATGCTGCAACGGCCAGCCATATGCTGCGGACGGGCCGCTCGCTTTTTTGTGCGATTGTTTCCTGAACGCGCATTCGCAATGCTTCTTTTTCGGCAACAGGCAATGCTTCCTCCCGCAGGGAATGCATCAAAATCTTTGTATTAGCAAGAATTTTTTGCTCGTCTTCCGTCAGTCCGGCTGATTCAGATTCGTGCAAATCCTCGTGCTTTCGTAATCTTCTTTTCATTTAAGAACTTGTTTGACATACAAGAGAAGACTTTCGACGTCATATAGACTCCGAAAAAGGATTATTTTAACAAAAAGAAGAAAATATTTTATACCCAGTACAAAAACAGGGCAATGGAGCTGAATTCCAGCTTGCCGCGAAGTTGTTTGAGCGCCCGGTAAATGAAGGTCCGGCAGGTAGGAACTGAAATTTGCATCATGGAAGCAATCTCCTCATAATCCAGGTCCTGATTGAAGCGTAAATACAGGATTTCCCGTTGCCGCTCAGGGAGTTGATTAATTTCCAACGCCAGATGATCCAGCATTTCACGCTGTTTTTCATCCACAATGATCTCATGTTCAGCACTGAATGCAAATGCATTAATGCCGAACGTTTCCTCTGCCTGCCAGCTGTTGAAGTTCAGCAAGCTTGATTTCCGGTGCGCGGCGTGCAGTTTTCTTCGAAATGATTTTAGTAAATAAAATTTAACATTAACCTCCTTCGCCAGACTTCCGCGATAGCTGTGCAGGTCTATAAAAAGATCGTGGATACAATCTTTAACAAGATCACTGTCAGCCGAATATCGCATTCCGAACTTATACAGAACGTCTGTATAGGCATCGTAAAGCTCGCTGAATGCCGAAGAACTCCCGGAAATAAATCGCTCCCAAAGGTCATTTCCCGGATCAATGTCTGTCATACCAGAATGTCAAAAATGGAAGTCTGAAAATATTGAACAAAGGTGTAATGTATATATAAAAAACATTCCCTGCTGTATACGTTTTCCAGTTCATGCTATGAGATCACTTGGCAAGTCTGCGGATAGTTTTTACTTTGCACCAAAAAAGTATTTTATGGAACCAGCATTATTAAATCAAGTCCCATCGCTGGATTTGGCCGATTTTACCTCAGGAAATGCCGAACAGAAAAAGCAGTTTGTAGCAGACCTGGGTGAAGCGTTCAACAACATTGGATTTGTAGCAATAAAAAACCACGGACTCAGCGACTCCCTGCGGAATGAACTTTACGAAACCGTGAAGGCTTTCTTCTCGCTTCCTGATGAAGTCAAGAAAAAATATGAGTTTGCCGAGCTCTTCGGTCAGCGCGGATATATAGGAAAAGGAAAAGAGACTGCTAAGGGTTTCAAAGTGGCCGATCTGAAAGAATTTTACCACATTGGCCAGCCCGATCCCATTGGCAGCATGCCTTCCAACGTTTTTCCTGCCGAACTCCCTGAATTTGAAAAACATACATTAGCAGTTTACCGGACATTTGAGAATGCGGGGAAAATGCTGCTGCGCGCCATCGCTATTTATCTCAATCTGCCTGAGGATTATTTTGAAGACAAGGTCAGAAATGGCGACAGCCTGCTGCGGGCCTTACATTATTTCCCAATTCCAAATCCCGAACTCGTGCCCGAAGGAGCCGTGCGTGCTGCGGCTCACGGCGACATTAACCTCATTACATTACTAATGGGCGCCAGCGCAGAAGGCCTGGAAGTGCTTCGCCGCGACGGAGAATGGATTCCCATCACCGCCCTTCCGGATCAGATCGTGGTCAATGTGGGTGATATGCTGGACAGGCTTACCAATCATAAATTGAAATCGACCATTCACCGGGTCGTGAATCCGCCACGTGAGAAAATGGGCACTTCGCGTTATTCAATCCCGTTTTTTATGCATCCTCGGGCCGATATGGATCTCACAAGTCTGGATAGTTGTGTTTCGCAGGAATTCCCTAAACTGTATACCAATATGACAGCGGGTGAATTTTTGGATGAACGATTGAGAGAACTGGGTTTAAAAAAATAACCTCCAAAACCCTTGGCCCACCCTCCTATCCGCCGCTTTCGCTACATCATTTACCTGACGGACATCCTCTTGCTGTCCGTGACGGCATTTGGAGGCCCGCAGGTGCATTTGATGATGATGATTGAGCGGCTGGTGCGGAAAAGAAGATACATTACCGAAGAGGAACTGCTTGAATTACAGGCATTATGCTCGGTTTTACCAGGCCCCAGCTCCACGCAGACTGTTACGGCCATCGGACTGAAAATCGGTGGACAACCACTTGCTTATCTGACACTTATCGTCTGGTCGCTGCCAGCTATGATCCTGATGACACTGGCGGCAATCGGCATACATTATCTGGAACGCAACTCGATTTCTCTGCAATTCACGAAGTTCGTGGGGCCGATGGCGGTAGCTTTTTTAATGTATGGCGCGTCGTCCATTGCCAAAAAAGTCATTCATAATACACAAGGCTGGTCGTTTCTGGTAATTGCCACGATTCTGGCCTACATGTATCCGTCCCCATACATGACGCCCGTGCTCATTGTCAGCGGCGGCGTTGCGGCGTCCCTCAATTTCAAGAAACACGAAAAAATGGAGCGCGGCCCGATCCGCATTCTTTGGCGGCCCATTATTTTTTGGATCTCGGTCCTGATCGCGGCTGCGATTGTGGGTAAGGTCACGAATTCTCTTCCTGTGCGGCTTTTTGAAAATTTTTACCGGAACGGCAGCCTGGTTTTCGGCGGCGGGCAAGTGCTTGTCCCGATCCTATATAACGAGTTTGTAGAATTCAAGCATTATCTCACCGATCAGGAATTTCTGGCCGGAATGGCGCTTACCCAGGTCGTGCCGGGACCTGTTTTTTCCATTGCCACATTTGTCGGAAGCATTTCGCTGCAATCAGCAGGCATTACCGGACAGATTGTTGGCGGTTTCGTTGCAACAGCCGGGATTTTCCTTCCAGGCACATTCTTCATCTTTTTCGCCTACCCATTCTGGGACCAGCTCAAACGTTACCGCGGCATCCGGGCCTCGCTCGAAGGCATCCACGCCGCCAGTTGCGGCCTCACCATCGCAGCCGCCATCTCCCTTTTCCAACCCATGATGAGCAGCACTCAACCAATGCTAACCGTCATCGCCACAATTTTAGTCCTGACTTTTTCAAAGGTGCCGTCATATATAATTATCGTCGCAGGGCTGGTGTTGGGGTTGGTGTTTTAAGATGCGTTCGCCAAACATTTAGCGAGACAATAGTTTCCATTGGATTAGTCAATTGGTTTTCCAAACTTTGGAAGCTGATTCCTATTCTGTCCCAATTCATGAAAAAAATCACCTTTCTGCTCGTTTCCCTTTTCTCCCTAATCATTTGCAGTGCTAATTCCCAGGCACAAATTGCTGCTTCCCCCACATTTTTAAATCAAAATCAAACCAATGCTTCGCGGCAGTGGGTGGATTCGGTTTTTGCTACGCTTACGCCGGATGAGCGGATTGCGCAGTTGATTATGGTGGCGGCGGTTTCGGATGTAAAACGGGCTGTTATTGATCCTAAAACTAGTAATCCGGCAGTGGTGGAGAAGCTGATCCGGGAAAATAAGGTGGGTGGGATCGTATTCTTTCAGGGCGGGCCGATTCCCCAGGCACAGCTGACGAATTATTATCAGTCGATTTCAAAAGTGCCTTTGCTGATTGCAATGGATGCGGAATTCGGACTTGCTATGCGGATTGACAGCACGGTGCGCTATCCTTATCAAATGACATTGGGCGCAATCCAGGGCAGTAATGATCTGATTTATGAGATGGGCGCACAGCTCGCCAAACAAGCTCGGCGCCTGGGTATGCACATTAATTTTGCGCCCGTTGCCGATGTAAACAACAATCCCGATAACCCGGTGATCAGCTTCCGGTCTTTTGGAGAAAACAAATACAAAGTAGCCGACAAAGCCGTGGCTTATATGAAGGGAATGCAGGATAACGGCTTGCTGACCAGCGCCAAGCATTTCCCCGGACACGGTGACACGGGCGTAGATTCGCATTATGATCTTCCATTAATTTCGCATAACACAACCCGGCTTGATTCTCTCGAACTATATCCTTTCAAAGCGCTGATCGCGAATGGCATTAGCGGGATGATGATCGCACATTTGAGCATTCCGGCGCTTGATACGACCAAAAATCTTCCTTCAACCCTTTCAAAACCAATTGTTTCCGATCTTTTGAGAAAACAGCTTGGGTTCGATGGCCTGATCTATTCTGATGCTATGAATATGAAAGGCGTCACCAAGTATTTCCCGAATGGTCGCGCAGATGCTATGGGCCTTGAATCAGGAATGGACTTGCTGGAATTTACGGAGGATGTTTCGAAATCAATCGCTGAGATCAAGAAAAGCATTGCGGAAGGAAAAATAACGCAGGCGGAAATTGATGCACGCTGCAAAAAAGTACTGCAAGCCAAGGCGTGGGCCGGCCTGAACTATTATAAGCCGGTTGATCTCAACAATTTATACAAAGACCTGAACCCAAAAGCTGCCGAACTGACAAACCGCCTTTTGACCGAAAAAGCATTAACTGTCCTCAAAAACGACAAAGACTTATTGCCCCTGCGCGACCTGGACACGTTGAAAATCGCTTCCATATCCTTAGGTGCCGACACCATTACAACATTCCAGAAGACATTGGGCTTGTACACAACCGTCGAGCACTTTCAGGTTCCGGCCAAAGCAACTGAGGCGCAGGTAACCGAATTGCGGGAAAAATTGAAAGCATTCAACTTGTTACTGGTAGGCGTGCATTTGGGTAGCATTTCGCCACGGACTAATTATGGGCTAACAGAGCAAATGAGTGCCGTTTTGCAGGAGCTGATTGCTTCTGACAAGGCAGTTGTGTCCATTTTCGGCAACCCTTATTCTTTAAACAAAATACAAAAGCCCGAGAATGCGCGTGCGTTGTTAATGGCCTATCAATTAACCCCTTACACACAGGATCTTTCTGCACAACTGATCTTTGGAGCCATCCCCGCCCAGGGAAAATTGCCTGTTACCGTAAATGCACAATTTCCTTATAATGCAGGCATTGAAACTCCTGCCATAGGCCGATTGAAATACACAATCCCGGAAGAACTCGGACTTGATTCTGAGATCATTACATTCAAAATAGACTCCATTGCAAATCTGGCGGTTACGCAGAAAGCAACGCCAGGCTGCGTGGTGCAATTGGCAAAGGATGGGAAAGTGTTTTTCAGAAAAGCTTATGGAAAACATACTTACGAAGGCAATGCGAATGTGAAACTGACTGACCTTTACGACCTCGCTTCGGTGACGAAGATCACAGCTTCCACATTGGCCCTGATGAGCCTTTGGGACGCTAAAAAGTTTGATCTGGATGCGACAATGAAGGATTACCTGCCCGATTTTGAAGGCTCCAACAAAGCAGACCTGCAATGGCGCCGCGTATTGACGCATAGTGCTCGTTTAAAGGCATTTATCGTCCTTTGGAAAGAAGCACAGAATGCGGATGGATCCTGGAAAAAGAAGACATTCAGCACAAAACAGTCAAAAAAATATCCGACTTCGGTAGTTGGCGACAGCCTCTTTATCTTCAAGAACTACGACAAAAAGATTTTCGAAGCCATTCGCAATTCTCCTCTGAATGAGAAGGAAGGCTATGTATACAGCGATCTTTCGTTTATTCTTTATCCTCAAATTGTAAAAAGACTTTCAGGCGAGAATTTTGAAGATTACCTCAAAAACCACTATTACCATAAGCTGGGTGCGAACACATTGACATTCAATCCAAAGCGTTTTTACAAGTTGCAGGACATTGTAGAGACGGAACGCGATACGTTTTTCAGGATGACGCAATTGCATGGCCAGGTACATGACGAAGCGGCGGCGATGTTAGGCGGTTTGAGCGGACATGCGGGGTTGTTTGGGGATGCCAATGATGTGATGAAAGTTTGGCAAATGTATTTGCAGCAGGGTTATTATGGCGGTCAGCAGCTTTTGAGCAAGGATGCGCTGGTTGAGTTTACGCGTTACCAATATCCTGAAATGGGCAGTCGCCGTGGGATTGGGTTTGATAAGCCTTCGTTTAAATATACCGGCAATGCACCTAAATATGCGAGTCCGTCCAGCTTCGGGCATACGGGTTACACGGGCATTATGACTTGGGCCGATCCTGCGTGGAAGCTGAATTATGTGTTTCTTTCGAACCGCGTTTACCCAACAAGAGAGAATAATAAAATTTCGCAACTCAACATTCGCACGGCCATTATGGATGTGGTTTACGAGGAATTGCTGAAAAAAGTAAACCCCGTAACGACAGCCGGGCTCTGAGAACTTCCTACATTTGCAGGATTCAACATTGATTCATTATGGCCATGCAGTATCGGTTTGACAAAGAAAAAGCTTCGCGGCGACCCGGCGTCACGCCGCTGAAAGATGCCATTGACCAAATGCTGGAGAAGTATCGTTTACGGAACCGGTTTGATCAATCGTACGTCGTCGCACATTGGGAAAAGATCATGGGTTCTGCAATCGCAACCCGTACAAAAACCGTTTACATCAAAGAAAAAACCCTTTTCCTACAAATAGAATCCGCACCGTTACGGAACGAACTCTTCCGCGCCAAAGGAAAAATCATCGAACTCATCAACCGGGAGATGGGCTCGGAGTTGCTGGAAGAGGTTGTGTTTATATAGTAAACTATACTATCTTTAATTTGGTTAAAAAAGAAAAAAGCTATGACAACACTATTCATTAATACGGAAGATCAAAAGGTTCTTCAGGCTGTTAAGGATCTCTTGAAAAATGCCCACGTTTCTTTTGAGGAGCAGGCAGAAAGTCCATATAATCCTGAGTTTATTGAAAAAATTAAGAATGGTAAAAAAGATATTCAGGATGGGAAGAGAGTGAAGATTACGCTTGACGAGATAATTTATAATTCCGAATTTGTAGCCATGATCGAGGATGGCGAACAGCAAATTAAAGAGGGTCGCACTACTGAACTAAAAGAAGGAGAAAATTTATGGGATCTGGTAACTTCAAAATAAAGTTTACCGATCTCGCTCTGCAACACTTAGAATTCTGGCATAAATCTGGCCGGAAAACGCACATTAAGAGAATCGAAAAGTTGATCCAGTCGATCAGAGAAACGCCGGCTTCCGGAATCGGAAAACCTGAGCTGCTGAAATACAGTCTGGCAGGCAAATATTCCAGACGAATAGATCAAGAACACAGAATCATTTACAGAATCGAAGACCATACGGTTTTCATTATCTCCATGAAGGGTCATTATGAACCCTAGCATTTATTTAATGAACAAAATCAACCTCCCTCCTTTCCTCAAACCCGGTGATAAGATTGGCATTGTGGCGCCGGCTAGTGTTTTGAATTATGATGACCTTTTGCCGGGGATCGCTGTTTTTCGAGACGAATGGGGGCTTGAAGTGGTGGAAGGAGAGACTTTAAAAACGGCTTCGAACCAGTTTTCTGCGCCGGATGCCGTGCGTCTTGCTGATTTGCAGGCGATGCTGGATGATCCTTCTATTAAGGCTGTGATTGCTGCCCGTGGCGGTTATGGCTGCTCCCGGATCGTGGATCAGCTTAATTTTGATCAATTTCTTAAAAATCCGAAATGGGTTGTGGGATTCAGTGACCTGACTGTGATCCTTTCCCAGATATTTGACCTGGGTTATGCGAGCCTGCATGCGCCCATGGGCAAGTCTATTACGACGGACGGGGCGGAATTGGCGAAAGAGTCACTCCGGCAAATGCTGTTCGGCGAAATGCCTCATTATAAGATTGATATCCATCCTTTAAATCAAGCAGGAATCGCTAACGGGCAGGTTGTCGGTGGTAATCTGTGCATTTTAGCGCATTTGATCGGCTCGCAAACCGATGTGGATACGGATGGAAAAATCCTCTTTATTGAAGACATTAACGAATATCTCTACAACCTGGACCGCATGATGATCCAGATGAAACGGGCTGGTAAATTCGATAAACTGGCTGGCTTAATCGTCGGGCAATTCTCTGATATGAAGGACAATACTAATCCGACATTCGGTAAAACATATTACGAAATTATTCAAGAACACATTGCTGGGTTCGATTATCCGGTTTGTTTCAATTTCCCTGTGGGTCATGTCGGCGATAATCGTGCGATGGGCGTTGGTATGGAGGCTGTTCTCAATGTCACAAGTGAGGGAGTTTCCTTCCAATTCGAAAATTCCGCATTCTGATCATTCATGGATACATTTAATAATAAGGTTGTCTGGATAACGGGCGCATCGTCGGGAATCGGAGAGGCTATGGCGCTTGCATTTGCAAAAGAAGGCGCCAGGCTTGTGCTCACGGCAAGGCGCGAAGACGAGCTCCGGAGGGTGAAAGAAATAACAGGCCTACCAGAAACATCCGTTCTGGTGCTTCCTATGGACGTAACCCAGTTTGACAAGGCGCAAGGCGCAGCTGAACAAGTAATTGCGCATTTCGGACGGATAGACGTAATGGTTCACAATGCAGGGGTTAGCCAGCGTTCCTATGTCAACGATACAGCGCTGGATGTTTATCAGAAACTGATGAATGTGAACTTTTTTAGTACGGTGGCCCTGACTAAGGCCGTTTTGCCTTATATGATCAAGCAAAAAAGCGGGCATTTCATTGTGATCAGTAGCGTTGCCGGAAAAATAGGGACGATTATGAGATCGGGTTATAATGCTGCCAAACATGCATTACATGGCTTTTACGACTCGCTCAGGGCTGAGGGTTACAGTGATAACATTAAGGTGACGACGGTTTGCCCGGGCTATATCCGCACCAATATTTCGCTGAATGCGATGGATGCTTCGGGGAGTAAATTCGGCAAAATGGATTCCAATCAGGCGAAAGGAATTCCCGCAGAAGAATGTGCACGCAGAATTCTCGACGCAGTTAAAAAGGACAAAAAGGAAATCTATATCGGTGGTTTCAAAGAAGTGGCCGCTATTTATTTAAAGCGTTTTTTACCAAATCTGCTTTTTGATCAGGTCCGCAAGAACATTCCGGAATAAGGTGTTTACTTGCTTTTTCCTTTCTTAACATCACTTGATTTGGCCATTTGCAAATAATCTGTTGCCAAGCGGCTTAGCGAGCGCACGCCCAGTACAAGACTGCTCTCATCCACATAAAAGTCGGGCGTATGGTGCGGCGCAGCTTGCTCTACGGCCTTTCCCTTCGGCATACCGCCCAGGAAAAAGAAGAATCCGGGGACTTTTTGCTGAAAATAGGAGAAATCTTCCGCGCCGGTTTTGGCCGGGATTAAGTTCACATTGTTTTTTCCGGCTACATTTTCCAAAGTCCCGATCATCTTCGCCGTCAATGCTTCATTATTGAATGTGACCGGATACATGACATTAATGTTCACCTTGGCCGTTGCGCCTGCACTTTCTGCAATGTTGGTTGCAATCTCATTCATCCGCTTGTGCACATACATATGCATACCTTCGTCGAACGTGCGGACCGTGCCGATCATTTTGACACTTTCCGGAATAATATTCTGCCGGATGCCACCATTGACCGCGCCAACAGTTACCACGGCGGGTGCCTGCGTTAGATTCAGGTTGCGGCTTACAATCGTCTGCAAACCCATGATGATCTGTGAAGAAGTAACGATCGGATCTATTCCGGACCATGGATAGGCGCCGTGTGTTTGCTTTCCTGTTACATCAATGCTGAAAAAATCAACCGCCGCCATGGTTGCTCCCGGCTTGTAAGCGATTTTGCCGACTTCTATCAGCGCATCAATATGAAGCCCGAAGATCGCTTCAACGGCCGGATTGTCAAGAACACCCTCTTTAACCATCAGCTTGGCACCACCCTCCTCGCCTTCCGGCGCGCCTTCTTCGGCTGGCTGAAATATAAATTTGATCGTCCCTGGAATGTCATTTTTCATCCCGGCAAGGACTTCGGCAACACCCATCAGGATCGCCACGTGTGTATCGTGCCCGCATGCGTGCATGACGCCTGTTTTCTGGCCATTGTAATCGACCATAACCTTCGATTTGAATGGCACATCCACACGCTCGGTGACAGGCAGTCCGTCCATATCCGCCCGCAATGCTACCACAGGACCTGGTTTCCCACCTTTCAGAAGCCCCACAACACCCGTATGCGCTATGCCAGTCGTCACTTCTATTCCCAATTGTTTCAAGTGGTTTGCCACTTTCTCAGCGGTTTTAAACTCCCGGTTGCCCAGCTCCGGATTTTCATGAAAATCCCGGCGCCATTCCACCAGCTTTTTTTCCAGCGATTGTGCCTTCTGATCAATAGAGGCCGATAAATTAGACTGCGCATGGGCTTGCAGAACAGAGATGATAAGAGCGATGGAAAGTAGTGTTCTTAGCATAAATGAAAGGTTGAGATATTTTCAATTATTAGAATAATCCAAAATAAAAAGAATTTAGTTAACGGCTTGGAACGAATAAATTCTAAAAATAAATAATTTAGATTCATTCTTGTTAAGACAAACGTATAACCCTAGCGTCAAATTAGTTTGCTATTTATTAATCTTAAAACTGCTGACCGGTAATGATACGAAAAAGTTAATAAAAGCACCATATTGTTAACAAATATATAATAGTAACTGGTTTTTCACATAAATCAAACATTTAAAAAATGGCAAAAAATGCGCTATTCCAGGTATAATATTTGTCAAAAACACAGTGGATACCAAAGTTTATTTTGAAAAATTGCAATTAAAAGGTTGTAATGGTTAAACTAATAATTATTTTTGCAACATTATGTTAACATAACAATTCTAACTCTTTTAACACGTATGAGGAAGACTCTATTAACCCTACTGGGATGCTTGATGCTATTGACGGCACAGGTATTCGCCCAGGATCGCGCCGTGACTGGTAAAGTCAGCGCCGAAGATGGCTCCGCACTGCCAGGCGTGAACATTTCTTTGAAAGGTACTAATCGCGGTACTACCACCAATGCCCAGGGAGAATTCTCGATCAATGCTGAATCGAATTCGACGCTGGTATTTAGCTTTATCGGTTTTCAGACTCAGGAAGCCGCTGTGGGAAGCCAGACAACCATTAATGTTTCGCTTAAGAATGATGTAAGCCAGTTGCAAGAAGTGGTTGTAACGGCATTAGGCCAGGAAAGAAAAAGAAATGAACTGGTGTACGCAGCGCAGCAGGTTAACGCTGAGCAAATCACGCAGGCGCGTAACCCAAGCGTAATGAACGCACTGGCGGGTAAAGTGGCCGGTCTGGACATTAAAACAAACAATAACATGGGTGGATCGACCAGCGCGGTTATCCGTGGTTTTAAGTCCATTACCGGTAATAACCAGGCTCTTTGGGTTATCGACGGTGTGCCCGTTTCCAATGCCAACACAAACACTTCCGATCAGCAAACAGGACGTGCAGGAACTGACTACGGTAACGCCGCAGCGGATATCAACCCTGACAACATTGCTTCTGTAAACGTTTTGAAAGGTGCTGCTGCAACTGCATTGTACGGTTCACGCGCATCCAACGGGGTGATTTTGATCACAACCAAACAAGGACGTAAAAACAGCTTCGACGTAGTTGTGAACAGCGGTGTTACCTGGGGTAAGATCGACAAAACAACTTTTGTGAAGTATCAGAAAGAATATGGTGCAGGATATGATGGTGACCGCGCAAAAACCCGTTTTTACCGCGGTAACCTGGGTTCAGGAGAAGGAAACATCACATTGTTTGATGCGGATGCTTCTTTCGGTCCCAAGTTTGATCCTAGCGTGATGGTTTATCAGTGGGATGCACTTGACCCTAGCTCACCAAACTACCAGAAAATGACGCCATGGGTTGCTGCTGCAAACGGACCGGACGCATTTTATGAAACAGGTGTAAACTCCAACCAAAGCGTAAGCATCACTGGTGGAGGTGATAACACAACTTTCAAAGTTGGTTATACAAGAAATGATGAGAAAGGTGTGCTTCCAAACAGTAAGTTGGGCAAAAACCTTTTCAACTTCTCAGCAAGCTTCGACCTGACTAAAAAACTGACGGTTCAGGCTAACGCTAACTACTCGCAGATCAAAGGTCTTGGTCGCTACGGAACAGGTTATGATGGTAAAAACCCTAACCAGCAGTTCAGACAGTGGTTCCAGACAAATGTTGACCTTCTGGAGCAAAAAGACGCGTATTTCAGAAATGAGCAGAATGTAACATGGAACTGGGCAAGCCCAACAAGACCATTTGATACAAACGGCCCTATCTACTCTGAAAACCCATACTACTCCCGCTACCAGAACTACTCGAACGATACACGTGACAACTTCTTCGGATACG